>DYIZ01000148.1 GCA_020723385.1 Candidatus Aquidulcis sp.
TTCGATACCCGCTGGCAAACCGCCTATAACTCGCCCCAAAACTGACATGCACACCTTTTCGATTGCCTGTTGATTTCACCGCCGAATTTCTCTATAATCATATAGACCGATAGCAGTCCGCGTTAAGCGCCCTGATCTTTTACCCTGAGCCATCGGGGGAAGGGGGGTGCAGCACGTTTATCAAATCAATATCATCCCGGATATTTCATTCTCTTTTCTCGAAAGGAGTCCCCCATGATCTCAGCCAACCATCGAGCATCCCTTCAAATATTGGTGTTAATGGGCATAGCTATTTTTGCGGTAATTACCGGCTGGGCTTGCGACTGCGGCACCGGCTCTGATCATTACGGCGGATCGGGAGTCACTCGCGACCAGATGGGTTATGGCGATGGGATCGTCGAGCGCTGGCATGATTTCCGTGAGAATGATTTTACGGCCAGCGATAAAGATATGCAGGCGCTGAATGACTTTCTTGCCCAGGGAAGCGCCGGTTTTGGCGTGCTGGTGCCGCAAGCGCCGGGCGCATCCGAGCCGGGCACTTTAACCTATAGCCCCACCCAAAATATTTTCATCAGTTGGAACGATGGGGTAATCCCCCACTATCTGTCGGTGCCGATCACTCCTAGCCAGCAACTAGCCGCCCAACTGACCGCACTCATGCCCCCGCCGCAGGGCACGCGCTGGCAGGGGTTGGTGCCTGTTCCCGGCGACTGGATGGCCGAGATCCCAACGCAAGCAACCAATTTCCAGGATGTTTTCGGGTCTCTTCATTACGTGTTAGATTTCAAAGGCTCCGATTATTGCAATCACTGCGAGGTCCAGCTCACCGCCTGCTCGACTGCGCCGCTGACTGCCCCTCAAGAAATTGCCTTGCAACTCTTCGGCGCAGACCAGTTCGTTGCCAACGATTCGATCACTTGCGCCCGCCCGGTCTCGACCAATATCATGTTGGTGTTAGAGCCGGGGCCGGTCATCGCCTCCTTTGGTCCCTACGGCAGCGTCGTCTACACCTCCACACAGCAGAGCGACCTTACGATCCCCTACTCTTTGCTCCACACGAGCCAGGTGACCCAAACTCTACAGCTTTCGCCGGTTGCCTCGACCCAGGGTTGGAATTACACCTGGAAGGATTTGAGCGGCAACCCGATCACGCAGCTCACCGTCGGGCCAATCGGTAATGATCTGTGGGCCAGCTACGACGACAATTTACAAATCGTTGCCAGCGGGCTGCCGACTTGCACGCACATTCAAGACACAATTTATCTGACGGCTACCATGGTCACAACTCCCTCCATTCAAGCGCATGCCTGGACGTTGGTAGACGTACTGCCCGACCCGGCAGGATGCCCGGTCGTTGACCTCGGCATCGGCCAGATCGCCAGCACATCGGAGATCAGCGCCGGGAATTGGGTAACCTTCACGCTGACCGTGACCAACTTCGAGACGCTTGACCAGGATGCCATCGTCACACAGACGCTCTCGCCAGCCTCAGCCATTGGGGGAGCGGTGTTACCCGCAGGGTGTTCGCGTACCGGGGGGGAGATCACCTGCCAGGTGAGCGACATCCCCGGTGAGAGCAGCATCGAGTTGGTGATCGCCATCCAAGCCGCGAATACATTCACTGGCGTCATGGGCAGCTCGGTTGAAGTACAGCCCGTCGGCGCGTCCGACCTGCGCTATTACGATAACACCGACGGCTGGCTGCCGGTCACCGTCACCGGAGGCGTGCCGTCGCAATTAGAACTCTATTTACCCATCGTGCGGAGGAATTAATACGCTTCTTTGGAGTGCAGGCTTTAGCCTGCAACGGTTGGCGGGCTGAAGCCCGCAGTCCGGGAATTGTCGAAGTTTGGAGTGCAGGCTTTAGCCTGCGATAATTAATCGGCCAACAACCCCGCCATCGCCTCCCACAATTGCTGGTTGGCGTCACGCAGCGCAGCCTCGTTGACCCTTTCGAGCGGCTGCTCGCACAAAACCAACGGCTGGCCGGCGCGGATGCGAATCCGCCCGGTCAGCCGTGTTTTGTCCATTTGCCAGACTGGCTGCACATCATAGCCGCCCCGTGAGATTATCGGGATGATCGGCGCACCCGTGCGCAGGGCAAGCCAGGCAGTTCCCGGCGCTAACGGGGATTGCAGCCGCCCATCCCAGGTCAGCTCCCCCTCGGGGGCGATGACCACGCAGCCGCCATCGAGCAGAATCTGGCGGGCGCGCAGCAGGTAATCCACTGACAACTGAGGACGATTATCGGTGGGCAGCACGCGTTCCACCGGCTGAGAGATGCCGATCGCATCCAGCAAGCCCACAATCACCCCGCTGACCAATCCCTGGGTAAACAAATAGGCATCCGGGCGGCGGCGATGAACGACCAGATATACCAGCCCATCGGCCATCGTCGAGACGTGGTTGAAGGCAGCCAGGCATCCGCCGCTCTTTGGGATGGTAGATTCCCCTTCAACCTTCAATCGGTAGAACACTCGCGCCAGCGCCAGCAGCAATCGCTCCCCGCCCAGCAGCCGCGCCAGCCGCAGAAGTGCAATTTTTCGAGAGTAGTGGATGCGTTGTTTGAATGAGTCGAGCATTGTAATCAAACTGAATATGTCGGTTGTGTAGCCTGGCCCCTTGTGGGCAAATCTGTGGTTGCAAAGCCCAAAGGATATAACCGCAGACGCAAAGAGCGCAGAGAAAACAATTTTGGCCCTTCCGTTCATAGCGGGATAGGCATGCTGAGCGTAGTCGAAGCATGTCGCTGGTGATGAAGCGCCGCACCCTTCGACTATGCCCAGGGTGCTTGTTTTCACAGCAATTCCTGAAGACCCACAATTTTATACACTCGGCGCACTTGCGTCTCTGCGGTGAATGATTTTTTTGCAGTGTGCTCAATAATGTGATGTCCGAATCACATGCCCACTCTCAGCCTGCACCTTTTGGGCAACGAGCTCCGCGTAGGTCACCCATTTGAGCGGGCTTTCATTGGCAAATCGGATCTGGTACAACCGCAGCCCGGCGGCGACCGCCAGCTCAAGGTTGACCACTGCGTAAATGCCATTCACCTGCCGCAATTCGAAATCGAGCATTTGGTTTTCACCCTGCCAGCGCATGCGCCGGTTGGTCAGGAACAACCGGCCGGTTTCGGCCGAGACCTCACAGGTTTTCAAAACCTGTGAGGCTTGCTCGCCTGCCCATAGCTTGGCCTCCCCCGATGCCAGGTATAGCGCCTCGCCGTCGGCCAGCGCGATGTGTGGATCGTGAATGGAATCCAGCCGCACGGTTTGTTTCATCAGGTCGTACCAATCGGTGATTGATCGCTCGGTTCGTAGTAGCGGCTTCAGCCGCTCCGTTTCGATGGTTGAAGCCGCCGCTACGAGCTTGAGATAGAAATTATCGCCCACTGCCCTCCGCACTCGCCACTGCCCGCCACAGGCGGTGCATGTCACTGTCTCAGGTCGCAGCCAGCGTTGATGGTGAGTCAGCGCGTCGTTCGCGGTGCACAGCGGGCAGCGCCACAGCAGATCAGGGATCACGGCGGGCTTGTTCCTGGTAATACCGGTAAGCGTCGCCGACCGTCTGGATGCGCCACACCAGATCGGGCGTCAATTCTAACCCCATAGCTTGCAATTGGAGCACGACCTCCACGAGCTTGACCGAATCTACCCCCAGGTCGGTGACGAAATACGCCTCCGGCGTGACTTTCACGGCATCCACTTCGAGAATGTCGGCAACCAGCGCCCGGAATTGCTCAAATGACATTGGCGCCAGATGGCGTGATGCCATCTGGCCCGGCTCGATGGGTCTCGGCACGATGCATCTCCTCCTGCGCCAGCTCGCGCAGCCTGAATTTCTGGATTTTCCCGGTGGCGGTGACCGGCAGGCGTTCGACGAAACGCACTTGCTCGGGGATTTTGAAGGGAGCGATCTGCCCCCGGCAGTGAGTCAGCATCTCGCGGGCGGTGAGCGCGGCGCTAGGGAACAGCGCGGCGCTAGAGGACAGCGCGCTGTCCTCTAGCGCCGCCCCTGGATGGGGTTCGATAAAAGCCCACAGCGCCTCGCCTACCAGCGGGTGATGGACGCCTACCACAGCCGCGCGCCGGACAAGGGGATGTGTCATCAGCAGCATCTCGACCTCCGCCGCGAAGATATTTTGCCCGGCGCGGATGATGAGGTCGCTCTTGCGATCCTCCAGGCGCAGATAGCCATCCTGGTTGAGCGTCCCAATATCCCCAGTGTAATACCAGCCCTCGGCGTCGAGCACTTGAGCGGTCAGCTCGGGGGCGTTGTAGTAACCGAGCATCATCTGCGAGGTCTGCACGGCGATCTCGCCGCGTTCGCCCACAGGCAACGGCTGGCGCTGGTCGTCAACGATGCGCACCGTCACCCCCGGCGCGGGTTTGCCCACCGTGGCCGCGGCGATCTCCCAGTCGTCATCCAGCCCTGTCCACGAGATGACCATGCTCTCGGTGGTGGCGTAGATGTTTTCTATGTTGCACTGGAATCGTTCATGGATGGCGCGCGCCAACTCGGGGGGGCAAGGCTCGGAGGAGAACGTCACCCGGCGCAATGAAGACAGATCGAACTGCCTTCCCTGCGCGGCCAGGAGCATCAGCCGGTACATCGTGGGGGAGCCAGCAACCTGGGTCACGCGCTCTTTTTGGATCAGGTCGAGCATCTGCGCCGGGTCGAAGCGATCCATCAGCACGATCTTGCCACCCCCGATGAGCGCCGCTACTGCGCCCAACATGCCGCCAAAATGGTAGGGTGGGAAGGGCAGCAGCAGGCAGCGCATCAGGCTCATATCCAGCCGCGGGCTGACCGAGCGCACGGCCAGGCTGAAGTTGCGCCGTGGGTTGTGCATCACGCCTTTTGGCAAGCCGGTGGTGCCGGAGGTATAAGTGATCAGCGACAGGTCTTCGCCGGTGATGCGGGGCGAGGCCAGTGGCTTGTTCCAGGCGAGCACCTCGCGCAAGGGGTAGAATGTGCGCCCGTCGCCCTCGGCGGTATCGTCCACGAGGATGGTGCGTAGATTGGGCAGTTGCGGGAGCAGCCGGGCCAGCATGGCGGGGTAATCCTGCCCCAGCCAGCGCCGGGTTGTTACGACGGCGGATGCGCCGCAGTCGGCCAGGATGTGCGCCAACTCGCGCTCGCTGAGCAGCGGATTGAGCGGCACGTTCACTGATCCCATCATCTGGGGCAGGAACATGGTGTAGACGGCTTCCGGGCAGGCGGGCAGGATGGTGGCGATGCGGTCTCCCCGCTGGATGCCCAGACTCTGCAATCCGCCGCCCAGCGCCTGGATGTCGGCAAAAGCCTGGCGGCGGGTGATGCGCTGGCCGTTGAAGATGAGCAGCTCGCTTTCTGGGCGCAGGCGAAAAGCCAGCTTGAGCAGGCGCTGCGATCCGATCTTGCCCAACAGCCTTTGGAGAATCATGGTTTTCAGTGTATCATTGAGGGGTAGGGTTGTCAAACGGGGGAGGCGATCTCGCTGGTCTGCACACCGCATGGGTTTGGAGAGTTTATACAGTCTTGACAAACTTTTGTGATGATCGAGGAGGCGTACAATGGAAAGGCAAGGCGGATTGAATGTAATTTCCGAGAAACGATCTATGGCGTTGTTCAATCGGTCTCTGTTTCTATTGTTAGCTGTGACCGCAGCGCTGAGCCTGGCTGCAACCTGGGTAGGATTGGCGGTCGCCCAGCAGGTGGAGGCCGCCGCGCCGGTTCAACCCCCGGTCACAGCGAAGCTGCCGGCAAGCGGGCCGGCTGCTCTCGTCAAGGATATCGCTCCCGGCGATGACCCATTGTCCAACAGCTGGCCCAATAACTTTTTAACCGTGGGAGGCATTACCTATTTTGCTGCTGGTAATGATCTGGGAACCGAACTATGGCGCACGGATGGCACAGCCGAGGGAACCTGGATGGTCAAAGACATCTGGCCCGGCGTGGGGAAATCTTATCCGGGCGCGTTCTATGAATTGAACGGCTGGTTGTTGTTTTGGGCTGATGACGGCGACCATGGCCAGGAATTGTGGCGCAGCGATGGTACGCCGGAGGGAACAACCCTGGTCAAGGATCTGGATCCTGGCGGCGACGGCTATTCATTAGGCTTTGCCAACTCTGCCATCTTCGACGGACTCCTTTATTTCGGCGGCTACGACTCACTCACCGGCGTCGAGCTTTGGCGCACCGACGGCACTCCGGAAGGCACAACCCTGGTCAAGGACATCGAGCCTGGCGGTGGGAATTTCTACAACATCAGAAACCTGGCCGTAGCGAATGGCAAGCTGTTCTTCACAGCCGATGACGGGCTGCATGGCATAGAGCTATGGGTCAGCGATGGCACAGCCGCCGGAACCACGCTGCTTATGGATATCTACCCAGTCGCCGAAAGCTCGTGGCCGAGTAACTTGATAACAGCCGGTAATTTGCTGTTTTTCACCGCCAATGACGGCGTGCATGGCGAGGAATTGTGGATCAGCGACGGCGCACCCAGCGGGACGATGATGGTAAAAGATATCAACCCCGTTGCCGGGTACAGTGGGCCATCGAAGCTGCATGTTATAGGCAGCACGGTGTATTTTTCTGCCAACGACGGTGTGGCCGGCGATGAATTATGGAAAAGCGATGGCACACCCGGCGGCACGGTAATGGTCATGGATATCTACCACGGTATCTATGGCTCCTACCCCTATGACCTGGAAGATATGGGGGGCATCCTGTATTTCTCGGCCAGGGATGATGTCTCTTATCCTGAGCTGTGGCGCAGCGATGGCACGCTCACTGGCACATACGTAATCCATCTGGCTCCAGAAATGTGGAGCGGCCCCGTGCGCATGACCGCCTCCGGCGGCCTGCTCTACTTCGCGGCTGCTGCGGGTGATTATGGCGAAGAACTGTGGGCCAGCGACGGCACGGTGAGCGGAACCCAGATGGTCAAAGATATGAATCCTGGCTTGCAGAACGGCGCTCCTTACAACTTGTACGACGCAGGCGGATACCTGCTCTTCGCCGCCCGTGATGAGAGCCATGCTCAGGAGTTGTGGCGCAGCGACGGGACGTACACCGGCACTTTCATGGTCGCCGATCTCTACGATGTGCCGCGCGCTTCGGATATCGCCGCGATCACCGCGGTTGGCAACCGGGTATATTTCCGGGCCGATGACGGGATCACTGGCGAAGAATTATGGACCAGCGATGGCGCAACGACCGGCACGCTTTTACTGGCGGATACCTACCCCGGCTCGGGCGGCGGCGGTCCGAGATTCTTTACCCCGGCCGGCAACCGGATGATATTCACCGCTCATGACGATAGCCACGGCGAAGAACTGTGGGCCAGCGATGGCACACCCTCCGGCACGCTCATGCTCAAAGATATTTATCCTGGCTGGCTGAGTTCGTTTGATAATTACCTGACATCTCTCGGCGACAAAGTTGTGTTTTCGGCGCGCGATGGCGTTCACGGAGAAGAGCTATGGGTCAGCGATGGCACGCCCACCGGGACGCTGCTGCTAATGGATATCGTCAGCGGGACCATCGGCTCGAACCCATATAACCTGATTCGTTTTGGCGGCAGCGTTTATTTTGGGGTCTATGACGGCGTCAGTCATACGTTATGGGCTACCGGCGGAACGCCAGAAACGACTCTGCCGGTGCTAACCCTCCCGAACTGGATGAACAGCGCCTACGCGGTGGAGGGCAATGGCCTGTTCTTTACGATCTCGCCTGATGAAGAGCTTGGCGCTGCGCCTCCCGAAGAGCGGGCGGCGAATGGCGCGCCGGAATGGGATGATGAGGGCGGGCCAGTGGAGCTTTGGTACAGCGATGGCAGCCCCGCTGGCGCAGCCTACGTTGCCACCCTCCCCAACTCTCCATGGCCAGTGGCCGCCTCGGGGGATTTGTTATATTTCAACGTGTTTACCTATACTACCGGCTACGAGCTGTGGCGCAGCGACGGTACCTACACCGGCACTTTCATGGTGCAGGATATTATCCCTGGCCCAGGCAGCTCCCGGCCCGAAAACCTGACCAACCTCAACGGCATCTTGTACTTCAGCGCGGTGGGAACCGAAGGTGGTCGTGAGCTGTGGCGCAGCGATGGCACGCCCCAGGGCACCTGGCAGGTAGCCGATATCAACCCCGGCCCCGCTGGCTCTGCCCTGTCCGGCTTGAGCAGCGCCGGCGGTTTCCTGTTTTTCTCGGCCAACGATGGCGTTCATGGGGATGAATTGTGGGTCAGCGACGGCACGGCTGCCGGTACCGTGCTGGCGCAAGATATTTACCCCGGCGGAGGCAGCGGCTACCCCCTCCAATTCGCAGTAACCGGCAGCCGCATCTTCTTCGCCGCCACGGAGGGCATCTATGGCTACGAATTATGGGCCGCGCCGCTCCCCCAGGCCGACCTCTCGGTGGTCAAGAGCGATTCGGCTGACCCGGTAGCCCCCTATTCACTACTGACCTACACTCTGGTGATCGCCAACTCGTCGGATTGGCCGTCGTTCGATACGGCGCTGACCGAAACTTTGCCAGATTCGCTTTCGTTTCCATCACCCGACTTGATTGATAATGACGACTTGGCTGCCGGCTTCGGGGGCGGGGTTTTCTCTGGAACCCAATGGGACGCGGCGAATGGTTGGTTGGAGCTGACCGGGGAGGTGACCAGCGCGGTCAGCGGTGAATTTACCTCCCGCATCATGGATGCCGGGCAGATCTTCGACTGGTACAGCCTGATCTGGAATCCGCTTGGCCCCTACGGATTGGCGCTGCCCGATTGGGGCCAGGCGGAGCAGTATCCCGCCGGTTCTGCCGATATGAGCGGCAACCTGGCGTTATGGCATTTCGACGAGCCATCCGGGGCGGCTGCATTCGCTGACACCGGCGCTTTCGCCGGAACGAGCGAAGAGGCCAGCGGAGCGTGGGGACATTACCCGCTGTTGTGCTGGTACGACGCTTGCCCAACCTCGAGCAGCGATGCGATGTTCGAGAATGCCCTGGCTTTCGACGGGAGCAGCGATTACCTGAAAGCGGTCATGCCCTCCGGGCTGGTCAGCAATACCAGCTTTACCGTGGCTTTTTGGATGAAATACCAGCCGCAGCCATCCCGCCAATGGCTGGTAGAGATGGGCAAACCCATCGGCGGTCGGTCGGTGCACTGGTTGATCAATTCGGATGGTAGTACCCAGTACGGCTTCCGCTCGGCAGTGCAAAATCAGTTCAATATCGCAGATTTTGCGGGGCAGTGGGCGGCGGTGGTCACCACTTACGACGCCTCCACTGGGATGCTGACCAGCTACGTCAATGGCATCCCGTTGGACAGCGACTTAACCGGGCCGGTTAACCTGACTCCGACCGATATTCGTTTCAGCATTCCGCAAAGCGGCGAATCGCGTTTCAGAGGCCTGCTGGACGAGTTCGTTATCTATGGGCGGGCGCTCTCGGCGAGTGAGGTGCAGGCTTTGTACCTGCGCGGGGCGCTGCGGTTGGGCTTCCAGGTGCGCGCTTGTGACGATCCGGCCTGCTCTGGCGAAGATTTCGCCGGTCTGGATGGCGCTTCTGCCAGCTTTTTCAGCGATTCCGGCGCAACTCAGGCTGCCCTGACGCTGCCAGACACGCGCTTCTTCCAGTATCGGGTGACGCTGTCCAGCCTGGACGCTGCGTATTCGCCTGCGTTGGAGGTTATGCAGGTTGATGGAAATTGGTTTTCATTGGGGCAGGGGTTGTGCAGCGGAGTCAACCCCCTCGACTGTGAGTTAGGAACTCTGGGGGCCGGGGAAACCCTGGTTGTGACGATACCATTGCTCACAGGCGAGACGGGTATGCTGGTCAATACCGCCAGCGTATCGGGCGCGCTGCCTGACCCTGTTTTGTCCAATAACAGCGACAGCGAGGAGACGCTGGTGGTGTACAAGCTGTTCATGCCGGTAGTCATTCGATAAGTGGTCCCTTATGTATCCTCATATCCTCATCGGCTCGTACAAGTTAAGCACGCATCTGATCCTGAATCTGCTGGCGGCGATAGCGGTCGGGGTGATGGCCCAACGGCGGGCGGTTGCGCGCGGGTATCGCTCGACCGTCACTGAGATCATTGATATCGTCTTCTACTTGGCGTTGGGTGTGCTGGGGGGCGCGTACCTGGGGTTGCTGATTCCCTACACGATCAACCACTTCACCGGGCTGGCCGCTCCACAGGATTGGTGGCTGAGCGGGCAGAACTGGTTCGGGGCGGTGACCGGCGGCTCGATTGCCGGGCTGATCTATTGCAGGCGGAACAACCGTCCGGTGGGCTGGTCGTTCGACCTGTTTGCGCCGCTGCTCCCATTGGGATTGGCGATCGTGCGGGTGGGCTGCCAGTTGGCGGGCGACTCGTATGGCAAGCTGACCAATAGCTGGCTGGCGATGCGGCTGCCCGACGACCACGGCCTGTGGGCCAGCCGCTACCCGACGCAGATCGTGGATGCGCTGATCAACTTGTTGATTTTGCTGATCCTGGTGGGCTTCGAGTGGTGGGTCGCCCGCAGCGGGAAACCGCGTGGCTGGCCGTTCGAGGGGTTCATCTTCTGGCTGTATGTGCTGCTGTTCTGCGGGCAGCGGCTGTATTTCGAGGGCTGGCGCGGCGACACGCCGGTGCTGCCCGGCGGGCTAACCTGGAATCATGTGTACAGTTTGCTGGGTTTCATCGCTGCCGTGGTGGGGATCGTCTATGGATTGAGGCGCGCCAGACGATCTTATGCCGAAACGTAATGGCTTTTGTTTACTGGTTTGCTCGCTGCTTTTGTTGATCGTTTCTTGTTCCCGAAATGACTCGCAGGCAGCGACTGCGTCGTTAACGGCTGCCCATTTAGCGCCGACGCTCACAATCGCCGCGACTTCTACGGTTACAGCCACTCCTTTGGCCAGCGCGCCCTCGCCGGTTCCGGTTGCCTCCGTAACACAGACCGTCACCCACAGCCCGACGCCAACCGTCTCGCCCAGCCCCACGATCACCCCTTCGCCGACATTACCCCTGGAGCACTACATCACTGGCATCTCCGGGCACCATCAGTATTTCCCTTTGGGATGCGAGGCGGGCGTGGCTGTTGATTGGGCCGCGTATTTTGGCGTCAATATCAACGAATTCAACTTCCAATTTCAACTCCCACTCTCCGATAACCCCGATAAAGGCTTCGTCGGCGATGTGCATGGGCCATGGGGCCAGGTGCCCCCGTATGCCTACGGGGTCCATGCTGCCCCGGTGGCTGACCTGCTTCGAGAGTACGGCCTGCCAGCCAGCGCCTACAAGCAACTGACCCTCGAACAGCTCAAGTCCGAGTTGGCAGAGGATGACCCGATCATCGCCTGGGTCATCGGCAACATGTATCAAGGTATCCCGGCAGAATATATTGACGAAGACGGCGACACGACGATCGTGGCGGCTTATGAGCACGTGGTTTTGCTGACCGGATACAGCGAGAAGATGATACGATACAACAGCAATGGCAAGTTTTATGAAGTTCCCTACCGCGTTTTCGAGAGATCCTGGGGGGTGTTGGGCAACATGGCGATCATCTACGAGGAGGAAAATCCGGTATTGATCACGACTGCCGCTCCGCGTTATTGAACGCGGAGCGGCGGTTTGATGACCGGCGTGGATCTATTGCGGGGACAGATAGGGCCAGGCCAGGGTCGAGACAGATGCACATGCCATGCAGGCCGCGAAGATTAGGCTGAGAATCCCGACAATCAACAAGGCGAAGTTGCCTGGCTTTCTACATTCGATGACGGCGGTAGCAGGGTTCTGAGGGTTGTAATACACATTCACTTGCCTGCCCACCAGATAGCGGTTGGAAATTGCTGTAGCCTCTGCTGCGGTATTGTAAGACTGAGGGTCGCTGAGGGTGACATTTCGACCGGTGTAAGGTTTCCCATCCACCTGATAAGTATATTGCACATCCAGGAGATAGAGCGCGCCACTGTTTTCATCGAGCACATTGGCGCTTTCGCGCACCTGTGATTGGATGATCTCACCGGTCGTGCGCGGCCAACTCTGGGCGGCATCCAACGCCTTGCGGCCGTGGAGGTTGGCGAGGATCAGCAGCACCCCGATAGGGATCAAACCTATCGCACAGATTGCGGTACAGATCACACCGAAGATGAGTTGGGAATTCGCTGCGTACATAACCTATTTCCTCGGGTAATTATTGGTCATCGAGCCGATACCGTCTCTGGACTGGTTCGCGAGGCTATTTCTTCACCAGTGGCAGAAAAATCAGAAAGCCTGGCATATCGTCATCGAGGATCGTACCCAATGCCAGGTTATCCCCAAGGGTGGCGTTGCCCGCACCGGTCAACAGCACGTTGAAAGTCTCATCCGCCTCGTCAAGCAGATCGCCGGTCACACTGATAGTAACGGTCTGGGTGATGTCGCCAATGGCAAAAATCACATTGCCCGCCGCGACGGTGTAATCGCCAGGGGCAAGTGCGGTACCATCAACGGTTTTGTATAACACAATCACATCTTCGGTAGCCACCGCTGAGAGTGAAACGGTGAAGGTGATCAGTGTGGTACCGGAATTCCCCTCGTTGACGATGGCATCGGCAATGGAGACGGTGGGCAGGTTGATGCCGTCATCGTCGAGGATCAGCCCCATTGCAGCATATCCGGGTGAGATGGTAGCGTTGATCGAGTCGTGCAGGTAGACAATGAAGTCCTCGTTATCTTCGTCAACTGTATCGCCCTTGACCAGCACATATACCGGCTGGGCGGTTTGCCCAGGTTCGAACAGGAGATCACCGTAGTTGGCGATATAGTCCTGCCCGGCAGTGGTGGCCGAGTTGTCCTGGGTGCCATATTCGACCTGCACCAGCCAGTTGGCCGGGGCTGAGAGGCTAACGGTGAAAATAGCGGTGACAGTGCCGGCATTCCCCTCGACGACGGTATCGTTGTCAATCGAGATCACCGGCAGGGGGGGCGTGAATATTGATTCATAGGCGCCGAGGTCGCAGAAGCGGCCGCGCGGGCGGGTTTCGCCGCGCTGGTCATCGGCGACTGGGTCGCCATTATGGTCGGTGCAGCCCCACGTTTTGCCGCCGTCTACCGCCGGGCTGTCGGCGTGCAGCGGGTGAACGAGTGTGTTATTGGGAGCCAACTCCAGGTTATCCAGGCGCGGGTCAACGGGGGCAGATGAGCTGCCGATACGGCTGCCGGTGAGCGCTCCAGTGACGGTACACAGCGTGCCATGATTGCCGATGCCGACCAGTATATTGGCGTCGGCGGTGATGGTTCCACTGCAATCGTGGGCGACGATGGCGAGGCCTCCCAGCGATTCGTCTTCGTTGTCGGCCAGGATGGTATTTTTGAAGCGAACGACAGTGCCCGCCTCCGCATAAATTCCGCCGCCATCCCCGTCGTTATTCCCATCCTCGTCGGCGGTATTTCGGGTGAGGGTGACGTTGCTCAGGTACACTGTTCCAAGCGAGAAATACGCACCGCCGCCGCTTTGCTGGCTGGCGTTGCCGCTGATGGTTGCATTAGTGATGTTGAGAGTGGTTGCCGAACCGATAACAAATAGCCCACCGCCGTTTGTAACGGCAGTATTCGAGACGACCGAACTTTGCCGGATATTCAGCGTGCCGCCCTCTAGATAGAACCCGCCGCCCGTTCCGGCCGAGTTCTCTTCGATGGTGGAATTGATTATTTCCACGGGGTATTCAGGCGTGGAGATGTACAAGCCTCCACCATTTCCGGTGGCGGAATTGCCGGACAGCTTGCTGGATCCAATCGATAGTTGATTGTCGCTTGTTGCACTGTGGATTGCCCCGCCGCGGTTGGCGCTATTTGAAGTGAAGGTGGTCGTTTCGATGGACAGGTGGCCTTCATTATGCACCGCGCCGCCGAATCCATAGGCTGTTTTATTATCGGTGAAGAAACTGTTGCTGATTTGACCGTATGATTGGTCCCCTGTGTTGTAGATTGCCCCGCCGTCTTCATTGTTTTCGGCGCGATTCGAGTCAAATATCGTCTGGTCAATGGTGAGATCCCCAGTGTTATAGATCGCTCCCCCGCCGCCTGCGCTGTGATTGTCAACAAAGACGCTGTTCGTTATGTTTAGATTGGCCGTGTTATAGATTGCGCCCCCGTCTGCTGTAGGCTGGAATCCTGAATAGGTTTTACAACTCTGAAAACGGCTGTTCGAGATATTCATATAGGTGCTCACGCCGTTGGCGAGAATCGCCCGGCGGCAGTTTGCAAAGGTCACACCCTGGATATCCATGTTGGCAGAAATGTCAAGAACAGCGAACCCGGTTGTGCTCGCGGACCCATCAATGGTAACCTTGTCTGATCCGGCGCCTTGCATGGTCATTTTGTCGAGCACCGCGATCGTCCCCATGCTCACCTGGTAGGTGCCGGCCGGCAGGCTGATCGTTTCGTCGGCGGAGCCGGTTGCATTGGCTTCCTCGATGGCCGCCCGCAGCGTGCATTGCGACCCGCCGGCTTCTTCGGCGTCGCAAAAGCCGTCGCCGGGGTTGCGATCATGTCCGTCGCCAGTCTCAGTGATAAGGTAAGTAATCGCGGGCGCGGCCTGTGTAGGCTGGATCATGACCGAACTGGCAACCAGCGCCAGCAGGGTAAAAATGCTCATCAGGGAATGGGTGAAAGTGTAGGATTTCATGTTTTCCTCCTTTGGTATCCTTTGTATATCATCATTCTGCGCCATAGATGTTTTTGGGCGGTGTAATCTTAAATTCTCCGGCTGGCAGGATGATCGTATTGTTGCAAGCCAGAGCATTCGACTCGCCAACCGCCGCTCGCAGCGAGCATTGATCGCCGCCGGAAGGCTGCCCATCGCAGTGACCGTCGCCGGGATTCAGGTCTGGAACATCGTTGGCGTGGTTGACGGTGAAGGACGCGGCTGGCGCGGCTCGAACGGGCAGGCTTGCCAATGGGCTGACGATGAGCGCCAGGCTGAACAGGATCAAAAAGGCTCGTGACGGATAAGAGAGTGTGTCATAGCAGCGTTCTCCGCTCTGGGTCTGGGATTTTTGGGGATTGATCTGTCGTAGATCTGAGCCGCTGGAGGTATTCGTTCAATGCTTCCAGGTTATCGAAGCCAATCACCTGGCGGGTGTGCGGATCTTCCAGCGAAACGCGCCAGGTCGGGTTTTCGGCTGTACCGGCTTGCCAGAGACGTAAGAGATAGGCATAGTGAATGGGCTTCATAGGGTTTTCCGTGGCTTGGGATTAAACCCATCATACGCTCCGGGCGTCAAACGAGCGTCAATTGGGCGGAAAATCTGTATAATACAGGTGTATCTGATTACGACTATGCCTCGACTGGAACTCCAACTCCTCGGCCCTTTCCGCGCCATGTTGAACGGCCAACCGGTGACCGATCAGCTCACCGGGAAGCTGCGCGCCCTGCTGGGTTATCTTGCCGTCGAAGCGGGCCGCCCTCACCACCGTGAGAGCCTGGCCGGGCTGCTCTGGTCGGATCAGCCCACTCCCAAGGCGCTGCACAACCTGCGGCAGGCGCTTTCCAGCCTGCGAAAAATCCTTGCGGATGACGCTTTCGGGCAGCCTGTCCTGCTCCTCGACAACGAGACAGTTTGCTTCGACCTGACTCGCGAAGATTTGCTGGATGTACGCGCCTTCAGACAGGCCCTTGATACAGCATTCCAGTATCACTTGAGCCAGGACGGCCGCGGGCGGGTGAACATACGCCTCTTGCGGCAGGCTGCCGCGCTCTATCGAGGCGCTTTTCTCGACCAGTTGTTTATCACCGGTGGTTCATTATTCGAAGATTGGGTCACACTCCAACGCGAAGCGCTAAGTCATAAGGCCATCGAAGCCTTGGCGATGCTGGCCGAATATCACGAGCGGCGCGGCGAGTACGCCCTGGCGCGGCAGCAGTTCGCCCGCTTGCTGGAAATCGCTCCCTGGGATGAAAACGCCCACCGGGAGCAGATGCGCCTGCTGGCGCTCGACGGCCAGTGGAGCGCGGCCCAATCCCAATATGTCGCTTGCCGCCGCTACCTGCGGGACGATCTGGGCGTGGAGCCTTCCCCAGAGACTAATCGCCTCTTCGAGCTGATCCGCCGGGGGGAGAAGCCCCAGGCAGGCCTGACCCCCTCGGTCCCACCGGCCCCGAACAATCTGCCTGTTTCACTGACTCCTTTTGTCGGACGTGAGACCGAGCTGGCGGAGCTGCACGACTTGTTGGTGGATCCCCATCAGCGATTGGTGACTCTGCTGGGGCCGGGCGGGATCGGCAAAACCCGGTTGGCGCTGGAGGCCGCCCGTGAGCAGGTCGGCCTGTTCTCCGATGGCGTCTGCTTCGTCCCACTGGCTTCGAGCGACGATCCTCAGTCTATGCTCCCCTCAATCGCCGCAGCCCTGGGCTTGACCTTCTCGGACCGCGAGAAGCCCATCACCCAATTGATCAATTATCTGCGAAAAAAACAGATCTTATTGGTGCTGGATAATTGCGAATTCCTGGTTTCTGGCAGCCTGCCGGAGGGCGTCGAACGGCTGGCTGACATTTTGGACGCCGCGCCCTCTCTCGTTGTCCTGGCAACCTCCCGCCAGCGGTTGAATTTACAGGAGGAATACCTTTACCCGCTGGATGGGTTGGCATATCCACGTAGTGCAGCCGTTGCCTCTCGATCTCCGGAGAGTTACAGCGCGATTGCGTTATTTGTGCGCCACGCCCACCGCGTGCAGCGTAATTTTTGCCTGGGCGAGACCGAGCAGCGTTCAGTCATCCGTATTTGCCAGATGCTCGACGGCCTGCCCTTGGGCCTGGAATTGGCCGCAGCCGCGCTCTGGACGCGTTCGTGCGTGGAAGTCGCCGATGAATTGGAGCGGAGCCTGGGCAGCCTCTCGGCGGCGGCGGTCAACCTGCCGGAGCGGCATCGCAGCCTGAACAGCGCCTTTGAATTCTCGTGGCAATTGCTCACGCCAGCCGAACAGAGCCTGTTCAGCCGTCTGTCCGTCTTCCGGGGCGGTTTCGATCTCGAGGCGGCGGAACGGGTAGCGGAAGAAGTTTCAGCCCATCTCAGCGCTCTGGTGGATAAATCTTTCCTGCGCCGCGAAGCTTCTGGCTGTTTCGAGTGGCACGAGGCGCTGCGCCAGTTTGCCGCCGAAAAACTGTCCGCCGATCCTGCCTCGGCGGATGCCTCGCGCAGCAAACATGCGCATTATTTCGCGGGGTATCTTACCGCACATCACCAGGATTTGACTGGCCCCCGGCAAGTGCAGGCCCTCGATGAGATCGCTGACGCTTTCGACAACATCCGGGCGGCCTGGGATTGGCTTGTGTCTACCGGCCGGTACTTTGAAATCGAGGGCTGCGCCGACAGCCTGTACCAATTCTGCATCAGCCGCACTCGTTTTCGCGAGGGGCTGGCGCTGCTTTCTGGCGCCCTGGAGAATCTGCCTGAGCATTTGGCTGTCAGCCGGGTGAAAGGTATCCTTCTCGTGCGACAGGGCGCGTTGCGCGAGCGTGTGGGAGAGTTCGAGCGGTCGCGCGCCGCCCTCGAAGAGGGGCGGGCGCTCCTGGAACGGCTGGGCGACCTCGATGAACTGGCATTTTGCCTGATCGTGTTGAGTGGATTGACTCAGCAGGGCGGCGATTATACCCCTGGCTTGCACCTGGCTCAAGACAGCCTGGCGCTGTACGAGAAAGCTGGAATAAAACAGGGTCGGGCCAGGGCGTTATATCTGATTGGCAGAGCTTACTATCGGCTCGGTCAAATCGAAGATGCCCGCCGTGTATTGGAAGCCAGCCTGTCACAAGAACGTGAGATGATGAACCTGAAGGCGATGGTAGGCCCGTTGAATGTCCTGGCGGACGTTCTCTGTCACGTCGGTGAATATGAGCAGGCCCGAAAATTATTCGAAGAAGGCCTGGAAATCAGCCGTTCCCTGGGCGACCAGTATGGCGTGGGTTTGCTCCTCAACAACCTGGGGACGGTTGACTACTCCCTGGTGCGTTACGAATCGGCAGAGGCGTTGTTCCAGCAAAGCCGTGAGATTTGCCAGGCCATTGGCGACCAGGTGGGCGAAGCGATGGCTTTGAGCAACCTGGGCGAGGTCACTGGCATTCTCGGAAATTACGCCAAAGCCCGCCAGGCCACGCGCCAGGCGCTGCAAATCAGTCGGGCGTTGCAGGATCATTGGACGATCCTCGCCTGCCTCAACGCTCTGGGCGACATGGCCTTCGATGCAGGCGATTACGCCGATGCCTGGGCTGAGATGATCGAGGCGGTTCGCCTGGAACGCGAGACGCAAACTCTACAGATGCTGATGCGCTCGCTGATCACCTTGGGGGGTGTGCTGCTCAAGACTGGGCAGGCGGCTTTGGGAAAAGATGTGTTGGCTGTCGCCCTCCGGCATCCGGCCTGCCAGGTTGATTATGTTGAAAAGGGAAATCGCTGGCTGGCAGAGATGGGAGATGCGCTCCCGGATGATTCTCGCCCCCTGGATGAGATCGTCGCTGAACTGCTGGCGAGTGAGCCTCCCAATGGAGAAAAATACCGAGAGAATAGATGACGTGACGAAATTCGTTCGTGTGGGCGCGAAGCACCCACACAAACCAATTTCGACAATTTACCCCCCTTCCC
>DYIZ01000149.1 GCA_020723385.1 Candidatus Aquidulcis sp.
TGGGCCGCGCCAATGGGGTCTACGATGAACCACGCGCTTTATTGCAGGCGATCCCAGGCGTTGATCTGGTAGAGATGCCGCACAACCACACCAATAGCCTGTGCTGCGGCGGCGGGGGCGGCGGCATGTGGCTGGATGGCTTTCAATGGGAAAAAGCACACGTCCGCCTGTCTGAGTGGCGTGTGAGCGAAGCAGTATCCACAGGCGCGGACATCCTGGCCACAGCCTGCCCCTATGAACCCCCTCGCTTCGAAGATGCCGCCAAAACGATCAAAGAAGCTGGGAAGCTGGTTGTAAACGATATCGCCGAATTATTAGCCAAAGCAATGGGAGTCTAAGGAGGTAAACCGATGAACATCGTTGTTCCAGTCAAGCTTGTGCCCGATCTCGTCGAAGAACTGACCATTGATGCCAGCGGAGCTGCCCTCGACACGATGTGGCTGCGCCTGATCATCAACGAGTTCGACGATCATGCCACCGAACAGGCGATCCTGCTCAAGGAACGCAGCGGGGGGCAAGTTACAATCATCACCCCAAACGCCGAAGGGGTTGACGACATGTTGTTTGCCGCCTCAGCCAGAGGCGCCGACCGGCTCATCAAGTTGGTTGGAGATTTCGAGAACGGCGTGAACAACCATGCCCTGGCACGCACCCTGGCAACCACGATCAAGGACCTTCAGCCTGATCTGGTATTGACCGGGGTCCAAGCCCATAATGATCTGGATGGCTCATTAGGTCCCTTGCTGGCGGAATACCTGGGGATGCCATACACCGGTTACGTATCAGGCGTCATAGTAAATGGCGATAAGGCCATCGTCCGCAAGGAATTCCCGGGCGGGTTGATCGCCGAGCTGGAGTTGAAGCTGCCAGCGGTTTTAGGAATCCAGGCTGCCGAACAGCCGCCGCGCTACGTTGCGATCAGCAAAGTGCGCCAGGCGATGAAAACCGCGACCCTCGAAGAGATGGATGCGCCAGGGCTGAATCCTGATGGCGGGCCAACCATCGGCCGGATGTTCCAACCGGAGGCCGCCGAGAAAGCGGAAATGATTTCCGGCAACGCCGACGTGGTTGCCGATCGGCTGATCGGCATATTCAAAGAATTGGGCGTGCTCTGAGAGGAGAAAGCAGATGAACCAGGATATTTTCGTCATCATCGAGCACCTGCGCGGTCAGGTGGCAGATATTTCTTATGTCATGCTGGCAGCCGCTCACGAGTTAGCCCAAAATACTGGTGGAAAGGTCGAGGCGGTTCTGCTCGGTCAAAACGTCCAGGGGCTTGCCGGTAATTTAGCCGCTGACCAGGTGTTGTCTGTAGAGCATCCGGCGTTAGCCGATTTCACATCGGACGCATACATAAAAGCGGTAGCCGGTCTGACCGTCGAACACCAGCCACGCGCCGTATTGTTTGGCCACACTTCGGTGGGCATGGATGTTGCCAGTGGTCTATCTGCTCATTTGGGATTGCCCCTCGTCGGCTCAGTGCGCTACTTCGAGAGCGGTGGAAAGTTCGTGAGCCAAATTTGCGGCGGGAAGATCATGGCAGAAGGCGAGCTGCCCGCGCCGACAGCGCTGATTACACTGGTGCCTGGCGGTTACAAACCCGAGCAAGGCCAAAGCGCACAACCGCCACAAGTTACCCAGGTTGCTGCGCCAGCGCTGGATGGTTTACGTGTGACGCTGAAACAATATATCGAGCCTGAAGCTGGCGATGTGGATATTGCCAAAGAGCCATTATTGATTGCCGTTGGGCGGGGTATCCAAACCCAGGATAATATCAGCCTGGCCGATGATCTAGCCCAGGCCTTGGGCGGCGTGGTATGCGCCTCGCGTCCGGTGGTTGACCAGGGCTGGCTGCCCACGAGCCGGTTGGTCGGCAAATCGGGGAAGGCGGTCAAGCCCAAAGTTTATCTGGCGATAGGTATCAGCGGCGCGCCGGAACATGCCGAAGCCATCACCGGCAGCAACGTCATCGTCGCCATCAACACCGATGCGGCTGCGCCGATCTTCAACATTGCCAAATACGGAACGATAACCGATCTGTTCGATCTTGTGCCTGTGCTGACCGATAAGGTTCGCGAAGCCAAGGGCGGGTAGGAGGTCACTGTGATCGAACGGATTAATTTCTGGGAGATTCCCGAAATCTGGCACTACTTCGCTTACGTGGTATTGCCACTTTGTGGTTTGGTGATGTTAGGTCGTTTCTACGGGCGTATCCGCCTGTGGTGGCAGGTTGGACGCCCCGAGCGACGCTGGGACAAACCTCTGGTTCGGTTATGGCGCTTGATAAAATTCGGCATCGTCCAAGTCAAAGTTCTGAGTAAGACCTATCCGGGTCTTGTCCACGTGGCAATTGCCTGGGGCTTCTTCGTGTTCTTCTTCGGAACGGCGCTGGCAACCATAGACGCTGACTTCATCAAATTCCTGCGCGGGCCAATCTACCTAATATTCAAGCTGATGCTGGACACGCTCACCATCGCTGCGTTAGCCGGCATCATCCTGGCAGCTTACCGGCGGTTTATACAGAAACCGTCCCGACTGACGCTGGATCGGGGTTTTACCTTATCACTGACATTAGTATTTGTAATTGTATTCACCGGGTTGCTGACCGAGTCCCTTCGGCTGGCGGCGATCGCCCAAGAACCAACATTGCAACCGGGTTGGAGCGCTGCACTCGCCTGGTGGACCCCAGCGGGATGGGTCACAGCCCAGCTTTGGCTGGCGCTCAAACTCACGCCAGCGGTCATCAACAGCATTCACTTATGGATTTGGGTCACACATGCCACCCTGGTCGGGGTGTTATTCATTGCCCTGCCCACCACCACGTTGGTACACATGTTCACCGCCCTGATGAACGTGTTCTTCTCGAAGCTCGATCGTCCGGTGGGACAACTTGCGCCCATCGCTGAGAATGAGAAGAAAGAGCCAGTCTATGTTAGCACGCTGCGTGACCTGACGTGGAAACAATTGCTCGATGGCGACACCTGTACGGAATGCGGACGCTGCCAGGAAGCCTGCCCTGCCTACGCTGCGGGCACCTCGCTAAATCCAAAACAGTTGATTCTCAGCATTCGCGACGCGCTTCACCGGGATGGGCCAACGCTGGCCAAAGGGAACGGCAAATCACTGCCGCTGGTTGGCGAGACAATCAAAGATGGTGTTCTATGGTCATGCACCACCTGCGGAGCCTGCGTGCGCGAGTGCCCGGTGCTGATCGAACACGTAGATGCGATTGTGGATATGCGCCGCCACCTGGTGATCGAAGGCCGGGTGGATGATATACTCCAGGGAGCGCTGGCAAACCTGGGGCGCTACGGCAACTCCTTCGGCCAGTCGGAGCGGATGCGCGCCCGCTGGACGCAGCCCATCCAACCGAAGATCAAGGATGCCCGCCGGGAGCCGGTGGAGTACCTGTGGTTCGTCGGGGACTACGCTTCGTACAGCGCCACACTTTCCGATGTTACACAGAAAACTGCTGATGTCTTCCAAAAAGCCAGCCTGGATTTTGGTATCCTGTACGATGGCGAGCGTAACGCCGGTAACGACGTGCGCCGCGTGGGCGAGGAGGGTTTGTTCGAGATGCTGGCCGAGAAGAACATGGCCGCATTAGACAAATGCACCTACAAAACCATTGTGACAACCGACCCGCACTCCTATAACACACTCAAAAACGAGTACCCTGCCAACAATGGGCACGCGGTGCTGCACTACAGCGAACTGCTGGACCAAATGATCACTTCAGGCAAGCTCAAATTCACCAAAAAACTGAGCTATAAAGTCACTTACCATGATCCGTGCTACCTTGGCCGCTACAACGGCGTGTATGATGCGCCCCGCAGGGTGATCGAGGCAACCGGCTGTACGCTGATCGAGATGCCGCGCTGCCGGGATAAGGCGTTTTGCTGCGGCGCGGGCGGTGGGCGAATCTGGATGGAAGAGGCCGAAGTCAAGGAACGCCCCAGCGAAACACGCATTCACGAAGCTATAAAGCTGGACGGCGTCCAGGCATTTGTCGTTGCCTGCCCCAAAGACGTTACGATGTACCGTGATGCCGTCAAAACTACCGGCAATGAAGAACGCATCGTGGTTAAGGACCTTATCGAGCTGGTTCACGAAGCCTTAGGATGAGAAATCACCTCAATCTCGCTAAAAGAAGCGGCCTCAGGATTCCGATCGCTACCAAGCTGATCTGGAGTTTCCTATTGGTCATTCTTATAACGAGTGCGGTCTTTACGATAGTCGGCATCCGCCTTATCAGCTACCGAATTGTTACGGAGGCTCAAGAGAAAGTCCGCTACGATTTGAATGCTGCTCGGGAAATTTACCTGAGCAAGCTCAAGAACATATACGATGTTGTGCGTTTCACGTCCGATAGATACCTGCTTACCAGCGGTTTGTTGTCCGGAGATTTGGGGCCGGCGACAGATCAATTGATTCGGATCAAGGAGCAAGAGGGCCTTGATATCTTAACCATCACCGACAAATTTGGTACTGTCATGCTGCGCTTCAGCAATATGGATCTGGCAGGAGACAATCAGGCTCATGATGATGTTATTCGGGCTGTTTTAGAAAACCAATTGCCCATGTACGCCACAGCCATTGTTTCCGAAGAAGACTTGCGCGAGGAATCGCTGCTGCTTGCTGACCAGGCGTTCATCAATTTCATTGACACACCGATGGCAAGACCCAGGCCGGAATCCGGAGAAACATCCGGGATGATGCTCGAGGCTGCGGCTCCAATCTTCGACGATCAACATAACTTTATCGGCGTGGTATATGGCGGCATCTTGCTCAACCGAAATTATGAGATTGTTGACAAGATCAAGCAAACGGTCTACCAGGGCGTCGAATACAAAGGCAAAGATATTGGAACGGCAACGATCTTCCAGGATGACGTGAGAATCTCGACCAATGTCTATAACGAAGATGGCAGCCGCGCTATCGGCACCCGCATTGCAGAGAATGTCTACAATCAAGTGGTACTCAAAGGCGAACCCTGGATCGGGCGGGCCTATGTTGTGAACGACTGGTATATCACAGCTTATGAACCTATCCGGAATATTGACGATCAGATCATCGGAATCTTGTACGTTGGTCTGCTGGAAGAAAAATATATAGATCTCGAGCAGCAAACCACGCTGGTCTTTCTATCCATAGCGATAGCTGGCACCCTGATAGCCCTGCTTCTTTCCTATTTCTTGTCGAACATGATTTCAGCCCCAATCAAGAAACTTGCTTCAGCCTCCAATGAGGTCGCACAAGGCAATCTGGATGCACACGTTGCCATCTGCTCACACGATGAACTCGGCGCGCTGGCTGACACCTTCAATGCCATGGCGCTGGCGCTCAAAGAACGAGATGAGGAATTAAAAGAATTTACCCGCGCCAAGATCATGGAATCCGAAAGGCTCGTACTCATTGGACAGTTAGCCGCTAATGTCGCTCACGAGCTGAACAACCCGCTTCAAGGAATTGTGACCTATTCCCATTTGCTCCTTGAAAAAACACCCTGCGAAGACCCCACGGCTAAATCCCTCCAAAAAATAGCTGTCCAGGCAAACCGATGTCGAGACATCATTCGAGCCTTGCTCGATTTTTCTCGGCAGAGGAAGCCAGATAAAACGCTATGCGATATCACGGCCGTCTTGCAAGAAAGTATCTCCCTGGTCGAAAACCAGGCAATATTCCACAATATCCGAATCATCGAAAATTATGCCAACGACTTACCGAGGGCCATCATGGACCCATCCCAGATGGGCCGGGTATTTGTGAATATGATCGTCAACGCGGCCGATGCCATGTCGGGCAGTGGTCAGTTGACACTGTCAACCCGCTACGACCCACAGGATGATTTCATCGAAGTGGAATTCAAAGACACCGGATCGGGTATCACCAAGGAGAACCTGGATAAAATCTTCGATCCCTTCTTCACCACCAAAGAAACCGGGCATGGGGTCGGCCTGGGGTTAGCCATCTGTTATGGAATCGTCAAAGAGCATAGAGGCGC
This sequence comes from Candidatus Aquidulcis sp., assembly GCA_020723385.1. Classification (GTDB taxonomy): domain Bacteria; phylum Chloroflexota; class Anaerolineae; order Anaerolineales; family UBA4823; genus DYIZ01. The sequence continues at coordinate 6,005 of DYIZ01000149.1, forward strand.
AATCCTGGTCGAGAGTGAGGTTGGAAAAGGCACGACCTTTGTCGTTCGCTTACCTGTAACTGCGAAAGAAGCTGTCGAAACCGATGGAAAATAAAGCGAAAATTCTCATCATTGACGACGAAGAAGTTGTCCTGGATTCCTGCATGCTGATCCTCGAGGGCGGGAACTACGATGTCGCCACAGAAATGGATGGCACGGTTGGATTGAAAACAGTGGCGGAATTCCAGCCGGACCTGGTTTGCGTTGATCTCAAAATGCCGGGGATATCCGGTCTCGAAGTGTTGGAAAAAATCCACAGTCTCGATCCAACCATCGTGACAATCGTCATTACCGGCTACGCTACGGTGACTTCAGCCGTGGAAGCCATGAAAAAAGGGGCTTACGACTTTATCCCCAAGCCTTTCACCCCCGATGAATTTCGTTTGATCATCCGAAGAGGCATCGAGAGAAGAAAGTTGATGCTGGAAACCATCGCCCTCAGAAGAGAAAAGGAAATGCTGCGGGAGAACTTCGCCGCCATCGTTTCTCACGAGTTAAAATCGCCGCTGGGGGCTGTCAAACAAAACATGTTTGTTTTGATGGCCGAGCTATCCGCCAACATCAACGAGAGCCAGAAGAATCGCCTCGATCGCATGATGGTGCGTATTGACGATTTGTTGAAACTCATCCATTCCTGGCTGAGGGTGCTATCGGTTGATATCGAAAAGGTCAAGGAAAACTTTACGCCGCTCTCATTACCGCCCTTAATCGTGAAAGCGATCGAATGTGTTGACCCTCAGGCGACTCGCAAAAACGTCGAGATCGTTACTCAAATCGGAGCGCCGCTAAACCCCTTCGATGGAGATGAAGTCAGCTTTGTCGAAGCATTGGTCAACATCATCGGCAACGCGGTAAAGTATTCGTACGCCGGGAGCCAGGTGATCGTCTCTGCCAGTGAAAAAGATGGCGTCATTGAAATTGCCATATCCGATCAGGGAGTGGGCATTTCGAAAGAAGAATTACCGCTCATTTTCGGAGATTTCTATCGCGGTCAGTCCGGTGAAAGAATAGAGGACAGTCATGGATTAGGTCTGACGATCAGCCGGCGCATCCTCGAAGCCCACAATGCAACACTTTCGGCTGAGAGTGAGCCAGAAAAAGGCACCCGGATCATTATCAGCTTACCTATTTCGAGTAATCAAGGATAACCTTTTTAAGTAACCAGTTCTCGCAAGAGGCTGGCAATAGCGAGCCTGAACATAAAGGAGAGACGCCATGAACCAACAAAAAAAGCTGTTGATCATTGATGATGACCCGGATTTTGTCGAAGGCATCAAATCAATCCTCGACGCGGCGAACTATAGTGTTGATGTTGCCTACAACCCGAAAGATGGGTTGAATGCGCTGCAGACCATGAATTATGATATGCTGCTTCTCGATATCATGATGGGGCGTGGCGCTGAAGGCATCATGATCGCTCGTAAGATGAGGAAAGATGCGAAACTCAGAGAGCTGCCGGTTTTGATCATCACGGGTATCCGGGAGCAGATGGCCTTTCTTTTCCCCGGTGAGCCAGTGCATCCGCGCTTCGTCGAAGTGGATGAGTTGGTCGAAAAACCGGTTGAACCGCAGTTCCTTTTGGATAAGGTAAGCGCCTTGTTGCAGGCTGCGGAAGCGAGAAAGGGAAAGGCTGGATAATCCAAAAGGGTAAATAACATGGCTTCCAAACCAACTTTTAGCGATGAGATCGCTAACCTGTTACACGCTTCACATGGGAACCCAATAAAAATCTGTATGCAGTGCGGCACCTGCGCGGGAACCTGCCCTTCGGCGCCTTTCATGGATCACACACCCCGGCGACTGATCGCCATGATCAATGCGAACATGAAAGAAGAAGTGCTTGCCAGCAACACCTACTGGTATTGCGCCTCGTGTTATCACTGCACTGTCAGATGCCCATGTGAAATTGATATCGCCGGGTTGATGTATGCCCTCAAGCGCTACTCGATGTGGAAAGGTCAATTCAAAGAGGGGCTGATCGGACCGGTATTCTCCGAGACTTTCGTGAAGACTATCTTTAGGAGCGGCAGGTCCTACGAGCCGATCCTGGCCACCACCTATCTCTTTACCTTTGGCCTCCAAGATTTCATCACGGAAGCGCAAACTGCGACCACCATGATGCTGAAAGGGAGATTGCCTCTGCTTCCGCCAAGAATCAAGCGTCTCAAAAACTTCAGGCGGATGATTGGTCGAGTGATCCCAGTGGGAGGACTCGAATGAAAAAATTTGCTTATTTCCCAGGTTGCTCTCTCGAGAAAATGGCCTTGAGCTATCACAAGTCCACGATTGAGAGCGCCCGCAAGCTGGGGGTAGAATTCGAAGAGTTGGATGATTGGAACTGCTGCGGCGCTACAGCTTACTTTCATGTTGACGAGTTGTTAGCTTACACACTCTGCGCGCGTAACCTGGCTCTTGCCGAAAAAACCAATTTGGATATGGTCGCGCCGTGCGCCGCCTGCTACAAGAATTCTTACTTCACCAACGACGCGCTCAAGAAAGACCCCGACCTGGCTGAGCACATCAATTTCGCTCTGGAAGAGGATAACCTTCACTTCACCGGGAAAGTCACAGTCAAGCACTTACTCGAGGTGTTTGCCCAGGATGTGGGGGTAGATGAGATCAAAGCCAAAACGACTCGTCCACTGGAAGGCTTGCGTGTGGCTGCTTACTACGGATGCCAGGTTCTCCGGCCCAGGAAAGACCATGAGGATGTCGAGCAGCCCCACTTCTTCGAGGATATCATGTCTGCTGCTGGCGCGGAACCCATTGACTTCCCAGAAAAGCTCCTGTGTTGCAGTGGATCCCTGATCATCACCAATCGCCATGCGGCCCTCAGCATGGTCCGCAATCTGCTCCAGAGCGCAGCCCAACGCGGCGCAGCGGTTATCGCAACGGCATGTCCCATGTGCCAGGTCAACCTGGAATGTTACCAGAAACAGGTCAACCAGGAATTCGGCACAGATTTCAATATGCCCGTCCTCTATTTCACCCAGCTTCTCGGTTTAGCGTTAGGCATCACACCAAAACGTCTGAGGATCGGGTCCGAGCTTGTTCTTCCAACGCCTGCATTCTCCCGCGTAAGGCGTACCCCCGCAACCCCTTGAGGAGGCGACGAATGTCAGAAAAGATTGGCGTATATGTTTGTCATTGCGGCACCAATATCGCTGGAACAGTTGATGTCGAAGATGTGGCGAAATGGGCTGCAGAGCAGTTGAAGCATCGTGGCGTCGTGATTGCCCGCGACTACAAGTTCATGTGCTCCAGCCTGGGGCAGGAACTGATCCAAAAGGATATTCAAGAGCTTGGGCTTACCCGGGTAGTAGTCGCCGCTTGCTCACCACACCTGCATGAGCGGACCTTCCGCACGGCCTGTAAGAATGCCGGCCTTAACCCTTATTTGTGCGAGTTGGTTTCTATCCGTGAGCAGTGTTCCTGGATTCACGCCGATAAAGTGGTTGGCACCGAGAAGTCGAAAGCCATCCTCTCCGGCGGCGTCGAGCGCGTCATCTGGCACGAAGCCCTCGAGCCGCTGCGCGTCCCCATTCACCCGGCGACGCTGGTGGTCGGCGGCGGCATCGCCGGCATCCAGGCCGCGCTCGAAATTGCCGACGCAGGTTTTCCCGTCATAATGGTCGAGCGCGAGCCATCCATCGGCGGGCACATGGCCCAGTTCGACAAGACTTTCCCCACACTGGACTGCTCGGCCTGCATCCTCACCCCTAAAATGGTAGATGTGGGCAACCATCCCAACATCAAGCTGCTATCCTGGGCCGAAGTCACGAAAGTGGATGGCTACGTGGGCAACTTCCAGGTTGTAGTAAAGCAAAAAGCCCGCTGCGTGGTGACTGAATTGTGTACTGGCTGCGGCATCTGCGTGGAAAAATGCCCCAAGAAAGTCGTAGATGATGTTTTCGAGGCCGGGTTGGGCAAGCGCAAAGCCATTTACACACCCTTCCCGCAGGCTGTGCCTAAGTACCCGGTGCTGGATCGCGAAAACTGCACCTATTTCATCAAGGGTACCTGCAAAGCCTGCGAGAAATTCTGCCCCACCGGGGCAATTGATTTCAACCAAAAGGATGAGTACCTCCAATTCGATGTCGGTCAGATCATCCTGGCAACCGGTTGGGAACTGTTCGACGTGCGCCGCATCCCGCAATACGGCTATGGGCGCCTACCCAATGTTCTCACCAGTCTGGAATTCGAGCGGCTCAGCAATGCCGCTGGCCCGACAGGCGGTAAAATCGTCATGAAGGATGGCGTGACAGCGCCCAAGTCGGTTGGCATCGTGCATTGCGTGGGCAGCCGCGACAAGAATTACAATGCCTATTGCTCATCCATCTGCTGTATGCAGAGCTTGAAATTCGCTCACCTGGTTCACGAGCGCACCGGGGCGGAGGTTCACAATTTTTATATTGATATTCGTACCCCATCCAAAGGCTATGAAGAGTTCTACCAGCGATTGCTGGAAGAAGGCACCCACTTTGTGCGCGGTAAGGTGGCCGATATAACCAACTCCGTTCGCCTGCCGGGCGAAGAAGGCAAGCTGGTCATCCAGGTCGAGGATACGTTGATCGGCAAGCAGCGTCGCATCCCGGTGGATATGGTCATCCTCTCCGCCGGATTGGAACCCCGTCACGATACGAAAGAAGTCGCCCGCCTGTTTGGCCTGTCGTGCAGCGCTGATGGCTGGATGATCGAGCGCCACCCCAAGCTGGACCCCGTGGCAACGATGACCGATGGTATTATGATCGCGGGTTGTTTGCAAGGCCCCAAGGACATCCCGGCCAGTGTGGCCCAGGGGGCCGCGGCTGCCGCTCGTGTGGTGGGTAAAATCCAGCAAAAAGAAATTTCGATAGAGCCGGTGCGCGCCACCGTCAACCAGGATAAATGCTCCGGATGCCGCATCTGCAACAACCTGTGCCCATTCAACGCCATCCTCTACCATGAAGACCGCATGGTTTCGGAAGTCAACCCGGCGCTGTGCCAGGGCTGCGGTACCTGTGTCGCAGCCTGCCCAGCGGGTGCGATCACCGGCACCGGCTTCAGCAACGAGCAGGTTTTGGCCCAAATCGAAGGCTTGCTGATGCTCAACGTGAAACGCATGGAGACAATACCAGCATGAGGCAGTCATCAGTAAACAGTGAACAGTAATCAGTCATCTACAAAAACTGATAACTGATTACTGATAACTGATTACTGGCAACTGATAACTGGAGAAAAAACATGACCGATACATTTGAACCCACCATCATCGGCTTCACCTGCAACTGGTGCAGCTACCGCGCCGCAGACATGGCTGGTACAGCCCGGATAAAGTACGCCCCGAATGTCCGCCTCATCCGGTTGATGTGCTCCGGGCGTCTGGACCCCACATTCGTTCTCAAAGCCTTTGCCAGCGGCGCCGACGGCGTGTTGGTTTCTGGCTGCCACCCTGGCGATTGCCACTACGTCGAACAGAATTACAAGGCTATGCGCCGTTTCTATCTGATCAAGCGGCTGCTCGCCCAAATGGGCATCGAGCCGGGGCGTATCAAACTGCTGTGGGCCAGCGCTGCCGAAGGCGCGATCCTGGCCAATGAGATCAATAAATTCACCGAGGAAGTGCGCGCCCTCGGGCCGCTGCACTGGAACCCCACCCAGGGCATCGAGGCTCCCGCTCACGCGCAACCCCTTGTGGAGGTGACGGCATGACGAGCAACGGAAAACCAAAATTTGCGATGTATTGGGCTGCTTCCTGCGGCGGCTGTGAGATCGCCGTCCTCAACATCCACGAAAAAATCCTGGATGTGGATGCCAACTTCGAGGTCGTCTTCTGGCCGGTGGCGATGGACGCCAAGTACAAGGATGTCGAGGCCATGGAAGACGGCTCGATCCTGTTGACTCTGTTCAACGGTGCGATTCGCAACGATGAAAATGAGCACATCGCTAAGTTGTTGCGCCAGAAGTCGAAGATTTTGGTGGCCTTTGGCTCCTGCGCCAATGAGGGCTGCGTACCCGCCCTGGCGAATCTCTCCCCGGTGAAGGATCTCATGGATACAGTTTACACCACCGTTTCCACCGAAAACCCCGAGAACCTCCGCCCCCAGCCAACAACCACCGTTCCCGAAGGCGAGTTGTACATTCCCACCATGTACCCCATCGTGCGCACACTCGACCAGGTGGTGGATGTAGATTATTACATGCCTGGCTGCCCGCCCGAATCCCACCAGATCGCCGCGGTGATAGATTTGGTCATTCAGGTGCTCCAAGGTAAAGCCCAACTCCCGCCGAAAGGGACTGTTATCGGCGCGGGCGGCTCGACTGTGTGCGATGAATGCAAGCGCAAGCGAGATGTCAAGCACATCAAGGAATTCAAGCGCATCCAGCACGTGATGATTGACCCCGAGCTGTGTATCCTCGAGCAGGGTGTGATCTGCAGCGGCTCTGCCACCCGCAGCGGCTGCGGGGCGCTGTGTCCCGCCGCCGGCTCGCCCTGCATCGGCTGCTACGGGCCGGCCGAGGGCGCACTGGACTTCGGCGCACGGCTGATGACCGCCGTTTCGTCGGTCATTGACAGCAACAAACCGGAAGAGATCGAGCGCATCCTGGACGGGATTCCCGATCCGGCCGGGATGTTCTACCGGTTCAACATGGCCGGGTCGCTCCTGCGAGCGAGCCGACCTGCCTGGGATAAGAAGTAGGAGATAAACATGGAACGAATCACGATTGATCCCATCACCCGCCTGGAAGGGCACGGCAAAATTGACATCTTCCTCGATGCGGAGGGCAACGTCGCCAACTCCTACTTCCAGATTCCTGAGATGCGCGGTTTCGAGCGCTTCTGCGTGGGCCGCCAGGTCGAAGAAATCCCCCTGCTCACCAACCGCATCTGCGGCGTGTGCCCCGAGGCGCATCACATGGCCGGGGCGAAAGCCGTAGATGCCGTCTATCACGTTGATCCGCCGCCGACTGCCAAGATGCTGCGTGAGCTGCTCTACATGGCTTTCTACTGCACGGATCACACCACTCATTTCTACGCCCTCGCTGGCCCTGATTTCGTCATGGGGCCAGACGCCCCCGTGGCCGAACGCAACATCCTGGGCGTGATCCACAAAGTCGGGCTGGAAATCGGCGGTAAGGTCATCCAGATGCGTAAATACGGCCATACCGTCGTTGAAATGATCGGCGGGCGCAAGGTTCATCCCTGCACCTCTATCCCCGGCGGGCTGACCAAAGGCATCACCAAAGAACAGCGCGACGAGATCGAGAAGATGGGGCATTGGGCTATCGAGTTCGCCCAGTTCAGCCTCAAGCTCTTCAATGACATCGTGCTCGCTAACCCGCAATATCTGGATTTGATCGTCGGCGACATCTATACGCATCACACACACTACATCGGTTTGGTTGACGATAACAACAAAGTCAACTTCTACGATGGCAAGGTGAGCGTGGTTGACCCGGATGGCGTCCGCCTGGGCAAGTACGCCCCCGCCGAATACGCCGACTGGATCGCCGAACACGTCGAGCCGTGGACTTACTTGAAGTTCACGTATCTCAAGAAAGTCGGCTGGAAAGGTTTTACCGAGGGCAAGGAGTCGGGCGTCTACATGGCTACCCCGCTCTCACGCCTCAACGCCTCCGATGGCATGGCTACCCCACGCGCTCAGGAAGAATACGATAAGTTCTATAAAACCCTGGGCGGCAAGCCCGTTCACCAGCGGCTGGCAATCCACTGGGCGCGCCTCATCGAGCTGCTCTACGCTGCCGAGCGCTGGGTGGAGCTGGCGACCGACCCCGAGATCACCAGCGACAACTTCCGCACCATCCCCACCGAGAAACCGACCGAAGGGGTGGGCATCGTCGAAGCGCCGCGCGGCACCCTGACCCATCACTACACCACCGACGAGCGCGGCATCGCCACCAAAGTCAATCTGATCGTGGGCACAACCAACAACTACGCCCCTATCCAGATGTCCACCAACAAGGCTGCCCGCAGCCTGATCAAGAACGGCAAGGTGAATGAGGGGCTGCTGAACATGGTCGAGATGGCCTTCCGGGCTTATGATCCCTGCTTTGGCTGCGCCACCCACTCTCTGCCCGGCCAGATGCCGCTCGAGATCACCATTCGAGACGCAGAAGGCAAGACGGTGGATGTGTTGAAGCAATTTATAGATTAGTTATCAGTGAACAGTAATCAGTGATCAGTCCAAACTGATCACTGATCACTGATTACTGATAACTGATCATTGATAATTGGCTATTGTCAATGAAAACGATTGTAATCGGCCTGGGCAATCCCATTCTCGGCGACGATGCCATCGGTTGGCGGGTGGTCGAGGCTGCCCAGGCGCGGCTCGCAGAGATGGGATCCAGCCTCCCGATGGCGCAATCCATCGAAGTGGATTACCAGGCCCTGGGCGGCATCAGCCTGATGGAGCGCCTGATCGGTTACGACCGGGCAATCGTGGTAGATGCTCTCCAGACAGGTGCGCCGATAGGAACTGTCTCCTACATGCCAATCGAAGCGCTGCCTAACCTCTCGGCGGGGCATACCACGGCTGTACACGACACCAGCCTGCAAGACGCCCTCACGTTAGGCCGCTCGATGGGGGCAGAACTCCCGAAAGATGTCACCATCGTTGGGATCGAAGCCGAACGGGTGTACGAGTTCTCGGAAACGCTGTCCCCCCAATTGGCCGCGGCCATCCCCATGGCCGTAAAAACCATCCTGAGCTTGTTATCCACACCCATCCCCCAGACGACAACAGCAGGCGGCGCCGGGCAACCGGCTACGCCTGCTGTTTTATCGTGAAACCTCACCCATCATTCAACAAACTAGGAGAGCCTGATATGTCGAATGAAAAGAAACAACTGACCGTCGAGGAGCTTTTGGCGAAAGCCACCAAGCCCGCCGCAGACGCCATGCTGCTGCACCCCTTCTACCGGGGAAAGATCGAAATGGCGTTGAAGTGCACCGTCCACAGTTTCAACGACTTTGCCATCTGGTATACACCGGGTGTCGCAGCCCCATGCAAGGCTATCGCCGCCAATCCTGAGCTGGTCTACGATTACACCAACAAGTGGAATACGGTGATCGTCGTCAGCGACGGCACGCGCGTGCTGGGGCTGGGCGATATCGGCCCGAAAGCTGGCCTGCCGGTGATGGAAGGCAAGGGCCTGCTCTACAAATACCTGGGCGGCGTGGATGGCATCCCCATCATGCTGGACACCAAAGACCCCGACAAGATCATCGAAACCGTTTTGATGTTGCAGCCTGGCTTCGGCGGTGTGAACCTCGAGGATATCTCCAACCCGAAGTGTTTCTATATTCTCGACACCCTGCGCGAAAAAGCCGAAATCCCGGTTTGGCACGATGACCAACAGGGCACCGCCACCGTTACATTGGCTGGCCTGATCAACGCCCTCAAAGTCGTCGGCAAGAAGATGAGCGAGGTCAAGATTGCGTTCATCGGTTCCGGCGCTTCCAACGTCGCCTGCTCACGCCTGATCTTCGGTTGGGGCGCTGACCCGGAAAAATGTTTCATCGTTGACACCAAGGGCATCCTGGGCAAGCACCGCAAAGACCTGGAGATGCGCAAGGCCGAATACAAAGATAAGTGGAAGCTGTGCAACATCACCAACGCCGAAGGCCGTGAAGGCGACATCCCCGACGCCATAAAAGGCGCCGATGTGGTCATCGCCCTCTCGAAATCTGGCCCCGGTGTGATCCTGCCCGAATGGATCAAGACCATGGCCGACGACTCCATCGTCTTCGCCTGCGCCAACCCTGTCCCCGAGATCTGGCCGTGGGAAGCCAAAGAAGCTGGCGCAGCCGTGGTTGCCACCGGGCGCTCCGACTTCCCCAACCAGGTCAACAACTCCCTGGGGTTCCCCGGTATCTTCCGCGGCACGCTGGACGTACGCGGCCGCACGATCACCGACGAGATGTGCTTTGCCGCCGCAAAAGCTATGGCCGATCACGTAGGCGACCGGCTCGACGCCGACCACATCCTGCCCGATATGGATGATTGGGAAGTCTTCCCCCGCGAAGCCGCGGCCGTGGCGATGAAATGCATCGAACAAGGGCTTGCCCGCCTGCCAGTAAGCTACGAGGAAGAATTCGCGACCGCCTCGCGCATCATCAAACGCTCCCGCGACCTGACCAATATGATGATGGAGCAAGGCTTCATCCCGGAACCGCCGGAAGATGATGGCACAATCACCGTGGATGTCGAAACGGTGAAAGCAGCTTATTAGGATCAACCCAACTCAAATATCCCACGAGGTGAAACTATGTACGATCTAATCGTCATCGGCGGCGGCCCTGCGGGGCTTACGGCTACTGCTTACGCACTGCGCAAGCGTCTGAATGTTCTGCTGGTCACCAAAGATTTGGGCGGCAAAACCAATTATCGCCTGTCGCTGCCCTGGGTCGAAGATTACCAGACCATCAGCGGTCTGGAAGTTGTCAACAAATTCCGCAGCGAGCTGGAATATCTCGATTTCGCCCGTCACATGGAACCCGTCGAAAAGATCGCCAAACAGGGCGATGGTTTCGTCGTGACCACCAAAGGCGGCGGCGAGCTGGCGACCAAAGCCATCATCATCGCCACTGGAGCCAAGCAGGTCAAACTTGATATTCCCGGCGAAAAAGATTTCATCATGCGCGGCCTGTGCTATTCTGCATTAAGCTACGCACCCCTGTTCATTGACAAAACCGCTTTGGTTATTGGCGACGGTGAGCTGGCGTTACGCGCCGTCGGCGAGCTGGCGACCGATGCCAAACAGGTTTATTGGGTTTGCAAGAAGGGTACAGCGCTGGACTCCCCGCTCGCCAAGAAACTCCTGGCAGCCAAGAATGTCACCATCCTGGCCGATCACAAAGTCGTTGAGGTCAAGGGCGACAATTTTGCCAAGAGCGTAGTGGTCAAGGATCCCAACGGCAAAACCAGCGAGATCGAAGTTGACGGCACCTTCATCGAGATGGATCTTATTCCCAACTCCGCCATGGTGAAAGACATGGTTGCCCTAGACGCCAATGGGCACATCATCGTGGACTCGGCTAATCACACCAATGTACCCGGTATCTTCGCGGCTGGCGACGTTGCCTCCGGTCATGTCGAGCAGGCCTTAATTGCCATCGGCGAAGGGGCAAAAGCCGCCCTGAGCGCCTACGAGTATTTGCTGGAAAAATAACCCCCCTTCCATCTAACCCCTTTCCCACTTCTGAGAGAGGGGAATCGCCACTAAGAAGAACCGAAAATTTGATGTTCGTGCGTGCTCCTGACGCATAAACATCAAATTTTCGGTTTATTCCTTTGGAAAACAAAATGCCCATTTTCACCCCCGGACGCCGTTGGCAGCCACCCTACTATCCCTTCAAAAAAGACACCTTCGGCAACCGCCTGCTGGAAGCCGCCGAGCGCGCCGTCAAAGGCCCGCTGTTCGGCTGCCGGATGTGCGGCAACTGCCTGCTGCAAGAAACCGCCTTCATTTGCCCAATGGAATGTCCCAAAGGCGTGCGCAATGGCCCGTGCGGCGGCTCGACCCCCGAGCATTGCTACGTGGACGAAAGCCGCCCCTGCCTGTGGTATGCCATCTACGAGCGCGCCTTTCGTATGGGACGCGAGGAAATCCTGCTCGAAGTGCTGCCCCCGCTGGATTGGGACAAAACCGGCGGGGAAACCTGGGGCGACGTGGTGCGCCAGGTGCGTAAAATCGGAACGAAGACCGTCTTCACCGGGCTGCTGGCGCGTGACCCGGTGCGGCGCACCGCCGTGTGGGATGCCATCTTCCGCCCGATCCGCCAGCCCGATTGGTGGCTCGGCGACGCCGAATACCATCCCCCGGCCTACACCGAACCCATCTCCGAGCTGGAGCGCCGCCTGCGGGCCGGGGAATTCGTTGTCACCGCCGAAGTTGCGCCCCCATTGACCAGCGCCACCGGCAAGATGTGCAAAAACGTCGAGATGGTCAAACCATTCGTGGCTGCCGTCAACTTCACCGACTGCCCCTCCGCCACCCCGCGCATGTCGTCGTTGGCGTGCAGCGCGATGGCGGCGCAGCGCGGCGTCGAGCCGGTGATGCAGATCGCAGCGCGTGACCGCACGCGGGTGGGATTGCAATCCGAAGTGCTGGGCGCGACCGCCCTGGGGATCAAAAATCTGCTGTGCCTCTCCGGCGACAGTATGGCAATGGCCCCTGCCCCGCGCGGGCGCATGGACATCGTTGATCTCGACTCAGTGCAGATGCTGTGGGTGCTGCGCCGGATGCGCGATAAGGGC
>DYIZ01000150.1 GCA_020723385.1 Candidatus Aquidulcis sp.
CCACGGCGGGCCTGGCAGCGAGTTTCCGAACGCTCTCTCATGTAATTGTGGTGGACTGGTTAACGAATTAAGGATTGATGTGGCGGCTCGGAGACAAGCCGAGGGAAAGGGAGCTTGCGCCGCCACATCAATCCTGTTGAACTAAGCCGCACGCTCCGAGTCTCGATTGTGTTTAGCCACAGAACCTTTGGAAATTCATACCCACTCACCCTTCCTGACATCGCCCAATAAACCAGTGGATGCCTGGATTCTACCCGCGCCGGGTGTTTTTTAGCAAGCCGATAAGCATCTTTTCGCCGATTTTACGACGACTGCGCCGCCGTGTTGTCCGACCTCATCACCCGCATCCGCAGCGGCGTGAGCGCTATCTATAGCCCCGATTCGGCGCAGTACAGCAGGCCGGCGGCGCTCGCAGGTCAGAGCGCAAGCCGCGCGCTAAAAAGACCGTCCAATAGAAAACCGCCGTTTTTTCAATCCACCATATAGGACACCGCCAGCCCCTTATCGAGCAATTCCTTGTTGAGGTGCTGCGGCTGGGCCAGGATTTCGTCCCGGTTTTTGGCCCCTGTCCGGTAATAAACGTCTGCCAGGTAGCGTCCATACTTCTCGGCTTTGTAGGTGGTCACGACCACCAGGCTGCCTACCGGCAGGGCGTTGGCCACGTAGGCTTTGGATGCCAGACCAGCCTCGCGGGTCGCGCCTTTCAACTCGGGGGTATTGATCCCCATCAGCCGCACGCTGACCGTCATGCGGATGAAGAATCCCAGGTCAATGTCTATGTACATCGTATCGCCGTCCACCACCCGGACGACCGTGGCTGCATATTGGAACATATCATTCCTCCATTGGGTAAAGCGTCTCGTTTTTGAATGGGATCAGCGCCAGGATCACGGCCTGCTCGTAAAAAGCGGCCCGGTCAATCACGTTGCCGGTCAGGATGCCCACCGCGCCGTTGTCCTGCTTGGAATTGCTGCGGTTGAAAACAATGTCGTCGGCTTCGCCTAACTCATTTCCCTCCCGGACGAGCGAGGCGACCTGCGGCGGCAGGAAAAACGTCCCCGTGCAGCCTTTACCGGCCCGATTTTGATCGAGAACGACCACCCAGGCAAAGGCAGTTAACGCCTCGCCGTGAGAGTCGACTCCCCCCTCGATGCCCACCCAAAAGTCGGCGGCAGGCAATTCTCGGGCGGCGTTCCTGGCCCGGTTGAGTGCGCCCCGCAGCGTCTCATCGGACGACAGGGGTTGGCTGCCAACCCCGGAAGGCACAACAACCGGCGCGGCCTCGAACGTTTCTCCCGGGAACATGCGCCGGAAGCCATTCAGCGCGGCTTCGATTTTGACGGGGTTTTGTGACGCGACGGCGATGGTTTTCAAAGTAAGCCTCAGTGTGGAACAATGGTATAGAAAAAACTCATTTTCACCGCAGAGACGCAGAGTGCGCTGAGTTTTTTAAATTGATCTTCTCTGGGTTCTCTGCGTCTCAGCGGTTAATTCCCGTTTTTCCCAATGACCGATTGAGTTTGATCTCGACAACAGGATTATCGCACTAATCGTGCGTTAGTGCAACCGGCAGCCTCGAAAACAAAACCGGGCGCTGGATACACGCCCGGTTTGTGAGTGGTAAAGATATGGCTACATTTTCTGTTGAACGCGCCTGACCACCATCACCACTTTCCCCTGGATCTCGACAATCTCGGGATTGTCAATGTAAATGGGTTTCATGGTGGGATTGGCGGGCTGCAAACGCACGCGGCCGTTTTCCAGGTAGAAGTATTTCAGGGTGGTCTCGTCACGATCGCGCAGCCAGATGGCGACCAGCTCGCCGTTGCGGGCTTCGCTGGCGGGTTTCATGATCACGATATCGCCTTCGTTGATCATGGCGTCAATCATCGAGTCCCCCTGGACTTCCAGGGCGAACAGGTCGTTGACTTTGTCGGTGGCTAACATGCTGCGCGCCACCTCGACCATGCTTTCAGCATCCATGTATGAGAACGAGGAGGGCGGCACCGGCACCGGCGCGCTGGCAAAGATGCGCCCGGCAATCGGGATGCGCAGCAGTTCTTCCACAGACTCGATCACCGCCGCCGCGGTCGCCTTGACCGGGGAGGCAACCCCGGCCAGGATGTCGTCCAACGACTTGACCAGCCGGATTCCGCGGGAAACATGACCATCTCGCTCGATGTAGCCCATCGTCTCCAATTGATCCAGGTAATAATTAACCACCGAAGTGGATGAAATAGACGCCTTGCTGCCGATCTCCCGGATGGAGGGAGGGTAGCCATTTTGCTTTTGGAAACGATCCAGGATTTCCAGGATGCGCTTTTGCCGTTCGGTCAGATTTTTACTGCGTTGTCGAGACATCATAATGGACGCTCCTCTCTGCGGAATAAACCGCTCATTCGTGCTAATAATATAACACGAACATCCGTTCTGTGTCAAGCCTTTTTTGCCACTCGCTGTGTTTTGTGGCATAATTGCCGGGCTTCAAACCAGTTATCAGTAATCAGTAACCAGTTACTGCTCACTGCTCACTGATAACTGATGACTGATCACTGACAACAGGAGCTATTATGAACTTCACCAAAATCTGCGTTCTCGGCCTGGGCTATATCGGGTTGCCCACTGCCAGCACCTTCGCCACACACGGCTTGCACGTGGTGGGGGTGGACATCAACCCCAACGTTGTATCCACCCTCCAAAACGGCGAGCTGCACATCTACGAGCCAGGACTGCGCACACTCGTCCAGGCGGCCCTGAAATCCGGCAATCTCGAAATTTGCACCCAGCCCGAGCCGGCTGATGCCTTTATCATCGCTGTTCCCACGCCATTCTTCAGCGACCGGGACGGCATCCATGACGACGAGGCTTACCGCCTGGCCGATATGCGTGCCGTGACTTCCGCAACCGAGGCGATTGTGCCCCATCTGCGCAAAGGCAGCCTGGTGATTCTCGAATCCACCTCGCCGCCGCGCACCACGGTGGATCTGCTCATCCCCATCCTCGAAAAATCGGGACTCAAAGCGGGCGCCGATTTCCATCTGTGCTATTCTCCCGAGCGGGTGCTCCCCGGCCAGATTTTGCGTGAGCTGATCGAGAACGCGCGCGTCATTGGCGGGATTGACCGTCCCTCCTCCGAAGCCGGGCGCGACCTGTACGCCATTTTCGTGCGCGGCGAGATCGTTATCACCGACGCTACCACCGCCGAGATGGTCAAGCTGATGGAAAACACCTACCGCGACGTGAACATCGCCATCGCCAACGAGTTCGCCCGCCTGGCCGACCGTTTCGGCGTGGACGTGTGGGAAGCCATCGGGATTGCCAACCGTCACCCGCGCGTCAAAATTTTGCGCCCCGGCCCCGGCGTCGGCGGGCACTGCATCAGCGTGGACCCGTGGTTTTTCGTCGAGGCGGCGCCCGATCTGGCCCGGCTGATCCACACCGCCCGCCAGGTCAACGACGCCCAGCCGCATTTCGTGATCTCCCTGGTCGAGCGGGCGGTCGGCGCGCTGGCGGGCCATCACGTGGCCGCGTTGGGGCTGGCTTTCAAGCCGGATGTAGACGATCTGCGCGAAAGCCCGGCAACGGAGATCATTCACGAATTACAGAATGCCGGCGCGCACGTCAAAGCCTACGAGCCGTTCAAACCGGACGCCGATCTGCCGGGGGTGACGGCGATTCCTACATTGGAGGGGGCCTTGTCCGAGTCGGACGTGCTGCTCTTCCTGGTGGGTCACACCAACTTCAAACAGCTCGACCCCGTTAAAGTCGCTGCCCTCACCCCGGCGCGCATCGTCGTGGACACGGTCAGCGTGTGCGATCCGGCAGCCTGGGAAGCAGCGGGCTTCCGCCTGTTCCGTCTCGGCGTAGGAAAAAGTAATCAGTAACCAGTGATCAGTCATCAGTTTACGATTTGAAACTAGACTTTTACACCGCATTGGTTTATGCCCGCCGCTGGCCCGTCGTGGGCAAGCTGGCCTATTTTTCATTGAAACTCCTCGGGGCCGAGATCCCCCGTTCGGTTCCAGTGGGGTCAGACTTCGAGCTGGCCCATGGCGGCTTCGGGGTGGTGATCCACTCCCGGAGCGCCATCGGCAGCCGGGTCAAAGTCTATCCCGGCGTCACCCTCGGCCGCGCCGACATCTACCGCCCGATGTCCGAATCCAAATTCGAGGGCATCGTCATCGAAGACGACGCTATCCTGTGCCCAGGCGCGAAAATCTTGTGCAAGGAAGGCGTGCTGCGGGTGGGACGGGGGACGGTGGTGGGGGCGAACGCCGTGCTGCTGCAATCCACCGGCGAGTGGGAGATTTGGGCCGGCGCGCCGGCGAAGTGCGTGGGGGGAAGGGAGGAGTATCAGGTAAACAAGTAGACAAGTAAAATGTGGCGAGACCTGTCTACTTGTTTACCTGTTTACTTGCACGCACTACCATGAAAATTTGCCTGACTCCCAACGTTCACGGCGTCGGCGGCATGGTTTCGTTCCAGGCCAGGCTGGCCGCTGGGTTGAGCGCGCGTGGTATCGAAGTCTCTTACGTTTTACGAGATACGGATTACGATTCGGCTCTCATCATCGGCGGGACACGCGACCTGCCCGGCCTGTGGCGCGCCCGGCGGCGGGGCGTGCGTAGCGTGCAGCGGCTGAACGGGATGAACTGGATTCACCGCGTGCGCCGCACCGGTCTGCGTCACTTCCTGCGGGCGGAGTATGGCAACTGGATTTTGGCGATCATCCGGGCGCGGCTGGTGGATGAGATCGTATACCAGAGCGAGTTTTCGCGCCGCTGGTGGGAGCGGGTGCGCGGCCCGACGGGAGTGCCCAACCGTGTGATCTACAACGGCGTGGATTTGGCCGTTTTCACCCCCGATGGCGCGCATTCCCGCCCGACGGACTGTTACCGTGTGCTTCTGGTGGAGGGGACGATTGGCGGCGGCTACGAGGGCGGGCTGGAGACAGCAATCGCCCTGGTCGAGCGGCTAAATCATTCGTATAGCCAATCATTGAGGCTGCCTGTTGAGTTGATGGTCGTCGGCCGCGTGACGGATGGGTTGCGCGAGGCATGGATGCACCGCGCTAAAATCCCGCTGCAATTTGCCGGGGCCATGCCGCGCGAGCGCATCCCGGAGATTGACCGATCCGCCCACCTGCTCTTCTCTGCGGATGTCAATTCTGCCTGCCCCAATTCTGTTATAGAAGCGCTGGCCTGCGGCCTGCCGGTGGTTGCCTTCGACACGGGGGCGCTGGCGGAGTTGGTGGCGGGAAGCTGCGGGCGGGTGGTCCCCTACGGCGGCGACCCGTGGAAGCTCGATCCGCCGGATGTGCCGGCGCTGGCCGATGCGGCGGTCGAAATTCTGCGCGAGCAGCCGCGTTTCCGGGCGGCGGCGCGGGCGCGGGCGGTGGATGCGTTTGGGGTGGGGGAGATGGTGGATGATTATGTGAAAGTGTTGAAGAGGTAAAATTCTCGGGCAGAAATTTGCCGGATGAAGACCTCACAGGTTTCCAAAACCTGTGAGGTCTTGTTTGAATCGGCTATAATCTTGGTAACACATGGAGGGTCGTTATGCCGCTTGCAACTGGAACTATCCTTGCTCAACGTTATCGCATTGTCAAGCTGCTCGGACAGGGTGGGTTTGGGGCGGTTTATAAAGCCTGGGATACTCGTCTCAATGCGCCGTGCGCGGTCAAGGAAAACTTTGAGACTGGCGAGGAAGCCGCCCGCCAGTTTGCCCGCGAAGCCTCCATCCTCGCCAACCTGCGGCATCCCAACCTGCCGAAGGTGATAGATCACTTCTCGGTGCAAGGACAGGGGCAGTATCTCGTCATGGAGTACATCGAGGGGGAAGACTTGCAGGAGAAGTTAGAGCAAGCAGTCAGCGGTCAGCGATCCGCCGTCATTGGGTTGCCTGAGGCGCAGGTTTTACCCTGGTTCGAGCAGATTTGCGACGCGCTGACCTACCTGCACACCCGCACGCCGCCCATTATCCACCGTGACCTGAAACCGGCCAACATTCGTATTTGCCCGGACGGGACCGCCATGCTGGTGGATTTTGGTATCGCCAAGCAGTATGACCCGCAGAAGCGCACCACGATGGGGGCGAGGGCGGTGACGCCGGGTTACGCGCCCTTCGAGCAGTATGGGCAGGAACCGACCGACACCCGCACCGACGTGTATGCTCTGGGAGCGACGCTGTATGCCGCGCTGACCGGGCAAACGCCGGTCGAGAGTATCGCTCGGACGGGCGGACGCCCGCTGCCCGCACCGCGCAGTCTAAATCCAGCCATTTCTATCCAGGCCGAAGCAGTGATCTTGCGTGCCATGGCGCTGCTGCCCGATCAGCGGTATCAAAACGCGGCGGAGTTCAAAAGAGAGCTTTCAGCGTTCAGCTATAAGCAATCAGCAATCAGTGGTCAGCAGCCAGTGGCGGCTGGCAGCCAGCCATCATCATTACAGCCCGTCAAGCCGCTGCTGACAGTTTACCCAACGGTTGCGCCGCGGGTTTCCGCACCAGGCACTGCTTACGCACCTCTACCGCAAAAACGCCGTCCGCCGTGGGGATGGATAGGGGCTGGCGGAATTGTTTTGGCCCTTATTACAGTTATTGTAATCATCATTGTTAGGATGGGCTATATCACAACCCAGAATGCTACTCGCACCTCAGGTGCCATGGCTTCTAACCGTACCGAGACAGCCGCCCAGTTAACCTCTGACTACCGTTTTCCAACATCCACGGCCTCTCCAATATCCCGGCTTCCATCGAATACACCAACAAGCCTATTAACCCGTACTCCCACTTTAACTCTTCCGCCTCCTACAAAAACGTCTACCCATGTCCTAACCCGCACGCACACTCCGACCGTCACTATCACGCCGACCCCCGGGCTGGGCATTGGCTCGGCGCAGGTTTCATCAAAGGATGGCATGGTGATGGTATATGTGCCGGCCGGGGATTTCCCGATGGGATCCAATGATGGCGATGATGATGAAAAGCCAATGCACTTTGTCTACTTGGATGCTTATTGGATCGATCAGACTGAAGTGACTAATGCGATGTATGCGTTGTGTGTTCAGGCGGGAGTTTGCCCGTTACCAGACGACTTAAGTTCATCCACCCGCAGTAGCTATTACGGGAACTCGCAGTTCGATAGCTATCCAGTGATCAATGTTTCTTGGTACAACGCTATAACTTACTGTACGTGGGCTGATCGGCGATTGCCGACTGAAGCCGAATGGGAAAAGGCAGCGCGGGGTGTGGATGGACGTAAATATCCTTGGGGTAATGATTTCGATTGTCGAAATGGGAATTTCGATGATAACACGAAATTTAACATTGAATTTGTACCTGGCGGCCCGAATTGTGACGGCTACATTGATACTGCACCAGTCGGTTCTTATTTATCAGGTGCCAGTCAATATAATGTGCTCGACATGGCTGGCAATATTAGGGAATGGATGAGTAGTTTGTACATGTCATATCCATACCAGGTCGGCGATGGCCGCGAAAGTCCAAATGGCGGCGATACTCGGGTGCTTCGCGGAGGCAGTTGGACTCTCCTCGACGATGCGGTTCGCGCCGCTAACCGCGACCACGCTTCACCTGACCGTCGTTATAGTACTATTGGCTTTCGTTGTGCGGTCTCCCCGTGAGAACGACGGATTGGCAGAATTGGACGGATTTCAAGCAAGGCATCACAGGTTTCCAAGACCTGTGATGCCTTCTTCGTCAGTTTCCTCACGCGCCGCGCTCCCCCATTCCTCATCGTTCTCTAACCGGACACGCCCCGCGTTATGGTAAACTATCGCGCGGAGGCAACCCATGGTCACCCTTCAATCCCTGAAACGCATTTCCGATTTCGAGTGGGAGATTCCCAAGAGCTACCGCGACGATATGCGCGTGTCCGTGCGCCTGTTCGCCAGCCGTGACATGCTCGAGGAAGCCCTGCGCGACAAATCCCTCGAGCAGGCGGTCAACGCCGCCACCCTGCCGGGATTGGTCGGTCACGTGCTGGTTATGCCCGACATGCACCAGGGTTATGGTTTCCCCATCGGCGGCGTGGCGGCTACCAAACTGCCGGATGGCGTGATCTCGCCTGGCTCGATCGGCTACGATATTAATTGCGGGGTCCGTTTATTGGCCTCCCAAATTGACGCTGACGCCGCCGAACCGCACCTCGATGCGCTCGCCTCGGCGCTCAACGAGTTCTGCCCCAGCGGGGTGGGTGAGAAAGGCGCGCTCCGGTTGACGGATGCCGAATTGGACGCGGTCTGCCGGGATGGGTCGAAGTGGGCGCAGAAAAAGGGTTACGCCACCGAAGCCGACGTGCGCCGCACCGAGGAGGGCGGGCGTCTCGATGGGGCCGACCCCAGCCGGGTGAGCAAGCGCGCCCGGGAGCGCGGCCGCCCGCAGTTGGGGTCGCTCGGAGCCGGCAACCACTTTATCGAGGTGGATGTCGTGGATCAGATTTTCGACCCCGAGGCGGCGCAGATCATGGGATTAGCCGAAGGTCGTCTTGTTGTGCAGATCCACTGCGGGTCGCGCGGTTTCGGCCATCAAATCTGCACCGATTACGTCGAGGAATTCCAGGGCGCGGTGAAGCGCTACAACATCAAGCTTCCCGACCGCGAGCTGGTGTGCGCCCCGCTCAATTCGCCCGAAGGGCAAAATTACCTGGCAGCCATGCGCTGCGCGGCCAATTACGCTTTCGCCAACCGGCAGATTCTGGCGCACTCGGCGCGCCGCGCTTTTGAGGCGGCGCTGGCCGGTGCGGTGAAGAATTTCGAGCTGTACCAGGTTTACGACATCGCCCACAACATGGGCAAGATCGAGACGCACGTCATCGAGGGCGAATCCATGAAAGTGTGCGTGCATCGCAAAGGAGCGACGCGCGCCTTTGGCCCTGGATCGCCTGAAATCCCGGCGGAATACCGCCCCATTGGGCAGCCGGTGCTCGTCCCCGGCAGCATGGGCACCGCCTCGTGGGTGCTGGTGGGCACTGAGCGCAGCATGATGCAGTCGTTCGGATCATCCTGCCACGGCGCAGGGCGTACGATGAGCCGCCATGAAGCCAAGCGTGAAGTGCGCGGCGAGACGCTGCGCGCCGAACTCGAAGCCGACGGCATCCACGTGCGCGCCGGCTCGATGGCCGGGCTGGCCGAAGAAGCCCCCAAAGCGTATAAGGATGTTGACCGGGTGGTGGAAGCCGTGGTGGGCGCAGATATTGCCCGTAAAGTAGCCCGTCTGCGCCCGGTGGCTGTTGTCAAGGGTTAAGTAGCGGTGAGCCAACCGCTTTAAATGGCTCGATCATAATTTCGAAGAAGGAGTTTTGTATGTTACGCAGAATATTGATCCCCATGGTTTTGGCAGTCATAGCCTTATCAGCTTGTGGATCGCCAACACAGATTGAACCGACGATCATCATCAAACCCTCCACACCTGTACCCTCGGATGGAACTTATCCGTACCCGGTGGTTCCCACCGTCTCGATGAGTATCCGCAATCCCTACCCTGCCCCAGGTGAGAATCCCTATTCCCCTGCCGCTGGCGATGAAACGATGACGCGCGGCGACGCTGTGGTGGATACCGCCGCCAGCCAACTCATCCTGGCCGAAAGTATGCCCGTGCAGGTCACGCTGCGGCTGGTCGGTACGCTGCCTACGCCCTGCTACAAACCACGCGTGGTGATTCCCCAGGCCGACGCCCAGAACCGGGTTTATGTCGAGGTGTATGGGGTCGCAGCGCCCGATCAAGTTTGCGCCGCGGTTCTATCACCCTTCGATATCCAATTTTCGATGGGTAGTTTCTCGGACGGCAAGTTTTCGGTTTACGTGAATGGGGAGCTGCTCGGCGAATTAGATTCGTAGTGAGCCTGTAGCGCGTGCGACGCGCCATTGAGACGCGTCGCACGTGCGCTATTGCGAAAGAATCTGCGACAGAAACAGCTTCGTGCGTTCTTCTTTGGGATTTTTGAAAATCTCGTTGGGGGAGCCGGTTTCCACGATCTGGCCCTGGTCGAAGAAATACATGCGGTGGGCTACCGCTCGCGCAAAGCCCATTTCGTGCGTTACCACCAGCATGGTCATGCCGCTTCGGGCCAGCTCGATCATCACATCCAGTACTTCTTTGATCATTTCCGGGTCCAGGGCGGAGGTCGGCTCGTCGAAGAGCATGATCTTGGGCTGCATTGCCAGGGCGCGGGCAATCGCCACCCGCTGCTGCTGGCCGCCAGAGAGTTGGCCGGGGAATTTATGGGCTTGCTCGGGGATGCCGACCCGTTCCAGCAGTTGCATCGCCACCTGCTCGGCTTTCTCTTTCGGCCATTTCCGCACCCAAATCGGCGCCAAGGTGATGTTTTGAATGACGGTCAGGTGGGGAAAGAGATTGAACTGCTGGAAAACCATGCCGACTTCGGAGCGAATCTTCTCGATGTTGCGCACATCGTGTGATAACTCGATGCCATCCACGATGATTTGCCCGCGCTGGTGTTCCTCCAGCCGATTGAGGGTACGGATGAACGTGGATTTGCCTGACCCCGATGGGCCAAAAATGACAATCACTTCCCCTTTTTGCACATCCATGTTGATGCCCCGCAAAGCGGGGTAATGGCCGTACCACTTATGCACATCCCGGCAGATGATGATCGGTTGGTCCTGGCTGATGTTCGATATCATCTCGCTCATAGGTGTTTCCTGATAGTTGGTCTTTTATTCATGGCGGGAATGCCCTAATGGTTTATTTACCGTTCGCCGACGCCCAGGGTGATCTCCAGCCGGCGGCTGGCGTAAGACATGGCGTAGCTAAAAACCCAATAGATCGCTGAAATGAAAATGTAAACTTCGATTTGCAGGCCAATGAACGCCGGCTGCGCCAGCACTGCCCTGCCAATGCCTAAAAGCTCCAGCAGGCCGACGATTGCCACCAAGGTGGTATCTTTGAACAGGGCAATGAATTGCCCCACGATGATTGGGATCACCAGGCGCAGCGCCTGGGGCAGGATGATCAGCGTCGTTTTTTGAAGGCCGTTCAATCCCAGGGCGTCGGAGGCTTCATATTGGCCTTTGGGGATGGCTTGCAGCCCGCCGCGCACGTTTTCGGCCATGTATGCCGCAGAAAACAAGACAATGCCCACCATAGCCCGCAGAACGCGGTCCACAGTCATACCGGCTGGCAAGAACAAGGGCAGCATCACCTGCGCCATGAACAGGATCGTCACCAGCGGCACGCCGCGCACAACCTCGATGTAGACGACACTGATCGTCCGCACGATTGCCTTCCTAACGCCAGCAGCACACCAAAGGGGAAAGACACCGCGATCCCCACGACGGTCAGCAAGAAAGTGAGCAGCAGGCCGCCCCAAAAACTGCTGGTGACAATGGAGAGCAGCCCATCGGTTTTCTGAAGTCCGCGCGTAAGCAGGATAACGATCGGAAAGTACAGTAACCACCCGGCGACTGTTACGCGCCCCAGTCTTTTCGGGCTAAACCTGGCGATGGCGAATCCTAACACACCGGCGATAGCCAGGGCTGCGATCTGGATGCGGGCCTGCATGCTAAAGGGGAAGACAATCGCCAGCAGAATGATGGAGACCACCAAAACGCTTCCCGCCACGGCTCGCCGTCTGATCCATACGCCCCATGAAAGGCCGAGAAGCCCCGCCAGAAGATAGAGATAAGCCCAGATACGCCAGAGCTTGTCGGCGGGATATTGGCCGACCATGAATAGTCGAAAATTCGCCACGACGACTTCCCAGCGAGCCACGCTGACCGCCCAGACCAGGGCTGACCGGGCCAGCAGGAATATCACAGCCAGGGCCAGGATCGTCAACATCCCGTTATACCAGGTGCTGAACAAGTTCTTGTGCAGCCAACCCAGGAGGGTGTAACGCTCGGTAGGCGGGGGGAGCATATCGTTGGAGGTTGCAGCGCTCATGGTTATCGCTCCACCAAACGAACTTTTTTGTTGTACCAATTCATCACCAGGGACGTGACCAGACTGATCAAAAGGTACACGCCCATTATGAGAATGGCGGCCTCCACTGCCCGCCCTGTTTGGTTGTAAATCGTGCCGGACACGCTGTAAAGGTCAGGATAACCAATAGCGGCTGCCAGGGATGAATTCTTCGTCAGGTTGAGATACTGGCTGGTGAGCGGGGGAACGATCACGCGCATGGCTTGTGGAAATACCACCAGCCGCAGCAGTTGAAAGCCATTCAGCCCCAAGGCTTTAGCTGCCTCGACTTGCCCCTTGGAGACAGCCTGGATGCCCGCTCGCACCACCTCGGCGATGAAGGCTGCGGTGTAGAGAGCTAACCCGGAGACCAGCGCGGCGAACTCCGGCGTCATGCGCAATCCGCCGACAGTGTTCAGACCTTTTACCGAGGGGATATCCAGCGAAAAGGGGGCCAGGGGCAGAACGACCCAACCGAGAACCGCGACCACCAAAAAGGCCAGCGTAGCCCACAGACCGACCAGGGGTGTCCGCCCGGTACGCCGCCCTTGCCAGGCAAGCCGCCATGCCACAATGACTGCAACGATCAGGCCCACGCCCAATATTCCCCAATAGAGGTTCGATGACTCGGTGGGCATCCCCCATGGGATGGCCACTCCCCGGTTGCTGATAAATGTCGGGCCGGGCAGGATGATGGCGTCTTTCACGCGTGGCAGTTTGATGAAGACCCCGCCGTACCAGAAAATCAGGAAAACCAGCAATGGAATGTTGCGGAAAACCTCGATGTAAAAAGCCGCCAGCTTATTAACCAGCAGGTTGCTGGAAAGACGCGCCACTCCGATCAAGATTCCCAACAGCGTTGCAAAGACAATCCCCAGAAAGCTGGCCAGGAGCGTGTTGAGCAAGCCAACTGCAAAGGCGCGGGCGTTCGTATCGTTGCGGGTGAACGAGATCAAATGCTCGCCGATGTCGAAGCTGGCCGTCTGGCTGAGAAATCTAAAGCTGGTGATGACCCCCTGGCGTTCGAGTGAGCTGACCATATTCCGGTAAAGGTAGTACAACATTGCTGCTACCAACGCCAGGAAAGCGATTTGCGCCAGTAATTGCAGGAATCGCTCATCTCGCCAAAAGGGGGTCGTTCGTTGTCTTTCCACGCTCTATGGCCTCCTGCCTTTCGATCCCATATTTCCCGCTGGATTTTCATCCAGCGGAAGCGGTGAGTGCGGCGTATTGGCGATGAATGCTTTGAGGGGTGGATTCATCATCCACCCCTCAAAATGAGAATGACAGAAAAGGCAAGTGCATTGCCTTCCCCGTCATCGAGGATTACCGGATGGGAGGGGCATAAAGTAAGCCACCGTCGAGATATGAGGCGTTAGGACCGCGCGGCAGGTTGAAGGGTGTGTCAGGCCCCAGGTTGCGATCGTAAATCTCGGCGTAATTGCCGACCAGCTTGATGATGTTGTAAGCCCAGTCGTTACCCAGCCCCAGTTTCAGACCCATATCGCCTTCCAGCCCTAGGAATTTCATGATATTGGGATCTTGGGTCGAGCCTTTGATGTCGTCAATATTGGCGGAGGTGATGCCCATTTCCTCGCCGGTGAAGGTGGCGAAAACCGTCCATTGAACGATATCGAACCACTGATCGTCGCCGTGGCGCACCACCGGGCCAAGAGGCTCTTTGGACATGGTGACGTCCAAAATGATATGATCTGCCGGGGTCGCCACCGTGGTTTGGCGGGCTACCAACTGCGACTTATCGGCGGTGTAGCCATCGCAGCGGCCTTCATCGTACGCGCCAGCGACTTCATCCGGGTTTTCGAAAACCAGGGGGGTGTAAGTGACGCTGTGGGCTGCCATCTGGTCGGCCAGGTTCTGCTCGGTGGTAGTGCCCTTCAGCACGCAGATCGTGCCGCCGGCCAATCCTTCCAGATCGGTGATGCCGCTGTCTTTGCGCACCATCATGCCTTGACCATCGTAGAAGGTCGTGGCGACGAAATTGGTGGCCAGCTCCGTATCGCGGCTGCTGGTCCAGGTGGTGTTGCGAATCAGAACATCAATCTCCCCGGTCTGCAAAGCAGTGAAACGCTCCTGGGCAGTTACCGGGCGATACTCCACCTTGGCCGGGTCGCCGAAGATCGCCGCAGCAATCGCACGGCAAAAGTCTACATCGAGGCCGCTGAAATTTCCCTGTTGGTCGAGAAATCCAAAGCCGGGCACCTGCGAGTTCACCCCGCAGATGAGCGTACCACGTGCCTGCACCGTTTTGAGGGTCTCTCCGAAACCGCTGGGTGCAACCGGAACAGGCGTCCCAGCCGCGGCGGGTACTTCAACGGTGACGATAACGGTTTTTTCGACCTCAATGGTTTTCACCACTTCGACGGTTTCGATCGTCTTCGTTCCAGTGCAGGCGACCATCAGCAGTGTGAAGGCTGCCAAGAAAGCAAATATTGAAAGTAGTTTGCGGGACATTGTTCTCTTCCTCCTGTGTTATCTATGGGTGATTAGTTTTCTTTGATTTGTTCGGAGAGTCGTATGGTCTTGGCGCACACCTCCTTTCTCACCCCTGAGACATGGTTTTGCAAGAACAACTTACAATCATGTAAGTCTATTATATAAAAAAAAGTGACTGTTTGACGAGTCACTTTTGGAAAATCGGGGAGCAATTTATACGGAAAATAGTCTGAATTACCGGCTGATTTCTGCGAATTTGGCGTGGGTCAGCTCGATGAGCGCGGCGACGGGCAGCCGGATGTTGAGGCCGCGCTGCCCGCCGGAGATGTGAATTGCCTCGAAGAGCTGGGCTGTCTCGTCGAGAACGATCTCGAACCCCCGGTTGAGCAGCGCCAACGGGGAGATACCTCCCGCTTGCAGCCCGGTGATCTGCTCTGCCTCCCGTTCGGTGGGCAAGCGCAGCTTTTTCTCGCCGACAGCATTTGCCAGCAGCTTCAAATCTACTTCCAACGGGCCGGGGATGACAGCCAGGATCGGCTTTCCTATGCTCTCACGCACCACCACGATGGTTTTGAACACCTCATCAGGCGAGACGCTCAACAGCCGGGCGGTCTCCGCCGCTCCCAGTTTTTCGGCAGGCAGCTCGAAGGCGGTGTAGGGGATGTTGTGCGAGTCCAATAACCGGGTGATGTTGGTGGGTTTCATGGCTTCTGGCTTATGGCGTACAGCGGATGGCGTATGGTGGAGAGGATAGTGGGGCTTCCAGCATTAGCGGGAAAAGCATCCTGAGCGTGGTCGAAGGAGGCGCTTCGACTGCGTTCAGCGCGCCTGGGGTTCTTTTCGAGCATTTACGACTGGCAGGCTCAGGGTGAATACAGCCCCGCCCTGGGGATGGTTGGCGGCGGTCAGGGTTCCACCGTGCGCTTCGGCGAGCTGCCGGGCGATTGCCAGGCCCAGCCCGCTGCCGCCTTCCGTCCGGCTGCGGGATTTGTCGGCGCGGTAGAAACGCTCGAAGACGTGCGGCAGGGCGTCGGGAGGGATGCCGGGGCCGGAATCGTGCAGGGTGAGTGCAATCTCTGATCGGTGGGATGTGATGGCGCATTCGATTTTTCCGCCGGTGGCTGTGTGGCGCAGGGCGTTGGAGAGCAGGTTGCCCAGGATTTGCTCGATGCGCATCGGGTCGAGGAGGATAGGGGGCAGGGGAGATGGGAGAGGGGAAAGGGAGATAGCAATGCCCTGCGTCGAAGCCTGTGGCGCAAATCGGTCGAGAATACGCTGGATGAGAGAAAGGAAATCCGCTGAGGTAAGCTCTAGCGCCAGTTGGCCGGCGTCGGCCAGCGCCAGGGTGCGCAAATCTTCCACCAACCGGGTGAGAAGCTGGTTTTGCTCGAGGATCGGCTGTAAATTCTCGACGGTGAGCGGGTAGACGCCATCCTGGATGGCTTCCAGGTTGGCGCGCTGTACCGCCAGCGGGTTGCGCAGTTCATGGGCGATGTCGGCGGTAATGGCGCGGCGCGCTTCTTCGGCTCGTTGCAGCGACTCGGCCATCGTGTTGAAAGTCGCGCCGAGGGTGGATAGCTCATCTTTGCCGCGCACGCGAACGCGCTGGCTCAAGTCGCCTTTTGCCAGCCGGGAGGCGGCATGGGTCAGGTCACGCACCGGGTTCAGCAGGCCGTAGGCCAGCCCCAGCCCCAGGAGCAGTGACAACCCGCCGCCAATCAGCCCGGCGAATAGTGTGGCGCGGTTCAGGCGGTAGAGCAGCATTTGCTCGTTTGCTGCGGTAAAGCCCGTCCCACCCTCGGGGAGCAGGTAACCCACCGTGTCGCCGCCGATCTCCAGGGCTACGGCTTGCGCCCGCTCATCGGATGTCAACTGCCCCGCGGGCTGTCCGGCGGTGTCGGCGACCAGCGTCCCATCGGCATTGGCCAGTCGCAGGCGTTGAGCCATCATCCCCTGCCCCATGCCCATCCCGCCCTGACCGTGGCCGTGACTGGAAATGCTCAACAGGCTGTCCACGCCTTGCCATGAGCCATGACTCTGATAATAGGCTTCCAGGCTGGCGGCAAGCTCCTCGACGCCGGTCATCCCGCCGCCGAACATGAAGGCGCGCACCTCGCGTGCCGTACCCATCCGGGCGACAAGGGAAAAACCGGCAATCGAAATGAAGACGATGAGGGTGAAAGATAGGATCAGACGAATGCGCATAAGTGTCAAATTCCGGATAACTTTTTATGGCACCTGAGTTTGTTCCATCCCAATATTACCGCCCAGACGAGACTATAGATGGCAAGAAGCAATCCTGGCGATACGAGTGTTTTGACACCTGGCGGCACACTCGGTTTTGGGCTGCCTGAAACCAGTGTGAAGGACAAGGTTGCGGTAATCCATAACAGGGTGATAGCGATGTCGAACGCGGAGAGCCGGCGGCGCTTCGATGTGGCTTGTTCAGTCAGCGCCGTGGCTTTGGGCGGCACCGAGGCGTGAACGCGGCGCAGGTTGTAGACAATCGCCTGGGTTGGGCAATCATCGGTACATTCGAAGCAAACGATGCAGTTCTGGCTGCGCACCTCCCCATACTTTTGCAGCTCTCCGGCAACGTCAATCTTCATCGGGCAGGAACGGGTGCATTTGCCACAGCCGTTGCAGCCGTCGCTCATCAGTCTCACTTTACCTAACCTCGGCAGGCTGAAGATTTTGAGCAGCGCGCCGATTGGGCATAGATACCGGCACCAGGCCCGTTCCCCGAAGATGAATAGAAAGGCCGGTCCGAGCAGAACCAGTGTGAGCACGATCGTGACTCCGGTTTGCTGCCCACCCCACGGTTCCATGTCGGCCAGGTTGAAGGTGAAAACTGCCGGGAACCCCCGCATCCAGTTTGCCAGCCAGGAAGTGTATATCTTTAATCCCGCGCTGACAAAGGGGAGTATCCCCAAATACATCAACAGCCCATGGGGAATCTTGATCTGGAATTTACCCACGCTCCAGGCGACCAATTCCTGATAGCCGCCAAACCAGCAAAACCAGCCGCAAAAGGCGCGCCCCAAGATCAACGCGGATGCAAAGGCCAGCATCCAGAATATGAAACCTGCGTTGAGCACGCCCCGCGACAGGCCGGAGAACAATGCTTCGATGCCGATGCTCCCAGCAACCTGGACGCCGAATACATACCAGGTGACGATGTGGATGGCGACCAAAAGCATCAGAAAGATGCGACTCCACATCCGTAGAGTTTGTGTGTTTCGTCTGATTGGGTGTGTCAGGACCGTTTCCATGTGCAAATAGCCGTGAGAACCATTCCGTCAGGCAAAGGAAAACTTGCACTTCCGGGCTCGTCGAGTATTATCGAGATATTTTTTCGCCACTCTTCGACTTCGCTCAGAGCGCCTGATGACGATATTGCGCCGGAAATCTAATTTCTCCTTGCAAAGCGATAGCCCACGCCGAAAACCGTTTCGATGTAACGCGGCTTCTTGGAATCCGGCTCGATCTTGGCACGCAGATTTTTGATGT
This sequence comes from Candidatus Aquidulcis sp., assembly GCA_020723385.1. Classification (GTDB taxonomy): domain Bacteria; phylum Chloroflexota; class Anaerolineae; order Anaerolineales; family UBA4823; genus DYIZ01. The sequence goes on from DYIZ01000150.1 coordinate 17,905, forward strand.
GGGCGTCAATGGCGCGTTCGTAGCCTTCGTAGGCGACGCCCTGGGAGGCTTCGAGGAGTTGGGAACGATTGAAGGCGCGTCCCGGCTGGGAAGCCATCGCCGTGAGCAGGTTGAACTCGGTGGGGGTCAGCTCGACGGGCTGCCCGGCGCGGGTGACGGTGTGGGCGGCGGGGTCCACTTCGAGATCGGCGACGCGCAGCACCGGCGGCGCGTCGGGGCCTGCCTCGGAGCGGCGCAGCAGGGCGCGTACCCGTGCAACGACGAGGCGCGGCGAAAAGGGCTTGGCGATGTAATCGTCCGCGCCCAGTTCCAGCCCAACGAGTTGGTCGGCCTCTTCCACGCGGGCGGTGAGCATGATG
>DYIZ01000151.1 GCA_020723385.1 Candidatus Aquidulcis sp.
CTTCTCATGCCTCAATTCGGATCGAGGCCCATTTGCTTTGTCAAAAGTCCAATTCTGTACACTGGCTCTACTTCCAATCTCTTTTACCAACTGGCGTAGAGAATCCGGATTGAATATGCGGTCGCCACGCACAATGAACAATGGGGCTTCAGGATCTTCGCCATCTTCTCGTTCAGCCAGGTATCGCCACACGGCTCTTCGGGCTGTTTTGCCGAGGTACACTGTGCGCCCTTTCCCGCCTTTGGCGCCGCCCTCGACCCCGTGCTTGATTTCGACCCTGCCGGTTTTCGTGTCAATGTCGCCGATTTTCAGCGAGCACAATTCGAGGGCGCGGATGCCAGTGTCCAGTAGGAAAAGAATGATCGTCTGGTCGCGGTTGGCTGATGGCCGGCGCATGACGAACTTGTGACGGTTATTTGTCCTAGCTTCGCGAGAGTAAGCACACGCCTTCAGCATTCTTTCGACTTCGTCTTGGGTGTAGGCGTCAACGGGCGTCTTTTTAAATTTGGGAGGGGGAACAGCCTTCATTGGGTTGGCGATCTTGAATTCCTGTTGCGCCCAGGAAAAGAAAGCCGATAACCCGATCCAGATATTACGTAATGACTTGGGAGAGAGAGGGTGAGTTTTACCATTGAAGCGGCTGGGTTTGTAATCGGTTCTCAACCAGCTCAGGTAATCGGTAACTTCTTGGCTGGTGACTGCGTCAATGGCTTTATCCCCAATGTGCTCGACCCACTTCTGAAGGATTCGCTCATAAGAATAGATCGAGCGATGGGACAGGCCTTCGGCTGTTTTGAAGTTTATGAAGCCGGTGATGGCCTTGCTGAGATTGAGCAAGCCCGACGGGTTACGGTTCATACGAAAACCTCCTGGTTTTAAGATTTTCGCCGCCGAAGCCCTTCGGGTTAAGAAAAAACCATAGCCTTTCGAGCTATGGTTCGTAAATAGTAGCGGGGCTCAGATTCGAACTGAGGACCTTTGGGTTATGAGCCCAACGAGCTGCCACTGCTCCACCCCGCATCGGGTTTTTTCGAGCGGGCGGATTATAGCACGCACACCCAAGAGCGTCAAGTCAAATTTCGACGACAAAATCAGCGTTCACCCGCGCAACCTGCATTCAATTTCCCGCTCCCGGGCCTCATGACCACCGGCAAATACAGCCGCGCCGAGACAACCGCAACCTCATCGGCCCCGATGTCATGAACGGCTGAGCCGTCGCCATTCCCATCCTGCGGGCGAGCGTTGCCGTCGAAATCCAATGAGGGTGCGTCCACTCCGGAGCCAGTGTCCACCGCGGGCGAACCCGGCTGGAGGTGAAAATCCGCGGAGTTCGGGTTTGCAAACAACGGATCGCCTTCCACGAAATCATCTCCATACACTTCGTCTTCGTAACCGCGAAAACCGTCAATCAGGTTATGGTCCACCGTCACGCTGGCGGGTGGAACGTCCGCCGCCACCGCAATCTGAAACGTCAGGTTCTGGCTGGCGATATTGTTACGGATGACCACGTTTTGCGCCTGAGCGTTATCGGCGACGATGCCCCCGCCCCAATCCACACCATTGCCGTTGTCGTACAGTGTGTTATTGACGATGACGATGGTATCCATCGGGTGGCTGGCTGTGCAGCAGCGCGAGATTTCGATGCCGTCGGTGTTGTTTTGGTAGGCAATGTTGTTGTACAGGCGGATGTTGGTAAGCTGCCCGCCAATTTCGGAAGCGACCGAGAAACCAGCGCTGGCGATTGTGTGATGGACAACGTTTCGGAAAACCTCGATATCGTGAGTGTATTTGTCCCAGGCTTCCACGTAGATGCCCACCGCCAGGGAGTAGCTCACCCGGTTGTCGTAGATTCGCCCGTAAGACGAACCATCTTTGGCGTCAATCCCCTCTTTTTGGCAGTTTATCACCGTGTTATCGCGCACATCGAAGTTTGTCGTCCCCGCCACGGTGATGCACTCCTGCCCACCGCCCAACCCGGCCCATTCGACGAGATTTCCCCGGATTGTTACACCCTGGCTGCCCCATACCCCAATCCCCGAAGACATCGTGTGATCGGTGGAGACGTTTTCGATGGTAATCTCGCTCGAGTCGCTGACCAGGATCCCGGCGTTGTTGGCGTATGGCCCGGCATTGATCACCCGCAGGCCCGACACCCGCAAATAACTCAGCCCCAATATCTCGAAAAGGCCCGCCAGGTCATCCGGCAGTTCGATGCCGCTCCCATCGAGGATTGCCGTCTCCCCCGGATATGCGGCGTATGTGATGGGATTCCCGGCGCTGCCCGAATTGACCGGGATCACCCGCTCGGCGTAGGTCCCCGCCCGGATGTAAACGGTATCCCCCGCGGCCAGGGTATCGGCTGCTTTTTGGATCGTCTGCCAGGGGTCGTCCACCGTCCCGGGGTTGAAATCATCCCCGTCTGGGGCAACGTAATACACTGCCCCCGCCGGCGCGGCAGGCGTCATCCCGACCGCGGTCACGTTTCCGCTGCAGCTCAACAGCGCCGCCAGCATCAGGATCGCGACGATTTTTCGATCCATAGAATTATCCTCCCTCAGGTATAAAACCCTCACAACCGACGATGTGCGGCGCGCACGCGCTCGAAATCCATCTTCTCCACTTCCCGGTCGTAGGTGACGAACCCGTTGACCTCGATCTCGACATCGGTGGTCTGCGTGTAAATCGCCGCCGACAGGCCCGCCGCGATACACGGCTTCAGCTCTTTCTCGAGCAAATCCAGGTAGGCCTCGGTTTGTGCATCAACCGAGTTGAACTTTTTATACCCAAACTCCGCCGACGGATTCCAGAGATGCCCATCCACTTTCAGACTGTACCCACCGAACTCCGAAATCACCGCCGCCCGCCGCTTCTCTGGCTTCACGATGGGCAGCTTCTTGAAATATACATGCAGGCTCTTGCAATCGCCGCCGCGCTGGTCGAACCACCCGCTGGCGTGATCCACCAGCCGGGTGGGATCGTATTCTGCCAGCCACTTCGCCGCTGCAACCGCATCGAACTGCCCCCAGCCCTCGTTGAACGGCACCCACACCGCGATGCACGCAAAATTATACAGGTGATCCACCAGCTCTTGCAGCTCGCGCCGGTAATCTTCTCGTGAAGCATCATCCTGCCGCCCGGCGTAGCGATAATTCCGGTCGCGCCGCCGAGAGCCGAGCATGATCGCCAGGAACGAGGTCACATCCCCCACCGCCAGGCCGCCATTGGGCATATCCTGCCACACGATCAGCCCCAGGCGGTCGCAATCGTAATAATAGCGCGCCGGCTCCACTTTGACATGCTTGCGCAGCATATTGCAGCCCAGCTCTTTGACCAGCTCCAAATCCCAGCGCATGGCCGCCTCGGTCGGCGGCGTGTAGAGACCATCCGGCCAGTAACCCTGGTCGAGCGGGCCATATTGAAACAGGGGCTGATTGTTCAGGCACAGACGCGTCCGACCGGCGGAATCCTGCCCCAGGCTGAACTTGCGCATCCCGAAGTAGCTCGTCACCCGATCCTGGCCAACAGTGACGACCAGATCGTAGAGATAGGGTGAATCGGGACTCCATAGTTTTGGATTGGGGATTAGAAGAACGATCTCAGCCGCTGGGGACTCTATTTCTCCTTCGGCGATCAGCACCCCAGAGTCGAACACCGCCACATGCGCCCCCGCCTCCCCACCGCTCGACCGGACTGCCACCCTGACCGATTGTGCATCAATATCCGCTGTGATTTTCAGCCCGGCGATGTACGTCTCGGGGACCGGCTCCAGCCAGACAGTTTGCCAGATGCCGGAGACGGCGGTGTACCAGATGGATTTCGGCGCCAGAACCTGTTTGCCGCGCTGCTGCCAGTGGCTGTCGGTAGGGTCCCACACAGCCACGACGATCTCGTTTTCGCCGTTTTTCAGCGCATCCGTCACCTCGAAGCAGAACGGCAAATATCCGCCAACGTGTTTTCCGACAACCTTGTCGTTGACCCACACCACCGCTTCCCAATCCACCGCCCCGAAATGGAGCAGCACGCGGCTGCCGCGCCAATTCTCTGGAATATCGAACGCCCGGCGATACCACAGGCGCTCATCGGGCTGCAAGGCACGCTTGACCCCCGAGAGAGCGGACTCGATGGGGAATGGAACCATTATCTCACCGTCACTCTTTGGGCGAGACGTATCTCCCATGGGGGCGATCCCATACTCCCACAGGCCGTTGAGATTCAGCCATTCGGAGCGAACCATCTGGGGGCGCGGGTATTCCATCCAAACCGCGTCAGGTGTCACATCCTTTGCCCAACGCGTCATCAAACTTCCGGGAACGGGCTGCCAGGTCATCATCACCCCCTTACGATTTCCGCGTCTTCACAAATGCCAACGGGATAGCCGCTGCCAGCGTCGCCAAACCGGCTGCCTGGAAAATGAGCGGCGTGGGGATGAAGCCCGCCTGCCCGTCAATCACAGTCGGGATGCCGAAGTGCGTGCCCAGCCAGCTCCCGATCAGAGGCCCCGGCACCATGGTGAAAGCCACTGTGAACAGGATGAAATACCCGGCGAACTGGCCGCGCTTGTCCTCGGGGTACAGGTCTTTCGTCCATGCGCCGGTGCTGATCATCCAGGCCGACATGCCCGCCAGCCACAGGATGCCGGTGATAGTCATAAAAACGAGGTTGGAAGTCAATGAGAACAGGATCAGCCCGACCATCTTGAGCAGAATCGCGCCAAACGCCACCTTTTTCCGCCCCAGCCGATCTACAAGCAGGCCAAAGGGATAAGCCAGGGCAATGCCGCCCACCAGGATGCAGACGAAGATGAGCAATGAAGATTGCAGCGTTTCCAGCTTTTGATAATGATTGAGGTAGATAATCAAATACGGGAAGAAAATCTGTTCGGCAATCCCGTAGAGGGTCAGCCCGAAGAGGAGCAGAAACAGGTCTTTATTGGCGCGCAGGTTCTGGACACGAAACGTATCGGCAATCTGCTCCCAATACGAGCCAGAAGGCGGCATTTTGTCAGGGTTTTCCTGAACCAGTAATCCGCCAATGATGCCAAGCACGAAAACCAACCCGCCGATCATGTAGAAGAATGCGTAATACCCCAGGGCATCAATGATCAGCCCGGATGCGCCATAGACGATGAGGATCGCCACCCAGGTAAGGATTTCCATGATCCCGATGACACGCCCGCGATTTTCATGCGTGGTGATGTCCGTCACATAGGCATTGAGCGAGGCGTCGTTGGCGGTCGAGCCGAAGAACGTCATCACGCTATCGAAGAGAATGGCAATTCCAATTGCCAGCCCAACCGGCTTGAGGAAAGCCGCCGCGGGGAACGCCGCGGTGAAGATACCCCACATCAAGTAGCCGAGCAGGATGAAGGGTTTGCGCTTACCCCAGCGAGAACGGGTGCGGTCCGAGAGCGCACCCATCAGGATGCTGGTCAGCGTGGCCGTAATGGCGCTGGCAGCTACCATCCACGAGATTGGGCGCGGGTCGGGCTTGATATTGTCATAAACGAAGGTGTTGAAATATTGGTTTTCTACCCCCCAGGCCAACTGGCCTGAGAACCACAACATGATGATGGCAAACCAGATTCTTGCAGAGATGGGCTGCCTGGCAGTGTTGTTCATCGAGCGCCCTCCCGATCCATTGGTTTCTTGTTTGGGATTTAGCTTTTCCTGATTGTATCAACAATTTTCGCCAAAGCCAATGGAAAGCGGGCTCAATAAATTTTCCGCAGATGGCGCGGACATCACGGGTTTATTGCTCTAATCCGCGACTTCCGCGGAATCAGCGGGAAAATATTACATCAAGCCAGGCGCTCAGCGCGTTCTTTGATGCCCAGCATACTCTTTCGCATCATGATGATATCGCAAAACTCGATGAGAAGATTGAAGATAAACTCGGGTGAAAACCATTGGTAGCGGATGCGCACGCGGGTGACCAGACGGGACCGGTTTTCTCCATCAGGGAAAATCCCCCATGCCCAGGAGGTTGTCCCTTTTTGATCCCACCACAATATCCATTCGTCGTCGTGAAAATCTTTGACAAAAAGCCCTTGTTTCCCGTCCGGGCTGATGGGGATCGTCTGGCCGACAAAGGTTTTCTGGTGCTCCAGGAGGATGCGCCTCGTACTGGGCCGGCCGAGATTGTCGAGTAAGTCGTAACTATACCAGCCTGCCCGATTCATACCAATCTGACGAATCCACGGATAAATGTGGGAGGCCGGCGCGTGAATCGTTACGGCCCGGGTGGCATTGAATGATGGTTTTACGACAATCTCGTCGCCTGGCATCGGGCGGCTGACCTCCCTGTCCGTCGCGCCCCACCGCAGTTGCCAGGGACGCACCCAGCGCAAATATAAAACGAGCAGGATAGCAATAGCCAGAATAACAGGTAACACGATCATGTTTCACCGACCATTTCACTTCTCAGCGCGCCAGCAACGGCGTCAACACGCCCAGCACGATGCCCACAGCCAAATTCCAGGTGATTTTATCCCCCGGCAATGGCTGCTTGCTCACCACCGCCAAAATGCTGAACAGCACAGTTGCCCCGAATGCTACGTATTGATAGCGGGGGGTCCCAAGCCAGCCGTAGACCAGCCCGGAGATCGCCCCGAACAGGAACGCCATACAAGGAAAACAAACCAGGACGATGAAGAAAAACGTATTTTCTGGGATTTTGGCCATGCTCTCGTCCTGGCCGCGGAAGAACGCGGCCAGCGCCCTGCCCCGGAACAATGAGTAGATGACGAAGATCACAGCCAGCGGGATGGCAGCGATCAAACCGGCGAGAATAGGACTTTTCATAGATTGCACTCCTGTGGTAGTTTTATAGTCTTCCTCATCGGCCAAGGTTTATCAGTCAATTGATGACGCCGAATAACCGGAATATCCCGGCTTTGATGGTCTCCGGCGGCAGAGCCAGCCAATCCTGCCCATAAACCAAGTTCATTCCGTTGAACAGGCCGAAGAACATCATCGTCACAGCCATGGGGTCCAGGTCAGCCCGGATGACACCCTCCGACTTGGCCTGAGTCAAAATCGAAAGCACCGACTGCGTGTACCCCAGACCGATCTGATCCATATCGAAGCCCAGGCGGGTAAAAATCGCTTCGCCACTATGCCCCATGAGTGAGATCATAATGGCTGTGAACTCACTACCCTCCCGTGCATAACCCAGCAAACCTTCCACTAAATCATCCAATTTCTGATGGGCATCTCCCGTCCCGGCTGCGGCTTTCGCCATGACCGCCCCCAGCGACTCGAAGGCTTCGGTCAAAACCGCTTGGAGAACCGCCTCCTTGCTGGGGAAGTACCAGTACAAATTACCCTGGCTCATCTCAGCCTGGCGGGCAATGTCAGAAATCCGGCAGTTGAAATAACCGACCTCCGCGAACAGCTTGCGGGCTGCGGCGATGAGCGCGGCGTGGCTTTGTGTGCGCATCTCTGCGCTGAGTTTTTTGCTGCGAGGCGACACAGACTCTCCTTTTCACTGAATTAATATTCAGTGAATTGATTTTATCACTGAATATTAATTCAGTCAATACCGTTCACTTGCACGGCACAGAAGAAAAAGCACGGGATTTGATGTTGGACATCAAACCCCGTGCTCCCCTTCTCTGGGAATTCTGTGCGCTTTGTGGCTTTCCCGGAATTATTACCGGGCAGCAATCAGTGTGAGTTTTTCCTGACACAACCCCGCAAAATAATCGGCTTTGAGCGTCTGGAAGACTGCTTGTGTCTCCAGACATAGCCGGCGTGCTTCGGCCAAATCATCAGATTGGCCGCGTTGGATCAAAGTATCAATCACATCCAGCGTGGCGCGGGCGCGGTACCAGCGCATATTCATCTGCTCTTCGTTGAGAGTCGCTTTGAGCGCGTCGAAGGCTGTCAGGGCATCATCCCATTGGCGCCGCGCCGCAGCCAGCAAGCCCTCGGTCCAACAACAGATCGCCGCGCCAAGCTGAGTGTGCTTTTCTGCCACGATTGCCTGTAACTCGGCCAACCTGCTGGCTGCCGTCTCAAGGTCTCCCTGCCCGACCTTGATGATGGTTAAGAAATATAAAGGCCCGAGTTTTTCCTCGTGCTTGCCAGGTTTAATTTGGTCATACACCTGCGACACGTAAGATTCGGCTTGATCGTACTGCTTCAACTCAGTGTATATTTCTACCCGGGTCATAGCCGCGTGGGACAGGAAATAATCGTTCTTCGACTGGCGGGCCTGCTCTTCAAAAGTCTGGATGATCTGCAAGGCATCGTCGAACCGGCCTCGGAAGAAATTCAAGCGTGATTCGATGGATGGGATGAAGAATATCGCATGACCGGGGGTCGGAATCGCGGCCAGCAGACGCCGCATGACCGGCAGGGCCTCGTCTACCGCCGAAAAATCGCCTAATTGGAGCGAAACATCCGCCGCCCCTCCCAGGTGATCGTGCGCCCACAGAGCAACGCCCAACTTTTGCGCCAATTCATGCGCCCTCAGGTAATGCTTGCGCGCCGATACCAACTCTTCAGCATCTTGCAGGTGCCCGGCCAGGTTGAGGTGGGTGCGGCAGGCTGTCGCCAGCAGCCCGGCGGATTCTGACAACTCAACGGCTTTGGTCAGGTTTTCCCGGCGCACCTCGCGCGGCTGGTTTTCCAGGATGCCCATGGTGGACAGGGTTTCAGCCTGAACTTCGGCCAGCCCTAAACGTTCAGCCATTTCGAGCGCCTTCTGGCACAATGGCAGCGCATCGTCGGATTTGTTGTTGAACCGGTAAGCGCGCGCCGTCTCGTGCAGCAACGCTGCCATCCCCGGCGACTCGAGATTTTCTGGGATGGCTGTCATCCCTTCGAGGCAGATTTCCAGCCCCTTCGGCGGGTCGCCTGTGTACCAGGCGGCGCGCCCGGTGCGGGCGTAGAGCCAGGCGGCGCGGTCGAAGTCGAGGGCCGATTTGTAAAGCCGGATCCCCTCCTGCCACACTTTGACTGCCTCGGCATATTTACTCTGGCGGAAAAGCGCCTCACCGAGTTGAGCCAGCAGCCGGGCGTGGTCGCCACTCTCCTCTGCCAGATCCTCGGCGGCCCGGTAGTATTTCTCGGCTTCCTGGTTGGCAAAAATCGCCAGGGCGCGGTCGCCAGCAAGGATGTAGTAATGCTGGGCGCGGTCGGTCATGTGGGCCTGCTCGTAATGATACGCCAATGCCTCGAAATCATCGGGACGCAGTGTCTCGATGGCTTGCGCCACCCGCCGGTGGAGGCGGTGCCGCCGCAGGCCGCTGACGTTCTCCCGCAGGGCTGTCCGAATCAAGCCATGCTCGAAGGCGAACATCTCACGGCCGTTCGTCCCCCGCTCGATGCCGCGCGGCTTTATCTCCCGGATCAACTGCGCACGCTCGGCGGATTCCAGCATATCTACCAACACGTCTTCACCCAACTCGCAAGCCTTATGCAGTGTATCGAAATCGAACTCGCGCCCGATGACGGCAGCCAGCCGGAGCACATCCTGCGCATCCGAGGGCAGCTTCCCCACGCGGGCCTGGATCGTCAGCCAGACGCTCTGCGGGAGCTGGATGCCCTCGATACCGGTCATCTGCCAGTGGCCTTCCTCCCGACGCAGCTTACCCTGCTCGATGAGCGCCTTGCACAGCTCCTGGATGAAGAACATATTGCCTTCGGTCTCGCGATAAATGGCATCCACGAATTCGGGATTGATCTCTTCCTGGAACATCGTACTCAACAAGCTGCGAGTTTGCTCACGATCGAAGCGCGTCAATTTGAGCCGCGCCGCCAGCCGCTCGCGATTGAGATCGAGCAGGACATCCTGCAGGCAGCAGGAAGTGTCCAAATCGGTGTCACGGTAAGTCAGCACCAGCATCAACGGCAGCTTTGCAGAGCGGCTGCGGCGGGCGATATACCGCAGCAGGAACAGCGTTCCGCCATCACTCCATTGAATGTCTTCCACGATGAGCATCAGCGGCCGTCCGGCAGACATCTCCGCGCAGAGCGCCACCACGCTTTCGAACAGGCGCTGTTGATCGGAAACCGGGTCGAAGGACTGCATTACCTGCACCTGGGGATAGCGGGCGCGCAGATCGGGGGCGAGTGTAATCAGGTCGGCCAGCGCCAGGTCGCTGAGATTGACTACCGGACGTGAGAGCGCCTGCCGGATGATCTCGATCACCGGCGCATAAGGGGCATTGCCCTCGGCGTAACACTCGCTGTTCAGCACCGTCGCACCGGAAATCTCCGCCAGGGCGCGGATTTCGCGCACCAGCGGGGTTTTTCCAACCCCCGACTCGCCGCTGATGAACAACACCCGCCGCTCTCCGTTGCCGGAGACGACTTCCTTCCACAGCAGGCGCGCTTCGGCAAACTCGCGTTCGCGCCCCACCAACCGCCCGCGCACCAATTGATCGAGCGGCGAGAAGCGGGAGGTCGCTTCAGACGGGGCGACGATGCCTTCGGCGACATCTTTCAACGCCTGGCGGACCACCGCCGCCGAAACCGGGCGATCATCGGGAGATTTGCTCAAAAGCTGAACGATCAGGTTATTCAGCGCGGGCGGTATGGCCGGGTTGTAAGTGTTGGGTGGAATGACGGGAGCGTACAAATGCTGCGAAATCACCGCCAGAGGATCATCTGCCGTGAATGGCAACTGGCCGGTGACAAACTCGTATAACATCGCGCCCAAGGCGTACAGGTCGGTGCGGCCGTCAATTTCCCGGCTGAGCGCCTGCTCGGGAGCCATATAAAAGATCGTGCCGATGATCGTCCCCTCGGCGCTGACGCGCGAGGAGATCGAGCGCGCCAGCCCGAAATCGGTCAGCTTGACAATGCCTTTCGAGAGGATGACGTTTTCCGGCTTGAGATCGCGGTGGATGATGCCGTGTGTGTGGGCGTGCTCGAGGGCTTTGCACACCTGCTGCATGATCGCCAGCGTTTCATCGAGATTGGCCGGTTTGTGGTCGAACAGAGAATCGCCTTCCAGCAATTCCATGATGATAAACGAGCTGCCATAGGCCTCGCCGGCATCGTAAATGCTGACGATGTTGGGGTGGTTGAGCCGGGCGGCGGCGCGCGCCTCGTTCAACAGCCGGATGCGGCCTTCGCTGCCCAGCCCGGTATTGGTGAGGATCTTGACTGCCACCAGCCGGTCGAGCAGGGTATCCTGGGCGCGATAAACGATGCCCATACCGCCCTTGCCCAACTCGGCCTCCAGGCGGTAACGATTGTTGAACAGCGTGCCGATTATTAAATCCTGAACTACATCTGCCATATTGACGAACTCCTATAAGCCATCACCCCCTGGCTGGTAGCCTAGCCCCTTGTGGGCGGGCCAACGGGCGCAAGGCCCTAGACTACCGAACCAGGGAAAATGCCGTAACACTCCTACTTCAACCGCCTCACATCCCCATCCCTTACCGTCACGCCCACCGCATCCAAATGCTCCAACAGCGCCAGCACGTAGCGGCGGCTCGTGTTGAAATGATCGCGCGCCTCGCCAGCCGTGATCGCGCCGCGCTGCTGGATGAGGCGGCGCACTTCGGCGACCATGCGCTCATGATCCTCCCGGCGGAAAACGACCTCCGGGGGAACCAGGGTCAGCAGCCCCGTCTCCACCATCGCCTGGAAAATATCGTCGCCCACTTCGGCGGCGCAGTCTTTGACGGTGGGCGGCCCATAGGGCGAGGCGGCAAACTTCGCCAGCAGAGCATCCACCTTGCGCCGCTGCTGGGCGTCGAACCGAATGATATGCCCCGCCCGCTGCACCAGCAGCCCGGCTTCCTCCAGATCGCCTGCCGCGACCAGCCGCTTTAGCGAAGCCGAATACAGGCGCGGCGCCAGCTTGAGCCGGCTTTTCAATTCCTCACGGGGGATACCGCGCCGCAGCGGGTTAGTGCGGTGATAAGCTTCCACTTCTCCGATCGCCTGGGCAGATACCTTCGACCAATGAGCCTGGCTGATGACCAATGTCGCCGGATCGGAAGATAAAGATTTGGGATCGGCCGCTTCGAGGGGGATCAACTGCCCGGAGGCGAGCAATTCCGCCAAAGCTCCCTGGGCCGCTGAGGACTCCAGATTCGAGCGGGCGAGCGCCTCCTGCAAGGGAACCGCCCCCAAAGCCGCTAACGCCTGGGCCAGCACTTCGGCAGGTGTGCCGTGCGAGAGCGACTCCAGCCGTTCGAGCATCTCGGCTGCGAAACGCTTGTGCCGCCCTTTGGGGTTGGGGTCCACCACCACCCCGCCGCCGAGCGTCTCGCCGGGCGACGGGCGGCGCAGGATATACCGGTCGCCGCGCACCGCCATCACGGGATGCTCCAATTCCAATTGCAGCCAGCCCTCCTCACCGGGAGCCAGCGCCTCGCTGCCGAGTAAACGCGCCCGCGCCACCACTTCTGCTGCGCCCAGGAATAATTTGACTTCGGTATTGTGTTCCAACGGTTGGCTGACATCCCGCAGCAGCCGGAAGCGAACATCCAACCGGCGCGTCGGCTGATAATCGTTGGGGTGGCACACCACCTCGCCGCGCGCCACTTCCTCGATGTTGACCCCCGACACGTTCACCGCGGTGCGGCTGCCCGGCACTGAAAGCTCTTCTTTTTGTTTGTGGGTCTGCAAGCCACGGATGCGCCCGCGCCGCCCGGAGGGCAGGATAGCCACCTCGTCCCCCACCCGCAAGCAGCCATCCGAGAGTGTCCCCGTCACCACCGTGCCGAACCCGGCGATGGTGAATACCCGGTCAATCGGCAGGCGCGGGCGGCCCAAATCGGGACGCGGTGGGCGCTCGGCCAGTCGCTCGGACAGCGTGTCCATCAACCGGGGGAGGCCTTCCCGCGTGCGTGAGGAGACCCGAACAATCGGCGCGCTCCCCAGCACCGTCCCCGCCAGGGCTTGCCGCACATCGTCTTCCACCAAATCCAGCCAGCCGGGGTCATCAATCAAATCCACTTTGGTCAGCGCCACCACCCCCGATTGGATTTGGAGGAGATCCAAAATCGCCAAATGCTCGCGCGTCTGCGGCATCACGCCCTCATCGGCGGCGATCACGAACAGCGCCGCGTCGATCCCCCCCACCCCAGCCAGCATGTTCTCGATGAAATCGCGGTGGCCCGGCACATCCACGATGCCCACGGCCTCGCCGTTTGGCAGCGTCAGCCAGGCAAAGCCCAGGTCAATCGTCATCTCCCGCAGGCGCTCCTCTTTGAGCCGGTCGGGGTGAACGCCGGTGAGGGCTTCGACGAGAGTGGATTTTCCGTGATCTACGTGCCCGGCAGTGCCTATGACGCGCATCGTCAACCGTCCATCAGCGCACCCGCCCGATGGCGCGCTCGTAATTCGTCACCCACTCGTGAGCCATCGCCAGCAGGGATTGCAGCCGCTTTTCCGACAGGTCGTTGACCTGCTGGAGCAGATCTTGGACTTCCTGCAAGCCGTCTTCGAGTTCGGTCAACTGCTGCGTGACCTTGTCAAACTGGCGGTGCATTTCGTTGCGCTGCTCTTCCTGGGTGAGGGTGTAGTTCGTCCAGCGCTTCTGGTCGTCGGCTTTGAAGGTTGTCCATTCCTGCCGGAAGCGGTCTTCCGACAAGCGCTGGATTTCCGTGATCTCGTTGATGCGGCGCTCGACCTTTTGGCTGAGATCTTCGAGGATTTTCTGCGCCCGGCGGGTCTCGCGGTGGGTGGCATCCAACGTAACCAGTTGGGCCTCGGTATCAGCGGCCTGTTTTTCGACGGTCTCGAAGCGGTTCTGCCACTCTTTCCAAATGCGGTCACGCTCCACCTGCGACAAAGCCTGCTTATCGAGGAACGTGGACATGGCATCGCGGCGCTCGGCTTCGACCGCGACCAGCTCGGTCAACCGGGTTTCCACTTTGCGCAGGCCGTTGTTCACCACTTCATTTTGGCCGCGCAGCGTGTCCACCTGCTTGCGCAGGGCAGACATTTCGCCCTGCAAGTCAGTGATGCGCTTGGCGTCCTGCCTGCGGCCATCTTCGAGTAAACGGTAGGTGCGGGTGTATTCTTCCTCTTCCCGGCGGACCGTTTCGATGCGCTGCGCCAGCTCGTCTACCGTGCGACGCAGGCGAACGTCATCTTCAGCGCGTCCGTGGATAGCCTTTTCCAGCTTGCCGATGGCTTCCAACTCCTTGCGTACATCGGCGATATTGCCGTCAATCGCTTTGATCTCGACGCGGCGCACCCGCTCGGATTCCTCGTCGCGCCGCTTGACATCCTTATCCAGCTCATCCACCTGCCGCTTGGCCTCGATGCGGATTTGCAGCAAGGTGGCATCGAACTGGTCCATGCGGGTCACTACCGCTGATAAACGTGTCAGATCGGCGCTCAAGGCTTTGATCTGCTGCGAGGCTGCCAAAAGGTTGCCTTCCAGCGAAGTCAGCCGGCCCTCCAGCGAACCGATGGCATCCTTGTCCTTCCGGCGTTCGTCCTCTACCCACTGGACGCGCTTGTTCAACTGGTCTGAGTCCATAAATAATCTCCTCGGGAATTGAAATCCGTTGTGATTATAGCAGACCCCAGGGGTTTTCAAAACCCCTGGGGGTTTTGCCGTACCGCCAGACTCCCCATGAACTCAATTATGGCGCAAGGTGTGTGAAAACCTGCGGAATCTGGGCTAAAACTGCCAGGAAAGTATTTGGGAAAACCCCCACAACGATCAACGCCAGCCCGCCGATGAGCAGTAACAGGGCATGGAAGCGTCCTTCTGAGACCTGCAACTGCCCCTCGTCAGAGCCGGATACAAAAGCCGCCAGCGTGCGCAGCCCGCCGACGAGCAAGCCGGCGCTGCCCATGAGCGACCAAATTGCAGCTGACTGGGACTGCCCCGCCAGGAATTCCCACAACCATAGCCGCACGGGGAAACCGCCCAACAGCGGGAAGCCAGCCAGTGAGAGATGCGCCAAAACAAGGCAAGCGGTGGCGATCGGCATCCGCCGCGCCAATCCCTTGACCGAATGAAAGGTCAAATCCGGCGCATGATCCTGAATCGCCAGCAGCGCCAGCGACCACACTCCCAACGCCAAAGCCCTCGGCAGCAGCGAGGCGAAATAAATGGGCAAGCCGCCCTCTGTTCCCAAGGCCAGCAGGGCAAAACCCGTCTCTCCGATAACGCCGTAGCCCATCATCCGGCCCAGGTGACGCTGGAAGGCCGCCATCAACCCACCGGCAGCCAGCATCAACACGCCTGCCAGACGCAGTGTGGTGTAAACCCCCGCAGCATTACGCAGCCAGGCATATCGTTCCAGAAAGCCCAGCCCAAACAACGTCACCATCACCGGCACGAGCAGAAAAACAAACGACGCGGCGTAAGCGTTGGATTGTTCCGCCAGCATGGGAACCCACGTGTGAAATGGGAATACCGCCAGCAGAAAGCTGAACCCCAAGCCTAGCAGAATGCTGACGCGCAGCACGAGCGCCTGGTTGCCGGGGTCAGCTTCCACACCTGCCAGCAGCCAGCCGGTGAACAGCAGAAACGGCATCCCCAGGGTCTGAAAGGTGATGAAACGCAGAATGCCGCGCCCGACGGGTTTCCCCGGCGAGGCCAGCAGCGGGATGCAAACCAACGCCGCCATTTCGAGCAGCAATGCGGCATATAAGAATGGCTCGACCGCGAGCGCCGCCGTCATCAACGCAACAACGCATAACCCCAGGGGTGCGGCGGCCCAGCCGGCCCGAGTGGAAATCGTCCCGCCGAGCCAGAAAGCCACCATCAGGTAAATCACCGTCAAAATCGGGCGGATGGCATCGCCCAAGGTAAACTGGCGGCCTAATACGAACAAGGTCTCCTGCAACCGGAAAGACCACAGCCCCAGGGAAACGATCTCCCCCACCGATAGCTTCCAGGCAGCCAGCGCCAAAACGCCAGCCACCGCCATCGCCGCAGAGGCTGCCAGGCGCGGCCAGCGCCGCAGAAAGAAAAGCAGCACGCCTGCCACACCCGGCGCCACGATCCACACCAGCGGGGCGCTCATTTGGCGGCCTCCATCGTGGGCGAAATCAACAGGTAAGCCCCGGCCAGCGCCAACCCCAGGTTCACACCGGCCAGCAGCCCTGCCACCAGGGTGGAAGTCTCCACCGCTGCGTAGAGAATCTCGAAACCCGCTATCACCGTGAGCAGACCCATCACCACCCGCAGCGGCTGCGCGGTCAGACCCAGGTGCAGCAATCCCATCCCCATCAAAACCAGCGCGCCGGTCATCTGCTCCAGCCGGACGGAGGGAACCAACGCGGCGGTGCGCGGGGCCAGCGAGAAAACCACCAGCCCGCCCAAGATCGCCGCCAGCAGGCGGAACACGCGCCCGGACGGCCAGGAACGCTCCTCCTCCCGCCAGCTCTCCGGCGCAGTGATCGTCGCCACGCCGAGCACCGCCCCGGCCATCCACCCGGCAATCATCTTGGCAACAGCCATCTCAACCGGCCAACTCAACGCCACCAGCGCGAACACGCCCACATACTGCACCGCCAGCGCGGCGATGCACCAGCGCCAGTTACGGCCAACCAGCATCACGACAGAGGTCAAGGTCAACAAACCAACCGCGGGCCAGGCCAGGCTGAGAAGCGATAGATCGCCGAGAGTCACCGGTCAGCCTCCCATCCGCAAGCTCATCGCCAGGCTGACGATGACGACCAGCAGCACCATCGCCCACAACAGGCCGCCCTCGCCTTCGAGGATGAGCGTCAGGTAGGCCAGCAATTGACCTAAAAACTGATAGACGCCCCATACAACCCGGTACAACCATTGGAATGACAACAATCCCGCCAGGATCGTGGTCACCCGTTGGGGCAGGCGCGGCCCACGGCGGGCGACAACCCACAAGAGCGCCGCGCCCCCCACGGCCGCCGCGCCGCCCCACCACTCCGGGGTAAACGCAAATTCCGGCGGGTGCGACATCCATCCCGATAGCTGAGCCACCACCAATGTCACCGGCAGCAGCATCAGCCCAAGCGGGTAAATGACCCAAATCCAGCGTTCCACGCGATCTGACGGAACGATCGGGCGCGCCAGGTGGTGGAAATAACCCGCCAGCAGCAGCGCGTGCGCTATCGCAAAAACCGGGATCAAATAAAGCGGCATCTGACTGCGATAGAGCTGCGTCCCAACCCAGAGAGGTGTGAACGGCAGCGCCGAAGCGGTTATCAGCCCCAGGATGGTCAGCGCCGCCAGGAACCGGGTGCGCAGCGAATAGAGAAAGAGCAGCCCGCCCGAAAAGATCAGCGTTATCCCCCAGGCGATACTGGCTTCCGGGAGCGACAGGCTGGCCGCAGCGACGGCCAGAGCCGCCATTCCGAGGATCCAAAATGGCCGCCCGTTCAGCTCATCGGCTGAAAAAGCCCACAGCCCGCCGCCGACCAGCGCTGCCAGGGCTGTGAACGCCAGCAGGTAGGGAATCGTCGCGGCAGGCACGCCGGTCTCGGCAACACGCGCCAGCAGCGGCAGGCTGGCCGCCGCCGGGACGAGGCGCAGCGAGGTGCCCAGTCCGCGCCGCATGGGCAGCTCTTGCAAAAAAGGCACGTGCAGCGGCAGCACACCCAGCCGAAGGCCAGCCGCCAGCAGCAGGTACAACCCAACCTGGGGAGGAATCGCATCGAAGGTGATATCGCCTCCCATCGAGCGGATAGTCATCAGCGCCCAAACCAACAGCAAAATACCGCCGATGCGCGCCGAAAATGCCACGACAACGCGCTCGCGCGCGGCTCCCTGGCGCAAATGGACGAACAGGATGAGCATTTCGACGAGATCGAGCGCCGCCCAGGCCATTGCGAGTGTCAGCAAGTTGCCTGCCCACACTGCCAGCAGCCCAAAACCGCCGAGGGTCAGGCTCCCCGCCCAGGCGCGCCAGTTGGGGGCCTGCTGGCGCGCGACCACTGTGAGGATCACTGCCAAGACGAGCGTGGCAATTGCCACGCCGAATGGCCAGGAAGTGGCATCCACCAATAAATTAAGCGAGCCAGCAAACTGATCTTCGACTTGCCAGGAAGCCAGCGGAAGCACATTGGGCAGTTCCAGGCGGGTCAGAGCAACCACCGGCCAGGCAGCCAGCGCCCCGAGCGCCGCCACCAGCCAGTGGTAGGCGAAATTCGGACGTACCGCCCGGATGGTCAGCATGACCAGGGGGGTCAGGAAGAAGATCGCGATGGCAAGGAGGGGAAGATAGGAAAGCATGTTAAACGAAAGTCCCCTCGGATCGCATC
>DYIZ01000152.1 GCA_020723385.1 Candidatus Aquidulcis sp.
AAGCTGCCTAACCGCTTCACATCGTCCTAAATCTTTTCCTGAAAAGCTATAGTATCTGATTGTCCCCGAATATTAGCTGTCATCGTGGGATCAAGCAATGCAACTCCTTTGATGTTATCTGCATATCCTGCCTCAGCAGTCGCGAGAATAGTAGCATCTGCGCCGGCACTATGTCCAAATAAATAATACTCATTGTCTGGGTTGTCATTAATCATAGCTGCCATATCCTTAGCCATGTCGTATTTCTGGTATTTCGGATCATATTTTGGATCGTCTGTGTCAAAGAATTGAACTTGATAACCATTTGCTTTTGCATAATCATAATAGGGTTTCATTGTATCGTTATTTTTACCACAGGTGTTTCCGTCTCTTCCACATGCAACTACAACAACCGTTTTCCAGGGGCAATAATCTGAGTATGTACAATGGCCAGTTGGGTCTATATTTTTAATTGGATTATTATCAACGTACGCGTACCGATCCAACCCTTGCACACTTTTTGGCGTCATCGTATCTGCGCTGGTGAAGCGTCCCAACTGGGGGTCATACCAGCGTGCATTGTAAAAGTACAGCCCAATCTCCGATTGTTCGCGCTGCCCGGTGTAGCGGAAGGTGGTCGGGGTGGTTCCGGTATTGTACCGCGTCTCGCCCCAGGGGGTGTAGCGCAGCTCGCCGGTCTCCGCGCCGGAGGCGTTGAGGGTGATGGACGTGCTGCCCAATTGGTCGCCGAACAGCCAGGAAAGGCCCGTGGTCTGCCCGGTGCTGCTGCCCACGCGTATGCCTACCCGTGTCCCGCCAGCGGAGTAATACTTCTTCATGGTATCCGTTGACCCCGTCCACTCGAAGTGGCTGCCCACGTAGGCGGTCGTCACGCTGTTGACCACGCTCTTCACCCGGTTGCCGTCGCCGTCGTAGGTGAATGTGGCGATGGTGACACCGTTCTTCTTGCCCTCGATCAGGCGGTTCTCGGTGTCGTAGGTGAAGTCATAGTAGTTTGCGTCCGGCGGGTCGCGGTGGGTCATGTTGCCATTGGCGTCGTAGATATACTCCCACCCGTTATAAGCGGTGGCAGCGTGCCTGTGGGCCGCGTCGCCGTAGGTCAGCGTCTGCCCCGCCTTGCTGGACAGGTTGCCGGTGGTGGAATCATAGACATAATTCTGCGATGTGTACGTGCCGCCCGTGCCGCCAGTCGCCACGGCGCTGGTCAGCCGGTCGAGGGTGTCATACGTGAAGGTCTGGGTCTGCGTCCCGCCGTCGGCGGCGTAGTCGGCGATGGTCTCGATGTTGCCGTTGTTGTCATACGTGTAGTCCAGGTCCTGCCGGGTGATGACGGGAATGCTGTAGACCGCGCTGTTGAGCGACTGCAAGCGCCCGCCGTCGGTGTTCCACGGATTGTAGGTATAGCCGGTGAACAGCGTGTAGTTGCTGGGGGAAGTCCCGCCCAACTGGCGCTGCGTCACCCGCCCGGCGGCGTCGTAGGTCATCGTCGGGACGTAGTAGTAATTGTTCGTGCTGCTATACATCTGGTTCAGCGCCATCTGCCGGTTGTAGCCAAAAGTGACCGTCTCGCCCGCTCCGTTGGAGTTGTTGCCGGGATAGGTCATGCTGGTCATCATATCGGCGGAGTTGTAGGCATATTGGGTCTTGAACGAGCCGGGGCCGCTGATGGCCTTCGTCTCGCTGGTCACGCGTCCGCGCTCGTCGTAGAACCAGGTGGTCGAGCCGGAGCCGTCGGTCATGCTGGTGCGCCGCCCGATGCCCTTGTTGCCGCTGGTGGTGCTGTCGTATGCGTAGGAAGCCAGTCGTCGAAGAATCCACCGTCCGCAAGGCCATCGCCGAACTCGACCAGGCTGACATGCCCCGTACAAAACAGCGACGGGATCGGCCATTTCACCGGCTGATCCCGTCGCTGTTTTCTCGCTCCATGCTAAAATCCAATTATCTCGGACGAACACCACCATTTTACGAAGACGCCCACACTCAGCAATCTTTTTTACCCAAAAACACATTCCGTTTTTCTGCCAGTCATAACCCAAAAGACCAGACACGGCCAAAGGATGTAGCTTCTTCAGAATGCGTCCCGGTGATCCTTCTTATTTTTCGACAGCGGTTCAAGCACAGCGAGAACATCACCCGGCGAAGCGCCTTTGTGGATGAAAGTTGCTCCGGCTTCATGGGCAATCTGGCGATCTTCCGCATCCACACTGAGCAGGATGATCTTCATGGCCGGATAAGACTTTTGAAGCAAGCGGCAGGTTTCCGGGGCAGGCGCACCATAAAGCTGCCAGTCAAGCAACAGGATATCCGGCGGGCAGTCCACCAGGACCCGGATGAGCGTCTCCGCATCCCCAGCCTCGGCGATGTCCGACAAGCCCAGCCTGCGGGACAACAGGAGAGTCATCGCATTACGGGTACTGAGATTGGGATCGGCGATCAGGATACGGGTCATATGTTCCTCAGCAACAAGTCTACACCAGCGAGCCATTTCACGTATCCACCCTCTGGACGGTTTCCACCTAACCACTCGGATAGGTATCCAAGTCGCTCCTATCGCGAAAGTTCGGGAATGACCCCGCCTCTGGTGATGGCAGGCAGGAGAAAAATACGCTTCTAGTTCTGCTGGCGATTCCTAGAAAGATCGTTCTCAGGCGACCTGGTCTCGTCTCCTGGAGACAGTGTCGATCTCCACGAGATGGGCAATGAAATCTGGCGTAATCCCGTGCTCTATGGCATGTTCAAGAAGGCGGGTCAAAACCGGATTACGATCCACGAGGCGCAGGTAGCCGAGAGTTCGGGCATGGGACAAAGCAGTTTGCAGAGATTCTAGAGATTGCCGATCCTGCCCCTGCAGGAAAAAGGCTTGGGATTCGAGCAGCGTTAATTCAATGATCCGATGCGCCAGCCCGTTCTCCCGAGCAACCTTCAACATCGGCTGGATGACGCCAATCGCCCGTCCGGCTCTGCCAAGCAGAATCTGGATCTTCGCCCAGGCTACGAAAACAGCATGATCCCCCTCATCGTAAAAGGCGGGGCCGATCCCGGGAATGATAACCCCCGGCCCGATCTCTGGGGGGTGGGTGTCTACCCAGGCGGAGGCAAAGCTCTGCGCTTCTTCATCCTCAGGACAGGAGAGAAGGCCGTAGAAGATACGCATTGCCTGGGTGCAGAACCTGATGTCCGGCCAGCGCATGTCCAGACGGTGGAACGTCTCCTCCATGCCCTTCAGATCGCCTTTCACAAAGCACAGGCGGGCCAAGGTGAGGTAACCAGGCAGTTCCTCGCGCGGCATCCATTGGCCTACCTCCAGACCTTTGCGCAGCAGCAGTTCAGCTTTTTCCAACTCATTCAATTCGAACAGCGCACAGCCCTGCGCCTGGTCAAGCAGAGCAAGGGCCGGCAGTTCCTGGAGTGGATGTTCAAAGAAGCCTTCGTAGGCTTTACGTTTCTGTTCGCAGAATTCGATGGTCTCGCGCAATCGTCCCCGGACGAAGAGTCCATGAGCGCGATGATATTCTGCCACAATGGCGCCGAAGTAATTTCCCCCGCTCAAGGCAATCTCCACTGCGTGCTCGAATTTACTCTCTGCATCTTTCGCATCGCTGCGTGCCTGGCTGGCATAACTCATATCCAGCCAACCCACCGAGCGGCCGGTAATATCCTCCGGCGGAAGCTGCTCATAAGATAATTTCCCCAACGCATCCAGCGCTTGGGGGTCGGCATCTCGCCTGGAGGCGGCCATCAAGATAAAGGAGCGCAGAAGCGTCAGGTGACCTGTCACCCATGCAAGCAGATTGACTGGCTGGCCCCCTTCGAGCAAGCCGATCGTTGCCTGTGGATCAATCTCAGAGAGGACAGCCTCTGCTTGTTGGATGCGTACATTTGCAGCAGGAAAATCGGAATGTTTGAAGGCAATGATCAATGCCCAGCCATGAAAGATGCATAAGGCCGGACGATTCCGGATAATCTCTTCAGGAAAGGTATTGCACCACTCGGATACCGCGCCCACCTGGCTGTGCAGGATGATGTTCCAAGCATGCCGTTCGACCAATTCCGCAGCGTAGATCCAGTCCTGCGTTTTAAAGGCGTGCTGAACGGCCTCGCGAATATATCCATTGGCTTCTAGCCACCGGCTGGCCCGCAAGTGCAAGGCGGGGATCTTCTCCGGGCGCACCGTCTCCAAGGCATGACGCAGGAGATCGGAAAACAGGTGATGATACCGGTACCACTGGCGGTGGTCGTCGAGGGGGATCAGGAATAGATTGGAACGCTCGAGTCGCTCTAGCATTGCCTGGGAATTAACATTCCGTTCGGTGGTTTCATCCGAGAACCCATGCAGAACTGAATCGCACAATTGGGCGCAGAACCGATCCAATTGCGAGCTGGCAAGCAGAAAAGAGCGGATCTCCTCCGGCTGGCGGGTAAACACCTCTTCCATAAAATAATCCTGGATGTAGCGCTCGCTGCCTGTGAAGGTTCGGATGAAGCGAATCGGGTCCGGGTCCGAGCGGATCGAAAGTCCAGCCAGTTGAAGGCCAGCAATCCAGCCTTCGGTACGCTGATCGAGCGCCAGAACATCGCCAGCCGTCAGTTCGGTGAGCCCCATGCCTTTGCACAGGAAATCCCCCGCCTCTTCCGGTGAAAACACCAGGTCAGTCTGGCGAACTTCGATGACCTGCCTGGCTGACCGCCGACGCACGGCCGGCAGAGCGAGGTCCTCCCGGGAGATCATGACCAGGCGCAGAATGCCTGGCTGGTTATCCACCAGGAAATCGAGCAACCGCAGGACAAGAGCATTTTTCAGGCTATGGCAATCATCCAAGACCAGGATGAAAGGATCGGGCCGGGCAGCCAGCTCATTCATCAAGTTGCCCATCACATCCGCATATACTGCTTCACTGTCCGCCGATTCCGCCGTCTGGATGCGATTCATTTGGCTGGCGCCCAGGGTAGGGTCAACCTTCTGGAGTGCGCCGACCAAGTATATGAGAAATTGCCCGGCATCATTATCGCTGCTATCGAGGGAAAGCCAGGCCCATGCCGTTTTCTGTTTCCGCAGCCAGGCACTGACCAGGGTGGATTTACCGAAACCGGCTGGGGCGATGATCTGCACCAGCCGGTTCCCGGATGAAACGATCTCATCCAGGCGAATGTCCAGGCGAGGACGCTGGGTCAAGCGGCCCACACCCAGGGGAGTATGAAGCTTGGTGGAAATCAACATGATGGGTTTCCTGGTGGTGAACCAGTTGTTAGACCATCTTTTGTTGGATGGCCAGTTTGACCGCCTCGACCCGGCTGTCTACGCCCAGTTTCTGGAAGATGTTCGAGATATGGAACTTGGCCGTCCCCAGGCTGATAACCAGCTTTCCGGCGATCTCGGTGTTGTTCAATCCATCCACCATGCAACGAAGCACATCCCGCTCGCGGTCGGTCAGATTGTTGCCAGGCAAGTGCGACTGGGTGACCGATTCTGCCAATACCTGGGCGGCTTCGGGTGAAAGGGTCATGCGCCCGGCGTGGGCAGAACGGACGGCATTGCCCAGTTCCTGCGCCGTGACATTCTTCTGCAAATAGCCGATCGCTCCGGCTTGCAGTGCCCCCTGAACCATGTTCTGTTCGGAGAAACTGGTCAGTGCAATGATATGGATCTTTGGATGTTTCTGGTGGATATGGCGCGTGGCAGTGATGCCATCCATGCCGGGCATCATCAGGTCCATCAGGATCACGTCCGGCTTATGCAGGCTGGCCATCTGCACAGCTTCCGAGCCATCGGACGCTTCGGCCACCAGTTCCAGATCCTTGTTGACCATCAAGAACTTGCTCAGGCCGCTACGGACGACCGCGTGGTCATCAACAAGCATAATGCGAATGGTCATGGTTCACCTCGTGTGGGGAGATTGGCGATCGGGGTTAATTCGTCTTTGTTCCAGTCCACGCAGACCGTGGTGCCCTGTCCGGGGCTGCTGGCGACCTGGAAATGGGCATGAATG
This sequence comes from Candidatus Aquidulcis sp., assembly GCA_020723385.1. Classification (GTDB taxonomy): domain Bacteria; phylum Chloroflexota; class Anaerolineae; order Anaerolineales; family UBA4823; genus DYIZ01. Next base: position 5,988 of record DYIZ01000152.1, read on the forward strand.
ACTTCAGCCCGCTCCCGCATGATGCGCATGCCCAGGCTGGTGGGCTTCACAGCAGCCAGATCGAAGCCGCAGCCATTATCGTGGATCTCGAGATGTACATTGCAGCAGTCCAGCCGTATGCGGATCTCGACTTGTGTGGCGCGCGCGTACTTAACGATGTTGTTCAGGCTCTCTTGAGCGATACGGTAAAAGGTCACTTTCACATCTGGCGGCAGTTCATAGTCGCCCTCCACCGTCAGATTGACAGACAGGCGTGCCCGTCCGATGACCGCCTCACTCAACTGTCTGAGCAGGTCGGGGAAGCGCGCCTGGGTCAGCGCGGCCGGACGCAGCTCGAGCAGCAGGGTGCGCATCTCAGCCAGGGCGCCGCGGGTGAGCTGGCGCAGCTCCTCGTTGCTCTTGCGGGCCTCGTCAGGGTCAATCTGCCACAATTCGGGCAGGATCTCGGCGATCAGGCTGGCCGAGAAGAGCGTCTGGGTGACGGCGTCATGCAGGTCGCGCGCCAGGCGGGTGCGCTCGGCAGTGATCGCCTCCTCGGCGGCTTTGGAGGCAAGTACTGCCTCGGCCTTCCGTCTCTGCTCGACCTCGCCCACCAGGCGAAGGTTGGTCTCCTCCAATTCGCGAGTGCGTTCCTGAACACGCTGCTCGAGTGTGCGGCGGTATTCGGCCTCCTGCGCGGCCAGCTTATCGGCTGCCAGCTTCTGCTCGTTGATGTCCTCGATCGAACCGACCAGGTACTGTGGACGCCCGTCCGGCTGGCGCACCAAGGCGTAAGCAATGCGCGCCCAGAAGGATTCGCCATTCTTGCGCACATTTCGCTTTTCTATCTGCATCGAGTCACGCCTGCCTGCTACCAGGTCCCGGAATTCCGTCATACCGATCTCCTGATCTTCCGGCAGGGTTAACTTCGCAGGATCCAGATCCATCAGCTCATCCAGCGTATACCCAAGGATGCGCGTGGCCATCTGATTGGCCGCCAGGATTCGCCAGTCCAGGCTCATCAGGGTCATGCCGATGGAGATATGATCGAACATGGCGCGGAAACGCGCCTCAGATTCCTGCAGGTTCTGCTGGGCCTTTTTCTGCTCCGTGATGTCCTCGGTCATCGAAACGATAAATTGCGGCTTGCCATCCGGACCGCGTACCCCGGAGATGGTCTGGCGGGCGCAGTAGTACCCGCCCTGCTTGCGCAGGAAGCGTTTCTCGATCTGGTAGGAATCGCGCTTTCCATCCAGCAGTTCCTGGAATTCTGCATCGCCGATGTTGACATCATCAGGGTGGACGATCTCGCGGGTATTCTTTTTGATGTACTCCTCCCGCGAGTATCCGCTAAGGCGGGAGATGGCTGGGTTGACTTCCACCGGCTGCCGATCCAGGCCGACCAGGCTCATGCCGATGGCTGAATTTTCGAAGATGGCTCGGAAGCGTGCCTCGGACTGCTGCAACTCAGTGAACACTTTTTTCTGCCCGTCAATGTCTTCGATTATCCCGACCAGGTATAACGGCTTTCCGTTGGCAGCATGAACCGGCGCGAACGAAAGCCGGGACCAGAATACCTCGCCGTTCTTGCGGACATAGCGCCGCTCGATCTCGAACGAAACGCGCTTCCCGCTAACGAGTTCGGTAAACTCCGTATGCCCGATCTCTCTATCTTCAGGATAAACATTTTCATAGTCGTACCGCTGCTTCAGTTCCTCCTCAGTGTAGCCAGACATCTGGCAAACGGCTGCATTCACGCGCAGGATCTTTCCGTCCAGCCTCAGGAGGCCCAGCCCGATCGCAGTGCTGTCAAAGATGGCGCGGAAGCGTTCCGCCGATTCGTTCAGTTCCAACATGGCGCGCTTGCGCTCATCAATGTCCACCAGCATACCAATGATGTAGAGTGGCTTCCCCTTTTCATTGCGCACCAACGACATGGTCACATGCGCCCAGAAAACCTCGCCATTCTTGCGCTGGTAACGCCGCTCCCCCCAAAAGGAATCCACATTGCCCGAAATGAGATCCATGAACTGCTGTGTGGAGGCTTCATAATCCCCCGGATAGGTGACTACAACCGGCATTTGCCCAATGAGTTCGTCCCGCGGCATCCCGAACATCTGGCACAGTGCCGGATTAGCATCCATGAGCTTGCGGTCCAGGCTCATTATCCCAATCCCAACCGCGGCCGTATCAAACATAACCCGGAAACGCGCCTCCGATTGGTTGAAGTGCTCGCCTATTGGAAGGTCAGGTTGGATTCCCTTCTTTGATGTATTTCCTGCTTTTGCCATGTATGAATTTTACTGGAATTTGGGCCTGCGTACAAACACATTTGATGGTTTTTAAGACGCCTATCTACTTGACCAGTCCAAGATGTCCCCAGGTGAAGAACGACGCGAGGGCCGCGCGTAGCTGTGCAGAAGCCATCCTATCCATCCGGACAGGTGAAAACTCTCCGATGGACAGAGGACAAGCATTCCTGGAGGTTGTATAAATAAACAAAAAGATTTCCAGGCAAGACAGGAGATGAATTATGGATGCAATGGAAAAAGGTACAACCAGAGAAAAGACCGCAAGCACGAATCCATCGGGGAATGGTTCCAATGGCAATGGATGTGGAACCCTGATCGAACTCCACCAGGTGCAAAAAACCTTCCAGAGCGCAGCGGGAAAATACCAGGCGCTCAAGGGGATTGATCTCCAGATCGGCCGCGGCGAATTCGTTGGCATCATCGGCCGCTCGGGGAGCGGCAAATCCACCCTGATCAACATGATCACCGGCATTGACCGTCCCACCTCTGGAGAAGTGTTTGTAGGCAGCACTGCCGTTCACAACCTAAACGAGAACCAGATGGCTCGCTGGCGCGGGCGCAACCTGGGGATTGTTTTTCAGTTCTTCCAACTGCTGCCCAACCTGTCGGTGATGGATAATATCCGCCTACCAATGGATCTGTGTCGCACCTTCCCGGGAGGCGAGCGCCGTTCCCGGGCCATGAAGCTGCTTGAACTGGTGGAGATGAGTGAGCATGCACATAAGCTGCCCTCTGCTCTTTCCGGCGGCCAGCAGCAGCGCGTGGCAATTGCCCGCGCCCTGGCAAATGATCCGCCCGTCATCATTGCCGACGAACCTACCGGCAACCTGGACTCAAAAACCGCAGATGCTGTTTTCAACTTGTTTGAGCGCCTGACCTCCGAAGGCAAAACCATTGTGATGGTCACGCACGACAGCAGCCTGGCCCGCCGCGTGGCTCGCACCGTTTTGATCGCGGACGGCGAGGTGGTCAACGAGTATGTAGCTCAGGCGCTGCCCACCCTCTCCCCGACGCTCATGCTTGAAGTCAGCCGCAAGGCGGAGAAAGTTCACATTGTCGCCGGCGAGACGATCATCCGCAAAGATACGCCCGCCGAGTTGTTCTACATTGTCACCGAGGGCATGGCCGAAGTGACCCTGCGCCGCCCGAATGGCACGGATGTGGTGGTGGAGCGTATGGGGCCGGGGCAGTACTTCGGCGAGATCTCGCTCTTCACCAGCAAGCGGACAGTGGCATCGGTTGGCGCTATTCCGGATGCGCCGCTCCAGGCGCTGGCCGTAGACCGGCCCATGTTCCAGAAGCTGCTGGGTGAATCACCTGATTTCCATGCCGCCATGCAGGGTGTGGTGAGCGCCCGGCTGGAACAGAATCGCTCGATCACAGAAGGGCAGGCATAATATGGTTCCCGCAACCTTAAAAAAGATCCTGGCTGACTTGTGGGCCAACAAGGCCCGATCCATTCTAGTGGCCCTTTCCATTGCCGTGGGCGTCTTCGCCGTGGGAATCATCCTTTCATCCATGCTGATCGTGAAGCACGATATGCTGGCCGATTACAACACCAGCAATCCGCACACCGCCCGCCTCTATACCCATGATTTTGACGCCTTCCTGTTGGAGGAATTGCGCGGTCTCCCGGAGATCGAAGCGGTGGACGCCAGCTACAACATTTGGGTCAAGATCGCCGCCGCGGATGGCAGACAGCATAAGATCAACCTGAACAGCATCACATCGCTGGCTGCCATCCAGGTGGACAAGCTCGTTCTTGAATCTGGGTTACCCACCCTGACCGATGATGAAATCTACCTGGAACGCCAGGGTGCCGAAGGGTTAGGCTGGAAAACAGGCGATATGGTTACGCTCTTCCTGGCGGATGGCACAACCTACGACTTGAAGGTTGCCGGCGCTGTTCATGATGTGCAGGCCAACCCGTATAAGGTCAACGGCGCCACCAGCGGATTCGTCACCTATGCCACGATGGCAAAGCTTGGCGGTTCGGACCTGAACAACTTCGTCAACCTGGTGACGGCCGGCTCGCACACCGATGCCGCCTATGTTCGCCAGATGGCCGAACGCGTGGCTGAAGTGGTGGCCGCCCATGGCATCACAGTCCACAATGTGAACGTCAACAAGCCGGGCCAGCCTCCGGCGCAATCCACCCTGGATACAGTCATGGCGCTGATGGGCGTGTTGAGCGTGTTGGTCGTCTTCCTGAGCACGTTCCTGGTAACGAATACCGTCTCGGCGCTGATGGGCCAGCAGATCCGCCAGGTGGGCGTGATGAAAGCCCTGGGCGCCACCTTGATTCAATTGATTGGCATCTACCTGGGGCTGGTGCTGGCCTACGGGCTGCTGGCGCTGCTGATCGCTATCCCGGTCGGCGCACTGGCATCCTATGGCATAACCCGCTGGCTGATCGGTATGGTCAACGCCAACCCGTCGCCATTCGCTGTCCCGATGGAAGCCATCCTGGCGCAGATTTTCATTGGTCTGGTTGTGCCGGTATTGGGAGCGCTCGTCCCGATCATCGGCGGGGCGCGCCGCACCATCCGCCAGGCGATGACCAGCTATGGGCTGGAAGCCAACGGCAAACCCGGCTTGCTCGACCGCCTGTTGGAGGCTCTGCCGTGGCTGCCGCGTCCGCTGATCCTTTCGCTGCGCAACACCTTCCGCCGCAAAGCGCGCCTGGCGCTGACCCTGGCGACGCTGATCCTGGGCGGGGCCATTTTCATCGCCATGTTGGGCGTACGCGAGGCGATGTATGCGGAGATCGAACAAACATCTTCTTATTTTCAAAGTGACGTGAACGCCGCCTTCGCCCGCAACTACCCTGCCGCGGACCTTCAGTCGGCGGTGGCTGATCTCCCTGGAGTGACCGCCTCCGAAGCCTGGCTCTTTCTCGATGCCAATATTGTGCGCCCGGATGGAGATACGACCGACCTGGTGGCGCTTAACATTCCTCCCGACAATACCCAGCTTCTCCAGGTTGTAATGATCGAAGGCCGCTGGCTGCAGGCAGGAGAATCGGACGCCATTGTTGTGTCAAACCACTTCATGGCGCTTCGCCCGGAAGTGAAGGTGGGCGATACCATCCAACTGCGCTGGAATGATGCCGATACACCTTTCCGCGTGGTGGGTTTCTTCCGCATGGCGGGCAACTACCCGGCTCCCTTCACTTACATCACCCCCGCTGGTTTGATAGCCATCGGCGGCGACCCGGCCCAGGCCAACCGCCTCAAGATCGTCACCGACCCGCATACGGTGACACGTCAGGAGGAAGCGCTGCATGCTGTCGAGCAGCGATTCAGCGATCTGGGATATGAAGTTACGCTGCAAACCGGCAGCGAACTCATCACCCAGCAGCGGGCCACGATCAATATCCTCATCTCGGTGCTGATGGTAATGGGCGTATTGATCGCCGTGGTGGGCGGACTGGGCCTGATGGGCACGATGGGCATGAACGTGCTCGAGCGGACGCGCGAGATCGGCGTGCTGCGCTCGATCGGCGCCGAAAATGGGATCATCTTCCAATTGGTGGTGGTGGAGGGCCTACTAATCGGGTTGATCAGTTGGGCGCTGAGTGCGCTGGTGGCCATCCCGATCACTCAACTACTGGACAAGTCCCTCGGTCAGGCATTGATGACCGTGCCGATCATGTTCATTTTCTCTGTGCAGGGTTTGTTCATCTGGCTTGGTATTGTGCTGGTACTCTCCACCCTGGCCAGCCTGCTCCCGGCGCGCAACGCCGTTCGGCTGACGGTCCGGGATGTGCTGGCATACGAGTAATTCACCTGTCCACTTGACCAGTTCAAAACCTCCCAAATGGCAGATGCTTGAATCAACCCGGTAGACTATCATATCTGTAGAAAAAAGCCGTATTCAAGAAATGGAGAATGAAATGAACGAAAACGCGACTCAAAATAATTTTTACAATCGTCGTACAGCAAGGATGCCGCGGCGCCAAGAACGCCGCGGCGGCGAATGGACCGTCGGCGGCGTTCTGATCCTGCTGGCAATGCTGTTGCTGTTTACCACAGCATGCACGCCTCGCCAGCCAGCATCGCCGACTGAAACGATTACAGCAATTGGCATAGCTTCCACACCTGTCGTGATCGAGAATTTCGAGGATATGCGGGAGGTACTCAAGGAGATTCACACATTACCTGCGGTGGAAGCGCAGGCACGCGCCGACCAGGTCTGGCAATACCTGGTTGTCAGCAAGCGCGTTCCTCTCGTACTTGGGACACAGGTGTTCTTTCTTTACAAAGGAAATGCGGACCAGGTAAGCTGGAGCGGCTCATTCAACAAGTGGAGCACCCCGGGGTTAGAGGGTACGCGTGTGGGACAGACAGACCTGTGGCTCGCATATACGGAATTTCCAGAAGCGAGCCGGGCGGAATACAAGATCATAACAAATGGAAAGGACTGGATTAATGATCCAGTAAATCAGCACACCACATTCAGCGGGCTGACGGGGACTAATAATGTTGTTACGCTGGACGGTTTCGCGGTCACAGATGAGAGCGATAAAAGGGATAATGAATTGCATGGTGCCCTGACCGACGATTTATCCATCAGCTCAAATGTCCTTGGATATGGAATTAATTACCGGGTCTACCTGCCGTCCGGGTACGAAAGCCTGGAGAATCTACCGGCAATCTATGTGCTTGATGGCAATGACTTCAGTGATGATCGCATGGGGGCGCTTCCCAACATCCTCGATAACCTGATCGCAGACGGACGCATTAAACCGATTGTCGCCGTTTTCATCGATTCACGAGAACCCGGCAACCTTCAAAACAATCGTCGCGAAGATGAGTTCCTGGTCCATCCTATTGAACATGCTCGCTTCATCGCTGACGAGCTTGTACCTATGATTGATGGGGCATATCGCACAGATCCACATCCTGACGCCCGTGTGATCATAGGCGTAAGTTATGGAGGCTTGAGCGCATATTATATAGCGGCATCACAATCCTCCGTCTTCCATAACCTGGCCGCCTTTTCTCCCTCCCTCTGGGTGTTGGCCAATCCCGAGTACGTGGCCGATCCGAAACAGTTGGAAGGTTCACAAAAAATGTTGCAAGCCGTTGACGAACATGCACTAGCATGTGGCGGCGATACCGGTTTTCCATGTCCACGACTGCCGATCAAGATCTTCATTTCAGCCGGTCTGCCGGACTGGGATGTGGGCGATTTCCGTTCTCTGGTAAGAGACATGGAAACACAGGATTATCCGGTTGAATTCATCTCTGTGAAAGAAGGACACTCCTGGGATAACTGGCGCGGACTATCCGACGAAATGTTGATTTACTTCTTTGGGACCAAGTGAAAAGAACTTATCCACCTGGCCAGTTTCGAACCTCCCGAAAGACGGATGCTCGAATCAACCCGGCAGGCTGGCATGCAATTAGAAAACACTGATTCCATAAAAGGAGAAAATATGAACGCTAATTCGACACAACCTGGTTATTCTGATCGTCGCGAAGAAAGGCGGGAACGCCGCGCCGCCCGCGGGGAGTGGATCATGGGCATCGTCCTTGTCGCTCTGGCAGGTTTCATGTATCTGCAGAACGCGAAGCTCTACATCCTCAACAACTGGTGGGCGCTCTTCATCTTGATCCCGGCGTTGGGATCGTTCCTCAACGCATGGCGGCATGCCCGTGAAGCCGGTGGGCGTTTCACCATGCGTGCCCGGGGCGCCATCATCTTCGGTTTGGTGCTGCTCGCGGTCGCTGCTATGTTCCTGTTCGGATTGAACTGGACCATACTTGGACCGGCCCTGCTTGCTTTTGCGGGTCTTGGCATGATTATCAATGCAATATTCAAAGATTGAACTACTATTCATCAAGAAAGGAAAATCTTTTGAAAACCATTTATGCAATCATCTCCCTGTTTGTCGCCGTTCTCATGCTGACCGGCTGCGGTCCGATCATTATTGGCGGGAATGGCAAGACGATCACCCCGTCCAACACAATCATCACCGAAGAGCGGACCGTTAGCGGGTTCACCGGTATCGATTTCAGCACCTTTGGCCGGGTTGTCCTCACCCAGGGCGATACCGAATCGCTGACCATCAAAGGCAGCGACAACATTGTGCCCTTAGTGAAAACCACCGTCAGCGGTGGCACTCTCAAGATCAGCATGAACGAGGATGTCAATGTCACCGGAATAAACAACGACAACGTTCTGACCTTCACCATTACGGTCAAGAATCTGAACAACCTGACGGCCAGCGGCGCAGGCAAGATCACGATGGATACCCTAACCACCACAAATCTGGACATCGCCATGAGCGGCGCCGGGCAGGTAATGCTGAGTAATCTCACCGCCGAGTCGTTGAATGTCAACCTCAGCGGAGTGGGAGACGTAGAGATAGGCGGGCAAGTGATCACAGCCGAGATCGATATCTCCGGCGCCGGTCCCGTGAATGCCCCCAGCCTGAAAATTGGGACCGCGGATGTCACCATCTCCGGCTTGGGCAGCGCCACGCTCTGGGTGACCGACTGGCTGACCGGTACCATCAGCGGCGCTGGTAACGTTTCTTATTATGGTAATCCCCAGGCCGATACCAATGCCACCGGGTTGGGTCATTTCGAAGCCCTGGGAAACAAGTAATATCATCCGTTCAAGATAAGAGACGAACCAGTCCAGGCTCCACCACAAGTGTAGAGCCTGGACTGGGAAAAAGAAAGCGGGCCGGCCATCCGCGCCAGCCCTGGAGCGAGATGTGGCCGGAAATGCGCTGGTTCCAGTAGACAAACCAAGGAGGCTTAGCCATGTCCACAAAACCTACCATTCAGAGTGAATTCCGCTGGCTGCTTGTCTGCATTTTTCTGGGGATCACCGGTCTGACCACCTATGCGGCCAGCAAATTCACGCCGGGAAAACTCATCGTGATAATCACCGGACTTGGTATTTTAGGATTTGTCGCCGCGCTGATCATCCTTGCTTTTCGGCTGAAGAGATTTGGGCAAATCGCCGGTGCGACTGGCATATCGCTGGTATCCGTTATCGTCGGCACATACATCCTCCTTTTTGCGTTCGTATATTTCTTCCAGGATGCAGTTGCCAACAAGACCAGTTCCTTCTTCCAGCCCAAGACAATTTCGGCAGAGGCGGCGCAGGCATTGGTTGACGCAAACGTCACAGCCCTTGACCTGACCACGCCGGATGGCATCCATCTGCGCGGTTGGCTGGTGCGTAATTCATCGGAATCCAAAACGCCGCTGGTTATCTATTTCGGAGGCAGCGGCTCGGAAGCATCCGAAATCGTCCCGTTTGCGAAGAATCTTGCAGGCTGGTCAGTGGCGCTGATCAACTACCGCGGCTTCGGTCTGAGCGAAGGGACGCCAACCCAGTCAAACGTTCTGGCGGACTCGCTTTTCGTTTACGATACGCTTGTAAACCGAACCGACATGGATGCAAGTCATGTGGCTGCCATGGGCTACAGTCTCGGAACTGGTGTGGCAGTTTACATCTCGGAGCAACGTCCGGTAGTTGGAACCATCCTGGTATCGCCTTACGATGCCTGGACGCTGATCGGCGTCAAGCAAACGCCTCTCTATACTCCACTCTCTGGCATCATGAAGCATTATTTCGATTCGATCTCGCTAGCGCCGGGGATGAAGAGCTCAATGCTATGCCTGACCGGTTCGAATGACACCTTCGTGCCTACTGCATTGTCGCAGCGATTGGTGACTGCGTGGGGCGGTAAAGTAACCGCTATTGAGTATCCTAGTGAAGATCATTTTCTCTTGTTTCACGAGAATACCAGTTGGACAGACATCGCGATATTCCTGCATGGCATTGACTAAAGATGATCTGCATGAAACACAACATGTATGTTGTGATCATGTCTCAATAGGTACAGAAAATGGACATTCCATCCCAAGAAACGCTGATCGGCAAAGGCAGAACTGCGGAAATCTTTGCTTGGCAGGAACACCAGGTCATCAAACTGTTCTTTGCGGGGTATCCGCTGGAGTGGGTGGAAAACGAGATGTTGAAGAGCCGCATGATTTCCGCTATGGACTTGCCAACCCACAAATTTATCGAGATGGTGGAGCTTGAAGGACGGAGAGGATTGGTCTATGAGCGTGTGTATGGCATTTCCATGTTGAAAATGATCAACATGCGCCCCTGGCGGCTGTTTCGGCTGGCTAGGCAATTGGCTGAACTACACGATACGATCCACCGGCAAAGCGGAGCCTGCTTTCCATCCATTCGACCCGATCTGGATGCGGCGATCCAAAGGGCCGCCTCACTTCCCGGTGTTCAGGCCGGTAAGGTGATGGCGTTGTTGCAAGAATTGCCCGATGGCGATGCGCTTTGTCATCTCGATTTTCATCCGGATCAGGTGATGATGACCGGGCAAGGACCGGTCATCCTGGATTGGGCAACCGCTCACCAGGGCCACCCGCTGGCCGATGTTGCCCGAACAACCCTGCTGATCAAGATTGGCCAGGTTCCCTATGGGGGGAGGCTGATGAAGGCTATCATCAATCAATGGCGAGGATTGTTCCTTAGAACCTATCTGACCCGTTACTTTGAACTGCAATCCCAAATGACCCGGAAAGATCTCACGCCCTGGCTGATCCCTGTTGCTGTGGGCAGGTTGGATGAAGGGATTGCAGGAGAAGAGGCAGCACTGCTGGAAGAGATCGAACATTCTCTGACCGCGCTTGGGATGCCTCCAACTCGACCCATTCGCTAGCAATTCGATCTTGTGGCGCTCAGAATGATACTCACTCGAGAAAATTGCTCACCTCCCGACCCATTCACCCGGACAGGTCAAGACTCCCCCTTCGGCTATGGCTTTTTTAAGAAATATTGACGTCACAAGAAGAGTGTGTTGTCGAGCATTTCTGACTATCAGAATTGCCCAGGTGACAATACTTTTATAGACTTGTCAAATACACCTGGCCTAAAACTACAAAAAACAGCCAGTAAAAGTTGTCTGACATTTTCTTAAAAAAGCCATAAGCCTCACAATAATTGATCTTGCCTCAATTCTGAACCTCGATTATCCTTTGTCTAACTGAATAACTCAGCTCGAGCGGAACCTATCGCTCACACACGTTGGCCGGACACTCCCACTTGGGTGCTGTTCGGCTTTTTGTTTTAACCGCCTTTCAAACCCATATCTATCACTTGGAGGACCTCATGATCAACGAAGTCACCATCGAAGGCATCATCGTCAAAGCCTGGAAATATACCGACGATCTCCTGTTCCGGGTCGCCATCTACCGTGACCCCGACCTGCCGCAAAAGGCCAGCGCCACCGATGTCCACGACGCCGCCGACTACATCACCATCCGTGTGGTCAAAGGCAGCCTGGGCGCTCCCGTCTCGTTGGAGAAAGGTCAGCACATCCGGGTTCACGGCTTTCTGCAAAGCCGGGACTACGACGAAACCCTGGCCGATTTCCTGAAGGATGCCCGTGGGGCGGAGATGAAGCCCCCGGAGGGCATTGACCCCCAGGCTCTCAAAGCCCAACGGGCTACCACCGAAGTCGTGGCGCGGCGCATCATTCGGGTCAGCAACGGCGCAAGCAAGAGGTAGGATCACCGCTGCGCAAGCAGCGCATCAGCAAACACAACCGAATACTCAGCTTGGCGTGACCATCACGCCCATACGTAGGCCGGAGAGTTCCCCCAGGAGGGAATGCTCCGGCCT
>DYIZ01000153.1 GCA_020723385.1 Candidatus Aquidulcis sp.
TCGATACCCGCTGGCAAACCGCCTATAACTCGCCCCAAAACTGACATGCACACATGAGAAGAACCTTCTTTGACAAATCATACCTCTCATGCTACAATGACTTTCGTTCGAATAATAGATTGACCCCGGCCGATCATTTGGCCCAGGGCGTTACACGGAAAACTATACGGCATCACAACTGCTCGTAGAAAAACCATAAAGTAACTGCAAGCCTCGGCCGGGAACCATCCGCCGGGGTTTTTTCTTAATTTTACGAATTATCTGCACTCATACTTTAAAAACCAGGCTCTTCCAGGTTCGACGTGAAGAATAACCAGAATTTGGAGTGTGTGGGCGGGTTACGCCGCCCACACACCCCAAATTCTGGCCTCGTTCACGCTCGAGCCAGAGGGGCCTAAAATCAAAGGTTAGGTTTAAAACAAAAAAAATGACAAATAAGCTTCGCATCGTCCCCCTGGGAGGCCTGGGGGAAGTGGGGAAAAACATGATGGCGGTGGAATATGGGGATAATATCCTCATCGTTGACACTGGCCTTATGTTCCCTGAAAATGATATGCTGGGGATTGACTACTTGATCCCTGATTTCCAATATCTCCTCGATAAACGCAAACAGGTGGCGGGTATCATCGTCACCCACGGGCACGAGGATCACACCGGGGCGATTCACCACGTACTCGAAGAGATCAATGTCCCCATCTACGCCACCCCGCTCACGCGCGGCCTGCTGGAAGACAAGCTTTCCAGAAACGGCCTGGCGGGTAAGGTTCGCTTGAACACCGTACAAGCCGGCGAGATGTCGCGCATCGGCCCATTCCAGGTGGAATACTTCCACGTGTGCCACTCGATTCCCGACGGCGTCGGGTTGGGCATCACCACCCCCGCCGGGCTGATCATCCACTCAGGCGATTTCAAGTTCGATCACACGCCGGTGGACAACTGGCCCACCGATTACGCCAAGCTGGGAGAGTTCTCCGGGCGAGGCGTGCTGGCCCTCCTGGCCGATTCAACCAATGCCGACAAACCTGGCTGGACGCCTTCCGAGCGGGTGATCGAACCCGCGCTCGACCAGGTTTTCCGTTCTGCGCAGGGGCGCGTCATCGTCGCCACATTTGCCTCGGTCATCTCGCGAATGCAGCAAGTCGGCGTCGTGGCAGCGCGCTATCGCCGCAAAATGGCTTTCGTCGGCACGAGCATGACCGAAAACGCCAAGATCGCCCGTAAACTGGGCTATCTCGATCTTCCCGACGATCTGCTGGTCAGCGTGGATCAGGCCCTAAAAATGAAACCCCACGAGGTGGTGCTGATGTGTACCGGCTCCCAGGGAGAGCCGTCTTCGATCCTGGGCCGCCTGTCCACCGGCACCAACCGGCAGTTCGACTTGCAGGCGGGAGACACCGTTGTGTTGTCATCGCACCCCATCCCGGGCAACGAAGAAACCGTTCACCGCACGATCAACCGCTTGTTCCGCCGCGGCGCCAAAGTGATCTACGATGCCATTGCCCCGGTACACGTCTCCGGGCATGCCAGCCAGGAGGAGATGAAACTGCTCATGCACCTCGTCAAGCCCAAACACTTCATCCCCATCCACGGTGAGCTGCGTCACCTGTACCAGCATGCCAGCCTGGCCCAGCAGGTGGGCATTCCCCCCGAGCGCGTGGCAACGGTGGAAAACGGGCAAGTCATCGAATTCGAGAATGGCGAGATGCACCTGGGAGAACGAGTACCGGGAGGCTACGTGTTCGTAGATGGCTCAGGCGTGGGGGATATCGGCCCGAGTGTGGTGCGCGAGCGGGAAGCCCTGGCGCGCGACGGATTCATGATGGTGACGTTAATGCTCGACAAGCACTCCGGGAGGATGCTCGAAGAGCCAGAGATCATCACTCGTGGATTTGTCTACACCCAAAACGCCGACGAACTGATGGCGTCTGTTCAACGATTGATCACCGACACCGTGCGCAATCACGATGGCGATCTGCAAGACGAGCTTCAGCAGGCGATCAAGACTTTTCTGTACAATGAGACCCGCCGGCGGCCAATGATCTTTGTGACCATCAGCCAGCGGTAAACGTTTGGTGTGAATTGCCAATCGGCCCCGGCATCGGATGAATCCGACGCCTAAAAGCTCAAAACCCGCTGAAGCGGGTTACAAATTGCCTTGAACCCGCTTCAGCGGGTTTTGAGGAATCTCAGATGCCGATTTCAATCGGCGGCATCGGGCGGCGGAACCAGTCATGCTAGTTCACGCCGAGCGTGTTAACCCTTCACTGCCACACAATTGCGTCCCGATTGCTTGGCCAGGTACATTGCCTGGTCGGCTTTCTCGATCAGCGCGGCCAGCGTGTCTATTTCGGCTGTTAATTCGGCCACGCCAATGCTGACTGTAACCGTGAGAAGGCCAACATCTGTGGGGATAGGCTGCTCGCCAATATGCAGCCGCAAGCGCTCGGCAACGTAAACGGCTTTTTCTAACCCGGTCTCCAGGAGCAAGATGACGAACTCCTCCCCACCCAGGCGGGCTATGATATCCACCGTTCGCACGGTCTGGCGGCAGCGATCGGCCAGGACCTTCAAAACCTGGTCGCCGATGGCGTGGGTGTAGGTGTCATTGACCTGCTTGAACCAGTCAATGTCCACCATCAACACCGAAAAAGATCGGTTGAATCGCTGGCTGCGGTCAATTTCGTGGCGGCCCAGCTCGAACAATCCCCGGCGGTTGTACAGGCCGGTCAGGTCATCGGTGATGGCAAGCTGTTGCACCTCAGTGTAAAGGCGGGTATTTTCGAGCGTGATGGCCACCTGGCTGGCAAACAGAGACATCGCCGGCAGATCCTCCTCTCGGAGGGCATCGCCCCACAAAACCAGGCATCCGATAACAACTTCATCGGCGATCAATGGCAGACATATTGCACGGGTGGCGTCGGTCAGGCCTCCCATGCGGACGACGCGAGATGTCAACGCGGGAGAGAACTTCGGCAGGAGGCCAAGCACCAATTGCTGCGGTTCGACCACATACATGGCCTGCCGCCTTTCGATCACCTCGGCGAAAAATGGGAAGCGGTCGGGCGGCAAAACCAGACCCTTCAGCTTCATTGCAGCCCATTTTTCGATAAAGGCGTTTCGAAAGGGAGGCAGCGAAACGTGCCGGAAAGACATCGCTGGCGGGTTGTGCTGCCGCAGAGCAATCAGGCAATGCATGCCCAGGGGTTCCAGTTCTCTCCCCAGGGTTTGCATGACCTCATCCGGCGCAGAGGCGTTCTCGATGCGCGCCGCCACATGTCCAAGGGCCGAAATCATCGCATTGGCTATCGAGAGCTGCCGGGTGCGCTCGCGCTCGGCTTCGAGCAACTGCACTTTGGCGACTGCCAGGGCAATCTGGCTGGCCACCTGCTCACCCAGGGTGATCTCTTCAGGAGAGAATTGATGCGGTTCATTGTAGCTGATGAGCGCCGCGCCGAGCTTGCGCCCATCCACAATCAACGGCAGGCCCATGAGGGACTTTTGAGGATAAGCGCCAGCAACCTGCGGGCTGATAAATGGCGAATTGAAAACATCACCGGCAACCAGTACTCGAGCAGTTTTTAGGACAGACCATGTCAAGGTTAGCGTGTCAGGCGGGAAGTGCATGGTCGAATAGATCGTTTTCATTGGGCCAAATGCTGCGGCCGGGATCGTTTGCTGGTTGGCTTCATCCCACAAAGTAATATAAGCGCCACTAGCGCCGAACAATTCCCCCAACCGATCTGCCAGCACCTGAAGCGTGTCGGAAAGCTGCGAAGCGCTGATCGCAGCCCGGGTGATGTCGTTGAGCAGATCGAGTTGATGGGCGCTCTTGCGGGCTTTCTCGAACAACTTAGCATTCGCAATCGCCAGCGCAGCCTGGTCAGCAAAAGCCATCAGCCGCTCGGCGTGAAGAGGGTGGTAAAACCCGGCAGTAGCGCTATCAACATTGAGAAATCCGATAACGATGTCATGAACCCGGATGGGCGCGGCTGCGAATGAGTGAATCCATTTCGACCTATCCCGACGAACCCAGGTGGGATCCATATAAGTATCCGAAACAATCAGCGGGCGGCCTTCCACTGCCATCCGCTGAAGGTTGGGCACTTCGGCGATTGCAAATTGCAGGTTATCCATGTAGCCCAAAGCGTTGTATTTCTCATAACCCCGATGCGACACTACTCGAACCTTATTCCCCTCGACAAGCATGATGTTGGCCGTATCGTGAGGAACTACCTTCCCAACATTGGCGAGAATCCGGTCGAGCACTTCTTTGTATTCCAGCGTGCCGCTCAGGGCAGCGGCTGTATCGCACAGAGCTTCGGCCAACAAACGCTGCTCCCGCTCGGCCTCCTCGGCTCTCCATCGAGCTGTCACATCGGCAATTGTGACGATCAGGCGGGACAGGGTTTGCTCGTGGGTGGGTGCAATAGACCAGCGCAAGACAATATTAATTCGCTTACCCGTAAGGGTATAGTTGACCCCATTGCCCTCGAATTCCGTTTTGCCGTGGGCGATAGCCAGCATTTCTTCTTCGAAGACCTTTAGGGTTTCTTCGTCAAGCACTCGCTCAAGGTTGCCTACCAAATCCTCTTTGCTGGCTGCTTCGTACAGCTTCAACGTCGCCTGGTTGACATCCAGAACCCGAATGGTGTGCATACATTCTGCGATAATTTCCGGGTGCTCTTTCAGGTAGGCAGCGAAATCCACGATCCCTTGCTTATGCAACTCATCAATGCATCTCTTGACCTCCGAGAAATCTTCCTCCCAGAATGAAATCGGCGAATCTTCAAACAGGCTGCGGTAGCGCGCCTCGCTGTCTTTCAAGGCCAGTTCGATTTTACGGTGCTCGCCAAGCTCGTTTTCCAGCCGGCTCCAGAGCAGGTGAATTTGACCGGCCGCATAACCCGCCAACAGAATCGTGATCGAGCCAGCTAATCCAACCGCAAAGAATATATCCCATAAGTTACCGCTGCCCGTCAACCCGAGCAGCAGAATATTCGAAACGATCATTCCCAATCCGGTTAATAGTCCCCACCGAACACCGAAATAAATTCCGACCAGAACCACCGGGAATAGCGATAGTGTTGTAACCCCGGCCCCCAGGATTGAATGCAAAGGAATAAAGCTCAGATAGTAAACGACAGTAGTGGACAGGGCAATCGCCAGCCGCGATGAAAATGGCAGCCGCACCAGGCGCTTGAGTGTTTTTACTTGTCCTTCTTCGGCGATGCGTTTAGGCATTTTGACCCCACTTTACCTTCGCCTACCACTCATCAGGATTTTCACTGTGCTCGCTCCAACCAAGATGTCCGCGCAGGGGGACGAATGCCACAGGAATGATGGCTTCACGGTCGAATTTTTCGTCACGCCGCACCCAAAGTTCCAACACCTGCCCCCCAATGCCCCCCACAGGTAGAACCAACCTTCCATGCCTGTTAAGCTGGTCGAGCAGAGGCTGCGGAACACGCGGCGCGGCTGCCGTGACGATAATCGCCTGGAAAGGGGCCTGTTCGGGCAGGCCAGACGAGCCATCCCCAATGTGACAGGAAACGTTGGTTACTCCGATAGCAGTCAGCGCCAGGCGCGCCGCCTCGGCCAACGGGGCATGGCGCTCGATGGTATGTACCTCGCCCGCCAGTTGAGCCAGCACCGCCGCCTGATACCCTGAACCGGTACCCACCTCCAGGACTTTTTCACCCCCCATCAATTCGAGCAGCTCCGTCATCAGCGCTACAATGTACGGCTGGGAAATCGTCTGCCCGTGCCCGATCGGCAGCGGGCAGTCGGCGTAAGACATGTGGCGCTGCTCCGGCGGCACAAACCGGTGGCGCGGCACAGTTCTCATCGCCGCCAACACGTGCTCATCATCTATACCGCGGCTGATGAGCTGATCTTCCACCATTCGGTTGCGTTGAGCCTGGTAGGAGGTTTCGTCGCTCATGACAGTAACCGAGAGAACAGATCAACCCAACAGATATGCCAATATCCATTGCGTGGTCGCCACCAGACCATCGAGATGGGTGCGCTCGTAGTTGTGCGAGGCGTCAATGCCCGGCCCGATCAGCGCTACCGCCACATCGCCGCCGGCGCGCCAGTAAGCCTCGCCATCGGAGCCATAATAGGGATAGATGTCCACTTTATAAGCGATCTGGTGAACTTCGGCCAGGCTGCGCAGGTGCTGGCTCAACCCGTGATGGTACGGCCCGCCAGAGTCCTTGACGCACAGGGTGGCGTGAAACTCATCGGAGGTTTGACCATCGCCAACGGCGGCCATGTCTACAGCGATCAGCTCAGTCACCTCGGGCGGGATGCCCGCCGCCGCGCCGTGCCCGACCTCTTCATAATTGCTGATGTGCAGGAATGTCTTTTGGGCAGGTTTCAACCCGGCATCGTGCAGCGCCTTCACCGCGGCGACGACGCACGCCACGCAGGCTTTGTCGTCGAGATGGCGCGAGCGCACGAACCCGTTGACCACCTCCACGCGGGGGTCGAACACCACGAAATCGCCCACCTCGATGCCCAGGTCACGCGTCTCGTCTTCGGAGAGAGTGATCGCGTCGATGCGAACTTCCATGTTTTCGTTATCACGCTTGGTATCGCCCAGGTCTTTGCCGTACACGTGAGCCGAGGCCTTCTCGAACAGGATCGCGCCGCGCACCGTGCGACCGTCGTTGGTGAACACGGTGCAGCCCTCGCCTTCGACCGTGTTCCACACGACGCCGCCGATCTGGGTGAGCTTGAGGCGGCCGTTGGATTTGATCTCTTTGACCATCGCCCCCAAGGTATCAGCGTGAGCGGTGAGGGCGCGCGGGGCCGTGGAGGCCTCGCCATCCCATTGGGCAACCAGCGCCCCTTTGCGGGTGTGAGAGAGCTTCAATTCCGGGAAAGCCGCCAACGCCTGCTCAGTGAAAGCAATCCCCCGGTGGGCGAATCCCGTGGGGCTGGGGGTATTCAACAATCCGGTCAGGAAATTTACGAGGAAATCGTTGTCAATGGCAGGAAGGGTCATAGGAAACTCCTCTAGAAATCGAAGGCTTGAACAAATATAAAATGATTATACACTTGTCAACTCGAGTTTGCACCTTTTTTACAGAGTTGTGAAGTTCCGTTTGCAAGGCAGAGTTATACTATAGCCATCATTGCCTGGAAAAACTGTCCAACTGCATCCCCGTAGAGCTGCTTATGAAACGTTTTCTTCCTTTCGCCATGCTCGTTTTTCTCTCCCTTGCCTGTACCATCGGCCAGGCCGCGACGCCGACCATCTCCCCATCGCCCCTCGCACCTCAGCCCTCGCCCATCGCTTCCCCTTCGCCCCCCGCGACATCACTCCTTTCCCCTTTCATTCCGTGTGATTCGTTGCTCTGCCCCTACGCTACAATCAACTTGCTGGGAGTACAGAATCGCCCGCTCAACCGCAACGTTCTCAAGCTGTTCTCCGCCGCTGCTAACCCCGCCAACAACCGCATCTACGTCGCCGGCATTATGACGGCTTACATTGCCATTCTCGATGGCGCCTCCGAACAATGGATCGGCATGTTGGACACCGGCATGAGCAATAATTTCACCCTGAAGTATCTGTATGTTGACCCTGTAGCCAATTACCTCTACGTGCTGGACGGCAGCCACTCAGAGCTGCGCCGGATTCACCTGTCCAGCGGGGAAATCGTTGGGCCGGTGAAGATTGGCGAGGGGCAGGGCTTCGCCGCCGTAGATACCGCCCGCGCCCGAATCTACCTGCCGTCACGCGATGCGCCTTACTTCAGCGCTTACGATGGCAAAACGCTGCAACTGGTTTATTCCACCAACGCCCTCGGCGAAGGCACCGGGCGGCCCATTTATGATGCGCAAGCCGATGCGGTATACGTTCTCGACAATGCTTCCCAGGCCGCGCAGCGCAACATCTACCGCCTGGATCCCAGCACCGGAGAGATCGCCAGCACGATTGTTTATTCGGCCCCCGAGGGCCAGCGCGCCTCTCAGCTCGATTGGGATGCCGTCCACCAGCGGTTCTTCGTCGCCACCGGAAAAACGCTACTCATCATCGGCGCAGATGGCAGCGCACAGCAAACCATCCCCCTGCCGCGCGAGATGGAATTATCCAGCCTGGCCTACGAACCCAATCATGACCGGCTGGCGGCGCTGTTTATCGAACGCCCCGCCGAGGGTGAAGTCGCCGGCGTCGGCGGGGTGCTGCTGGTTTTCGATCCTGCCGCCGGGCGCGAAATTACCCGGCTCACCTTCGGTGACAAGCCGCACCGCCTGGCTCTGAGCACCGCCAATGACCATTTCTATGTTGCCAATGCCGACGCTTCGGTCGTGTGGAGCATTCCTACCGACAGCTACGCCGCTGCCACACCCCTGCGCCTGGGCGACAGCGCCGAGCAGGTCGTCCTCACCAACGGCGGGAACACGTTCTACGTCAACAGCCGCCTGGGCGGATCATACCTGATGAGCTTCAATGTGGACACCGGCGCATACGAAACTTTCACCAGCGGCGTCTGGCCGGTGCCCATCCGCACCGACGCGTCCGGCAAGCGCCTGTTCGTGCTTAACGCCTGGGACAGCACCCTCTCGGTATATGCTCTCGACCCGCAGCGCAGCCTGCTGGCGACGATTCCCATCGGGCTGCCGCGCGGCACCACTGACCGCCTGCCCGACCTGGCGATTGACTCGACGCACAAAATGGCCTACGCGGCTTACCCGGAGTTTGGCAAAATCGCGGTATTAGATTGGAACAGCCTGGCCTCGACGAGGGTGCTCACCGTCGAAGGATTTCCGGCTGGCGAGGGCAGCGGCGGCCCCGGCAACCTGCAAGTCGCCGTAGACGAGGCCAGCAGCCGCCTGTTCGTGCTGTGGGCCGAAGCTCCCCAACGCCTGCAAGTGTACGATGCAGCCGCCGGTTACACTTTGCTCTCCGATATAGACCTCTCTGGCCTGAAATGGCAACTGATCAACCAGGCCGCCAACACCGAGCTGATGGCGCTCGATGCCGAAAAAGGCCGCCTGTTCATCGGCCCATTCGAGTTCGATCTCGCCTCGCTGCAAGCCACGGGGCGCATGTTGGAGCGTGGGGCGCGCATCGTCGCTGTGGATACGGCTGCCGGTGTTTATTGGGCATCCGGCATTGAGCAGGACAACAACATCGTCGCCATTCTCGACCGTGAAACACTCGCCGCCCGGGATGTTGAAGATCTGGGCGAGGCTCACACCATGAAGCCTGCCTTTGCTTTCGATCCTGCCCGCCGCTTGCTCTATGTGGCTGACCCGCAGCTTGCCGAGATTCAGGTCTTCTTCGTTAACCCGATCCCATGAACCTTGCTTCTCCCCCAACGCGCCCATCCCAGCCTCCCCCAAAATCGAGCCACGATTTGGGGGGAGGGGATTTTGCTTCCTCCAGGCCATCCACCCTTTGGCAGCGCATCGCCCTGGGCTGCATTCTCCTGCTCTCTGCCGGGCTGAATTTTTACCACATCGGGCAGGAGGGTTTCGCCAACCTATATTACGCCGCGGCGGTCAAATCCATGCTGACGAGCTGGCGCAATTTTTTCTTCGTCTCCTATGATGCGGCCGGGTTCGTCAGCGTGGACAAGCCGCCGCTGGGATTTTGGGTGCAGGCGGCCAGCGCGGCCATCTTCGGATTTCACGGCTGGGCGCTGATCTTGCCGCAAGCGCTGGCAGGCGTGCTCTCGGTGTGGCTGCTCTACCATCTCGTCAGGCGCACCTTCGGGCCGGCGGCGGGTCTCATCGCCGCGCTTGTCCTTGCTGTCACGCCCATCAGCGTGGCCGCCAACCGCAACAACACCATGGACAGCCAGCTCGTGCTCATCTCGCTGCTGGCGGCATGGGCCGCGCTGCTGGCTGCCGAGCGCGGAAAACTGCGCTGGCTGCTGTTGAGCGCGGCGCTGATCGGCGTGGGCTTCAACATCAAAATGCTGCAAGCCTTCATGGTTTTGCCGGCGGTATTTCTGATCTACCTGCTCGCCCCGCTGCGCTGGTGGAAACGCCTGCTGCACCTGGCGCTGGCGACGATTTTGCTGCTGATCGTCTCGTTGAGTTGGGCGGTGGCGGTTGATTTGACGCCGCCCGAAAACCGGCCGTATGTCGGCAGCAGCCAGGATAATACGGTGACGGAGCTGATTATCGGGCACAACGGGATGGAGCGCCTGCTCCCCGGCGGATTGCGCCGTATCCTGGGGTTTAGCGGAACCCAGCCGGGCGGGGGCCAGCCTCCCGCGGGGCAGCCGCGTCCCGGCGGACAGCCGCGAAATCCCCCGCTCCCCGGCATGCAACCGGGACAGCCTCCCGCCAGCGGGCCTGGGCAAAGCCAGCCTCCCGGCGATCAATCCCCTACCCAAAACGAGACCGGCGGGCCGGGCATCTTCCGGCTGTTCAATCAGCAGTTGGCAGGGCAGATCAGTTGGCTGCTGCCGCTGGCTTTGTTGGGATCCGTTGCCGCCTGGTTTGGGACGCAGAATCACGTTGATGAACTCAGACCTGAAACTAAAAATCAGCGTTTATCCGCGTTCCTCCGCGTCCAATTCTCCTCCAGCCAGCATAAAAGTCTGCTGTTCTGGCTGCTGTGGCTCCTGCCGCAGATCGTTTTCTTCAGCTTCGCCAACCTCTTCCACCGTTACTACCTCGCCATGCTTGCCCCGGCGATAGCCGCGCTGGTTGGAGCCGGATTGACCGCGCTTTGGGCGAGCTACCGGCGTGACGGGTGGGCAGGCTGGCTGCTGCCGCTGGCGCTGGCGGTCTGTATGGCAGCTCCGGTCGGCATCGCCGCCGCCTTCCCCGAGTGGGCTTCCTGGCTGATCCCGGCCATCATTGGGCTGGCTGTCATCGCTGCGGCGGGCCTTGTTATCCTTCGCCTCGAAAAATCCATTACGTTTGACGCATTACGTTTTACGCCCCATCTCTTCACTGCCATCGGCCTGGCCGCCATCCTCCTCGCCCCCGCCGCCTGGTCGCTCACCCCCATCCTGTACGGCGGCGACAGCGGGCTGCCCTACGCCGGGCCGGACCTGGCGAGCAGCCCGGCGAGCGGCCCGGCCGCCGAAAATTCCCGCGTGGATTCACGGTTGGTGGACTACCTCCAATCACAGTACAACGGCGAGACATTTCTCTTTGCCACGACCAGCTCGATGGACGCTTCGCCATTCATCCTGGCGACCGGTATGCCGGTGATGGCGCTGGGCGGGTTTTCAGGCGGCGACCAAATCCTGACGGCAGACGAATTGGCCGGGAAGGTCGCGGCGGGCGAGGTCCGTTTCTTCCTGTTCACTGGCAATATGGGCAGCCAGCAGGAATTGGCGCAATGGGTTCAGCGCGCCTGCCTGCTCACGCCGAGCCGCGATTGGGGCGGGCCGATCGCTCCCGCCGGGCAGCATCAGCCGGGCGGCGTGACAATCCCGCAGTTATTCGACTGCGGCAATGTGCGATAAAATCGGCAAGTGCGATGAATGAATCGCTCCCTTCGGGAGCTAAAGAATACTGCTTTTGAGTGGTTGCGCCGCACTACGTGCGACGCAACCACTCAAAAGCAGCCCTTTCTGCCTTCCAAAAAATATGAGGAGACTGCAAAATGATAACGAAATGGCTGTTTCCCAAGACCGATGACCGCATCACCCGCGCCCGAGCCGGGCTGTTAATCACTGCCTGCCTGGGAGTGATTGCGGCGATGATCTTCATCATCGGCTACTGGATCGTCAGCGGCAGCCTGGAAGATTGGGAGACGTTGGTCGCGGCGGCAATACTCTCGCTGATCCTGCTGGGCATCGCCGCGCTAGCTCGCAAGGGAAGCGTGAAACTGGGCGGCTGGCTGTTGGTGGGTCTGCTGGTTTTGATCCTGGTCGCCGACGTGGCCGATTACGGCCTGGGGTCGCCCACCGTGGCGGCGTTCGTGATCCCGATTGTTTTGGCGGCGTGCGCGTTGGGATTCTGGCCGGGGATGGCCGTCGCGGGGGTGGGTGTGGCGACGGCGTGGAGCGTGGCATGGGTGCAAACCTCCGGCCTGGGCTGGTTCGCCGGCGAGGCGGCGGATATCTCGCTGCTGACCTTCAACGCTCCGGCGATGACGGTGATTTTCATTCTGGTGGGGTTGATTGTGGGATGGTGGGGGAAGGTGACGGCAGGAGAGTAAAGCCAATCAAACACAAAGGGTACAAGTTTTTCTTGTACCCTTTGTGTTTCCAATGCGATCTTTGCGTTTAAATCCCTATCATATTGATCCTGCTTTTGCCTTCAGAAGACCGCTTTTGGCTTCGGCGGGCAAAAACGCCACATCCAGCGCGTTCCTCTGCGCCTGGCGAATTTGATCGGGGGTCAGCCCGGCGGCGGGGGCGGCGACGGTGTATTCGTGGGGCAGGTCAATCCCGCTTACGCCGGGATCGTCGGTGTTGAGCGTGGCGAGGATGCCGTGTTCGAGGAAGCGGCGCAGCGGGTGGCTGGCGTAATCCGGCACGGTGGTGGTTTGCACGTTGCTGGTCAGGCTGGATTCGACGCCGATGCGGTGCTCGGCGAGGTAATCCAGCAGCGCGGGGGCTTCGATGGCGTGAACGCCGTGGCCGATGCGCTCGGCGTTCAGTTCGCGCAGCGCCGCCCAGACGCTCTCTGGCCCGGCAGCTTCCCCGGCGTGGACGGTGATGCGCCAGCCAGCGTCACGCGCCCGCCGAAAGTGCTCGACGAATAACGCTGGCGGGAAGTTGATCTCGTCCCCGGCCAGATCGAGGGCAACGATCTGCTGGCGGCGGGTGAGCAGCGCGGCCAGCTCTTTCCAGGCGATCTCCGGGCCATAGGTGCGGCTGAGGATGCCGATCAACCCAACCGGGACGCCGGTATCCCGCCGGGCTTGCTCGATCCCTTCGGTCACCGCGGCGACCACGGAGGCAGGCTCCAGCCCGTGGGGTTCAGCCATGAACCACGGGCTGAAGCGCAACTCGATGTAGTCAATCCCCTCGCTTTGAGCATCCACGACATTTTCATACGCCACGCGGCGGCAGGCATCGGCGTCGGCCAGCACAGCCGTCATCCAGGCCATCTTGCCGATGAAGGCCATCACGCCTGGCTGGCGGGTAGTGATTTGCACATGCGGGCGCAGGGAGTCTACATCCCAGGCGGGCAGGGCGATGTGATGCTGGCGGCCCAATTCGAGAATGGTCGCCAGCCTCAGGCTGCCGTCGAGATGCCGGTGAAGATCAATCAGGGGTAGATGGGGATCAATCATGCGAACACCTTTGGGAGAATTGCCATTATAATAACAGAAAATCCAGGCTGGCAATTCACGAATCTGGCTCGTAGTGGCGACTTTAGTCGCATCCTGGCCTGGACGACTGAAGTCGTCACTACAAACCAAGGCTGGCAAATTACGAAAAGGAGACTGCGATGAAAAAAGTTCTAAGTTTTCTGGTTGGGGTGATGATGGGTGGACTGGTCGGCGCGACGCTGGCTGTGCTGCTGGCCCCGATGTCGGGCAAGGATCTGCAGGGAGATATGCGCGCCCGCGGTCAACGGCTGCAAAAAGAGCTTTCTGCCGCGATGGCTGCCCGCCGCGCTGAACTCGAACGCCAATTGGCCGCGCTGCGCTCACCTCGCCCACCAGAGGCTTAATCATCCCCTTTTCCGAACGATCAGGTTGTCATGCCAGAATTGAGCTGGAGGAGGGCAGGGGCGCGTTTTGCCTGCCCTGCGGGGATCTGATCTCGACCGCTTAATTTTCCTCGCCGCTGGCGATGCCGTTCTGACTTGCCGCGCAGGCATGTTTTCCACCGAACTGCTCGACCGGTATCCACTCTTACCGATGCCCCAAGGGAATCTGAAGCCACCGATGGATTAGGCCTTGATTTAGCGGTAAGAAGGGTAAAAACATACCCCTCTCGCCTATTTTGATAAGGGAGTGGGGTATGTTTTTCAAGGGGATAAGCTTGAGAAATTGTGTAGGGGAAACTGCTAGTTTACGTTGATCTTATGTTGTATGAAAATGATGCTGTTCTGATCTCACGCTCTATCGCCCCCGATGTTGAGAGCCATCTAAGCCCATAATACTTTTCGAGTAGGAGGATGATCATGAAAAATAGTCGTTATCAAAGGTTGTGCTTATCAGCTCTATTGCTCATCCTGGCAGCCGGTTTCGGGTCTATAGCGATGCCGGCCTCAGCGGATACCCTTCAGCCAGTTGATATCTTTAAGATCTATTTGCCACTGGTCATGCAAATGGGACGCGACTTTAGCGATATGGTTCTTATTCCAGCCGGCGAGTTCGAGATGGGCTGCGACTCGGGGTGCGTTAATAACGATGAAAGACCTCTTCACACCGTATACCTGGATGCTTATTATATTGACACATATGAAGTCACCAATGCTAAATACGCCGAATGCGTGGATGCTGATGCCTGCGACGCGCCCTTATACGATTATTCCTATACCCGTTCAGATTATTATGGTAATCCGACCTACGATGATTACCCGGTGATATTGGTCAGTTGGTCCCAGGCATCTGACTACTGCGCCTGGCGGGACAAACGGCTGCCAACCGAAGCGGAATGGGAGAAAGCGGCTCGCGGTACAACCTATCGCCTATATCCTTGGGGCAGCGACAGCCCGACTTGTGAATTTGCGAATGGCAATAATAATGTTTGCGGTATCGGCGATACCGATGCTGTGGGCAGCTACCCGAATGGAGCCAGCCCGTATGGCGTGCTGGATATGGCCGGCAATGTCTGGGAATGGGTGAGCGACTGGTACAGCAGCACGTACTACGATTCATCGCCGTCCAGTAATCCAACAGGGCCAGACGACGGGGACTACCGCGTCGTTCGGGGCGGCTCGTATAGCAGCATCAACGGCTTGCTTACCGCCTACCGGAATGGCGGCAACTTACCTACGAAAACGAGTGTTACAATCGGTTTCCGCTGCGTTGCTGAGCCGTAAGGTATGAGTGCCTGACGAAATTTATAGCCGTGAGTTTATGGCAATCAGTTGAGCATTGAAATCTGCCGCCCGAACCGCTTTGGAACGGGAGGGCATTAGAACTGCCCAGAAATGCAGATAGAATTTCAATAAAAGGAAAAACCTCCGTCACTGGAGGTTTTTTGTCGTTCGATTGATTGACTTACTGCACTAAAACAGGAATGACTTTATACACGTATACCAGGTTTGTGCCGCCATGGGCGGATTATCGTCGTAATATAGGGACTGAATCGGGGCTGTAAATTCATAAGGGCAATGTTACCCACACTCGCACGAATTTTTGGTATTGGATGAGGTATAGAAAGGCGATTTGGAAAACATTGCTCGTAACATAGTAAACGGCGTTCTATCCATTTGAAACGATCATCGATTCCCTGAACAAGAGGAATCGTGACCAGACGTTCGTCGCGATCTCTGCCAACCGCCCGCGTATGGCGGACACTGCTCTTCTTCTTACTGGTTTTGGTAGTTGGAGTGTTCTTGGTTTTCTTTGACATAACCCCAACCATGCCACAAAATGTCAGAAAGTAAACTCTTGACTTTCAAAACCAGTGCTTAACTTGTGACCAATGCTCTTATGGTGATAATTTTGCCAGCCATCGGAATACATTAATTGCAAAACGCTGGTTATCGGCTTGATTTATGCCGTCATTGTCCCATAAGTTGGCATCGGAAATAGCAATCACTCGGCCAGCTCCACAATCGCAGAATGCAATCACAGAATTTCCGTTTTGATCCTCGGCGGCAGACTGAGCCGGAGGCGAGACCTGGAACACTCCACCTCCATTCAAAAAATCTACTGAACTCACACCAGAAAAAAAAGCTTCATCCGAAAGGCTGACCGGACCATCCGATGTCAATTCTCCCAATTTGATGGAAAACCTGCGAGCAACAATATCCGCAAGGTTTTCAAAGCTGGGTGTATCACTCAATATCAAAAGACCATGCCCGGACTCCTGTATAAATTGGTCAATTTCATCCACTTCACGATCGGTGTACGGCACATTCCCGGATAGTTCTGATAAGACTACAATGTCGTACGAATTCAGATTGGTTAGGTCGCCGTTAGAAATGACGAACTTGTCGTTGGCGAGGCTCTGAACCAATGATTGATACATTTCATCCGGCGTGAATAAGGAGCCATCCTCACCGGTTCTTGGTCCGTGTGAAGTGTCCCACAGAACCTTCACTTGAGTCGGATCGCTTACCAATGTTGTCGTGGTTGAAAGAGGGTTTTTGCCACCCAGACCCCGTATTGCCAAACTCGCTCCTGCTACAACTCCCATGCACAGCAGCGCCGCCAGCCCGATGATGGGAATCCAACGCCGCCGCCTCATCGCGGTTGGCTGGCGGCGGCCTGTGGATGAAACCTGAACATCCGATGTTGATCCGGCGCCGGGCCTGCGCCCAGCGCCGTCTAATTTTGGCGCCAGTGTTACTTTCTGCCCGGTTGCGTCCGGTACTAAGAGCGTTTTATCTGACTGGATATTTTCTGGCTTCACTCGTTCAGAGAGGGTTTGATCTCCGGCTAGTGTTTCCAGCGCGGCAGCGAATTCACTCATGGTCTGGAATCGGTTTTCCGGCAGCCTCTCCAGCGCCTTGAGAAGCACATTTTCCAACCCCTCGGGTATCTCTGGCACGAACTGGCTGGGATAGGGCAGCGGATCATTAGCCTGTTTTAGCATGACGGCTATCGGTGTGTCGGCGATGTAGGGTTTGCGCCCGGTGACCAATTCATAGAGCACAACACCAAGGGAATAGATATCGGATTGCAGCCCGGACTCGCCAGACCATTGTTCGGGTGCCATATATTCAGGTGTGCCGATGATCATACCTGCACTGGTGAGTGTGGCAACCTGGTCACTTTCGACGATTTTGGCAATACCAAAATCTGAAAGCATCGGTATGCCTTTTTCGGTTAGCAAGATGTTGGCGGGTTTGATATCCCGATGGATAATGTTTTGCTCATGGGCGTACGCCAGAGCGCGAGCAATCGGTAGCAGCATTTGCAAAGCCTGTTGCCAGGGCATAGGTGTATCGGCTCTATGCTTGAGGGTCCCGCTGGGAACATATTCCATGACCAGGTAGGGCGCGCCTTCATACTCCCCGTAGTCGTGAACGTGAACGATATTCGGATGCGAAAGCTTCGCCAGAGCTTTGGCCTCACGCTCGAAACGCTTCATCACATCATCAAGCACAGCTGGCGCGAACTGTTCCGTGCGGATGACTTTGATGGCAACAAAACGTTCCAGGCGCGTGTCATGGGCTTTATACACCGTTGCCATTCCCCCTTCCCCGAGCTGTTCAAGGATCTGGTAGCGCCCGAAAAATTGACCCATTAGACTTGCCATAATTATCAGCCTCTCACCACAGGACAAGCCTGCGAAATGCTGGCGGAATGCCGAAGCGATTTCCAGGCCAGTTTTGTTGAATCTTGTCCAGCGGCAACCTGGTATTTCAAGGGGTTACCAGGAACCATACCCCATCTACGCCGTGCCCATTAGTGTCTCCAGGGTTAACATCCTCGGAATAATAGTAAAGGGGCGCTCCCAGGTACGTAACCTGGCGAGTTCCGTCTGGCAGCAAAATGACGCCCAGGTTTGCCTGGTCAACGCCATCGCCGGGAAGGAGTCTTCCACTGACCAGGAGAGGCTTCCAAATCTGAAGACAATCCGCGGTACAGTTACTCTTGCCCGGGACATCTCTAAGGGAAATATACAAGCTATTACCCTGTCCATCGGTAAGGATAGAAACGGTATCAGAGATTTTTCGAATGTCAATGGTGATATCTTGAGCAATTCCCGTCACATTAAATGACGGAGCGATCATTTGCCCAT
>DYIZ01000154.1 GCA_020723385.1 Candidatus Aquidulcis sp.
TCGCTGGATACGAAAAATCATTCTTGAGAGAGATAATAATACATGCCAAATTTGTGGTGTAAACCAGTCAAAAGGAATGTTTTGTCATGAAGTGTGGGAATATGATAACGAGAAATATGAAGTTACTCTTGTAGATTTTAAAACCGTATGTCCGGCCTGTAGTGATGTTATTCACTTCGGAAATGCACAAGTACGTGGGGTTGAAAATGAGGCATTTGAGCATTTAATGAAAATTAACGATATGAGCAGCGAAGAGGCATCAGATGTTATTGATACAGCTTATAAAATATGGGAATTACAAAATGAACATGAGTGGACGATAAAAATATCCGAAGAATTGGTTTTTTTTAATTTTCCGATTCTTGAAAATATAGATTTTGGGGAGAATAGAGATCTCTCGGATGTGAACGATTGTTGATGTAATATCAATGTTAGGAGATGAAAATCAATGGATAAACAAGGCTCTCCAGAAATTGCCGTGATTAACTCGCTCAAAGGGGACGATAGTCCCCGTGTCTGGCGGTCAGAAGATTGCATGCCGCTAGGGCATAGGCGGAGGACTGTCGTCCGCCGCGAGCATCATAGCGCTTCCCGAGGAGCCAACATAACAGGAGCTTGCGAATGAATGACATCCAACAATTTGCCTCGCGTATCATCGAAAACGTCGAAAAAGTGATCGTTGGCAAGCGCGATGCCATCGAGCTGCTGCTGGTGGCGCTGCTGTGTGAGGGGCACGTGCTCATCGAAGATGTACCCGGTGTGGGCAAGACGATGCTGGCCCGCTCGATGGCCGTCAGCCTGGGCGGGGACTTCAAGCGCCTGCAATGCACCCCCGATCTGCTGCCCAACGATGTAACCGGCGTCTCGGTGTTCAATCAACAGTCCGGGCAGTTCGAGTTTCGCCCTGGGCCGGTGTTCGTCAACGTCCTGCTCGCCGATGAGGTCAACCGGGCCACGCCGCGCACCCAATCGGCGCTGCTGGAAGCCATGCAGGAGCAGCAGGTCACCGTGGATGGGATCACCCGCCCGCTGCCGCGCCCCTTCCTGGTCGTGGCGACCCAAAATCCCATCGAATACGAGGGCACTTTCCCGCTGCCCGAGGCGCAGCTCGACCGGTTTTTGATGCGTCTCACCGTGGGTTATCCCGTCTTCGACGATGAAAAGCGGCTATTGACCAGTTTGCAGCGGGAGCATCCGGTCACGCAATTGAAGCCCGTGGCAGATGGCAGTGAACTGACACGATTGCAGCGGCAGGCCTGGGACGTTCACGTTGACGACACGCTCAAGGAATTCATCTTGCGGCTGGTCACTGCCACCCGCGAGCATCCCGAACTGGCCCTGGGCGGCAGTCCGCGCGCCAGCCTGGCGCTGTATAAGACCGCCCAGGCGCTGGCGGCGCTGCGCGGCCGCGATCACGTTATTCCCGAAGACATTAAATATCTCGCCACGGCCACCCTTTCCCATCGGTTGATCATCAAGCCGGAGGCAGAGCTGCGCGGCCGCTCGGCGAAAGCCATCCTGGAAGATGTGCTGAAGTCCACACCGTTGGACATCGAGTCGCTGACATAGGTTTTAGCGAAAATCGGATGCTCGACGATTACATCATCTTCCTCGTAATCCTCTTCATCGTTGCCGGCATGGTACGCGACGATTTCGTTTTCACGATCGTGTATCTCTTTGCGGGTGTGTATATTCTGGGGCGGGTGTGGAGCGCTCGGGGATTGAAAGCGATTCGCCTGCACCGTAATTTTGTCTCGCGGGCGTTCTATGGGGAGGAAATTCAGGTGAAGGTGGATGTGGAAAATGCCAGCCTGCTGCCCGTGGTTTGGCTGCGGCTGCGGGAGGCCCTGCCGGTTGATCTGCTGCCGTCGGGGTTGTTCGATCAGGTGGTGAGCGTTGGCCCGAAGGGCCGTGCCTGCATCGAGTATACGTTGCAGGCTCGCAAGCGCGGTTACTATCCGGTCGGGCCGCTATTCGTCTCCTCCGGCGATTTATTGGGCATCTCGGGCGAACAAAAACGAGAAGGGCTTCCCGATTACCTGACGATCTATCCGAAAATCATCCCGTTTACCCGGTTGGAACTGCCCTCCCATTCGCCCCTGGGCACATTGCGCCATAACCTGCCGATTTTCGAGGATCCCACGCGGGTGGTGAGCAAGCGCGATTACCAGGTGGGGGATTCGCTGCGCCGGGTGGATTGGAAATCCTCCGCAGCCTTGGGCCGTTTGCAGGTCAAGCAGTTCGAGCCATCCATCGCCCTCGAAACCTCCATTTTACTCAGCCTGAACAACGCCGAATACGATCTGCACACGCGTTTCGATGCCACCGAGCTGGCGATTGTCGTCGCGGCATCGGTGGCGAGCTGGATAACCGGACAGAAACAAACCGTGGGCCTGCTCACCAACGGCGTTGACCCCCAGGCCCAAGAACCCCGCATCCGGCCGATCCCGCCCCGCAAGGGACGCGGCCATCTGATGCGGATTCTCGATACCCTGGCGCGCATCCAACCGGCGGAGACGATCTCGACCGAGGAATTGCTGCGCCAGGAGAAAGTTCACCTTTCCTGGGGAACCACACTCATCATCGTCGCCGGTCAGGCTGGCGAAGCGTTGTTCGACCAGCTTTTCCAGGCCCGCCGCGCCGGACTCAATATCGTCCTCATCCTGGTTGGGGCGATTCCGAACACGAGCGACATCCGCCGCCGGGCTGACACCTTCGGTTTCCCGGTGTATTTCTTCAGCCACGAGCGCGATCTGGATGTGTGGAGGCGATGAGGTGATCGAGTCGGCGCGTTTCAACGAACGCTGGTCAACGGCATTGGGTTACCTCCTGGTAGCGCTGATGATGGTCTGCCTGGCAATTTCCGCTGTCCAGCTTGGGCAGCAGATTTACCCTGAATTCCAGGGCGCCTTCATCCCGTGGGCGGCGCTGGTGATCGCGGTGGAGGCGATGTACGCTCACCGGGTGACGCATCAATACAATACCTTCAGCACCGAATGGCTGGCGTATCGCATCGCAGAATGGATTCTCATTTTAGGCTCGCTTCGGCTCGCCCCCTATTTATTTATCGGATTTGGCACTCTCAGGCAGGATATTCTGCTGTGGCAGGAGAATTTTGCCGCGAATTTTCTGACGCTGGAATATTTTCTGTCCGTCACGGTGGCGATGATCGTCTGGGTGTTGAGCAGCTCGTATGCCTCGGACCTCATGGAGCTTGAAGGTGATGTTGTCATCCTGAATACTCCCGATATGGATCTGGAAGCCAGCAACCGCCCGGCCATCCACCGCCGGATGATGAGCCGGTTCATGGCGGTCGGCGGGGTGATGATCTTCCTGGCCGGGTTGATGCGGATTGAGTTATTTATCAATCGGGGCTTGATCCTGCCCCCTCGGCAGGGTGCGCAGCATGTGGTCATCTATTTCCTGCTTGGGCTGGCGCTGCTCAGCCTGAGCCGGCTGGCTGTCTTACGCGGCTCGTGGAGCTTCGCCCGGGTTCCGGTCGCCCGCGGGCTGACGGTTCGCTGGTGGGCTTACGCGTTGGTTTTTCTCGTTATTGTCACCGTCATCGCTGTGATCGTGCCCCGCTGGAACACGTTTGGGCTGCTGGCGAGCTTCGGCTACCTGCTCGATTTGGTGCTGGCCCTAATTTATTTGCTGATTTTGATTCTGATGCTGCCGTTTGCGTTTCTGCTCAACCTGATCGCGCGGCTCTTTGGTTCGCAGGGGGATGTTGTACCTATGGAAGCCCCGATACCGGAGGAAATCTTGCCGCCTCCGCCAACTGGGGAAGCTACATCGCTGCCGGAAATCATCAAATCCATTCTGTTTTGGACGATTTTCATCAGCGTCCTTTTGTTTGCCATTTACCAGTATTCGCGTGAAAACGAGATGATAAAGTCTGCCTTACAGCAGCTTCGCATCTTGCCGCTGCTTGAAAGGCTGTGGGGATGGTTGACAGGCGCCTGGCGCAGCCTGACGGCGGGCGTTTCCGGCGTCGTGCAGAGCGGCCTGCGGCGGATGAGACCTGCCCGGACGGGCGCATCCGCTCTCGGCCAGTGGCGGTACATCAACCTGCGGAGACTCAGCCCCCGGCAGAAAGTGATGTTCTACTACCTGGCCCTCATCCGTCGCGGCAGCGAGGTCGGCCTACCGCGCAAACCGTCGCAGACCCCCTACGAATATTCTCACTCGCTGACCAACGATCTGCCGGAAACCGACGAAGATGTGTCGGCGTTGACCGATGCTTTTGTTGAAGCCCGTTACAGCCGCCACGAGATCAACGACGAGCGGGTTGGCTGGGTACAGCGCACCGGGAACGTCTGCGAAGTGCGTTGCGCCGTAAGCGACGGGATACTGATAACTGATAACTGATAACTGATAACTGGTTACTGCTCACAGAAATGCCCGACCTCGTCTACTTTTACCCCGAAGGCCATTTGGCCCATCACTCGCCTGGCCATCCCGAGCGCTCTGAGCGGGTTGAGACGATCCGTGAAGCGCTGCGATCCGCCGGATGGTGGGATGCGTTCCCCAAACTCGATCCGCTGGTTATTCCCGCCCCGGTTTTGCAGCACGTCCATTCCCCCTCCTATCTGTCGCTGCTCGAAATGGCTTGCCGCCGGGGCAGCTTCCTCGACGCGGACACCTATACAACCCCCGCCTCATGGCGGCTTGCTTTGAACGCGGCTGGCGGTGCGGCGGCGGTCGCATCAGCGGTGTGGCGGCGGGATGCCCGGTGCGGCTTTGCCTTATGCCGCCCGCCGGGGCATCACGCCATGCACGGGCAGGGTATGGGTTTCTGTTTGCTGAATAACATCGCCATTGCTGCCGAGCATCTCGTTCAAAACGAAGGCGCGCAGCGGCTGGCGATCGTGGATCTCGATCTGCATCACGGCAACGGCACACAGGATATTTTCTGGCGGCGGCGGGATGTGTTCTACATTTCGACGCATCAATCGCCGCTCTACCCCGGCAGCGGCAGCCTTGGCGAGGTGGGTGACGGCGAGGGAGCGGGATACACGGTCAATTTCCCTCTGCCGCCCGGCTCTGGCGATGAGGCTTTCCGCACGGTGATGGGCGAGTGGATCGTCCCCCTGCTGGAAGATTACCGACCGGAGATGATCCTGGTCAGCTACGGGTTCGACCCCCATTGGCGTGATCCATTGGGGAGTTTACGCCTCTCGGCGGGCGTCTACGGCGAATTGATCGCCAGCCTCGTAAAGCTGGCGGATAGTCATTGTGACGGGCGCATCGCACTCGTGCTGGAAGGCGGGTACGATCTCGACGCGGCCGCCGCCTGCTCGCAGGCCGTCGTTGCCGCGCTGCTCGGCCAGCCGTGGGATGATCCGCTCGGCCCCTCGCCGATCGCCGAGCGCAGCGAATGGCGCAAAGTGCTCGAAGCGGCGAAACGGCTGTGGCAAGATCCGAAAAATTGATGTTTGTGCTGGCTCCGCCAGCACAAACATCAATTTTTCGGGATTATTTACAATCTCACCCTCTCCCCCTCCAGCGACCGCGCCTCCTCCAGCGCCGCGCGGCGGATATCAATCGGGAAGCGGCCGTGCAGCGGGCTGAGGCGCGCTCCCAGCGCCGTCGAAGCCCAGAACAGCCACGACATCGGGCGCATGAAATTGCTGAGATCGGCGGCGCGCCGTAATTCTTCGAGCGTGGCATCGTCCCACCCGCCGAACAACCCGTAGAAGAACATGAACACCGGGAAGGACAACAAGATTCCGATGAAGAAGATGATGATACTGGTGATCTGATCCTGCTGCCAGATGAGACCGGTGAGCCAGCGTAACAGCAAGTAGTGAACGGTTGCCGCCATCAGCGGGGCGACGAGCGACTGCCAGGCGTAAAATTTCTGGGGGAAACAGGTTTTGTGGTTAACGAAGTACGCCACAATGTCTTTGGTCAGCAGCCCTACGAAATAAGCTACGACCAGTGCGTAAATTTGGAACTGTCGCAGCAGGATGAGCGCCAGCGTCACACGGACAACCTGCTCGCCAAAGACGAGCAGCGACTTGAGATAGGGCTTGTTGGCGGCAAGTTGGACGTTGTCGCCAACCCAGGAGGGGTATTGAATCGCCCCCCAGATGATCAGCGGGATCGAATACAGCGCCGCCCGCTCGAACTCCGGGCCAGACGCGCCCAGGATGAACCGGTCAGCCACTGCCAGCAGCACTGCCCCGATGAAAGCGCTGATTACACCGCCGTATTTGTAGCCCATCACCGTGTAATATTGGCTGAGTATCTTGCGCCCATGCGAGATTGCTTCCGAGACAGACGGCATCATGTTATTGAATAGCGTAGCGCACACCTGGAAAGCGAAGATGAAATTCTGTGCCAGGCCCCAGTTGCCCCAAATCTCAGCGTAATTGATCAACCGGGCTTGCGTGATCCAGATTTCCGCGGCCTGCCCGGCGGCCCAGGCAATCGAGCCGAGCATCTCGAACACACCGAATTTAAAGCTATCGCGGATGATCTTCCAATCGAAATGGGCCAGGAACAACAACCGGGAGTTGTATCCCAGGCGGTTGTGGAGCCACAGTCCAATCACGAAGGTCAGAAACTCCGCCGCATAGGCGGCGATCCCCAGTCCCAGCAATCCCCCCATCGCTCCGCCAAATGCCGGGTTCGCTTTGCCCCATAGGAACATGACCGTTACGAAAATCGGCTGAACGACGATCGGCAGCACCAGGTTGAGCGCCATATCCAGGATTTGGGCATAGTCGAAGCGCTGCATCCCGGTGAGGGCGCAGCGCATCACCTGGAAGAAACCCGGAATTTGGATGAAGGCGTGGATGATGATGCTCCAGGTGTAGAGGGCGTACACCGAGCGGGGGGCCAGTGTGCTGGCCAGGGCGATGATCAGCGCTACCTGCACCGCCCCCGACAGCGTTTGCCACCACACAAAAACCTGCCCATATTGGATACCCTTGCGCGGATCATGGACACGGTATTCGGACATATACTTGATAAATGCGATACTGGTGCCCATATCGAAGAACTGCCAGGCCAGCGCGAAGAACTGCGTCACCCGCCCCCAAATGCCAAGCGCCTGAGCCGATGGCAACACATACACTGGCAGGATCAAATTCTGATAGATAATCAGGGGAATAAAAAGCACCAGCCCCAACATCAACGCCAACAAAAAGCCGCCCAGGGGCCGGTGGAAACCGATCTCCTCCCAATTAGTGCCAGCCTCTCGCACCTCGAACTGCGCCCGGTTGGCCACCAGAATATCCAGCGCCTCGGGATGCGCCCGGCTGTAGCGGCGCACCGCGACGAAAATTCCTACCGACAAAACCAGCAGCAGCCCCATCGCTGCCAGCAGGATCACCCGCTCTCGCGCGTGCGGCACCGGTGACGCCGGGTAATCGGCGAAAGATTGTGGCTCGCCGCCGGCCGCTCGCGTGGTCAGATGGTAGATCAGGTAATTGAAATACGCCCACTCCTGAAGCTGTGGATTATCCCCATCGAGGAAGGCGTTGAAGACGAAAACCCGGTTGTTGTTTGCCGACCACAACACCCACGCGCTGTCCTCGAACCCCACAACCAGCGGGATCACCGATGATAGAGGGGTCATCGTCTCGAAGCGTTCGCGCACCTGGGGGGCAGAATTCCAGACAACGTCAGTGAGCAGGCGATCTTGCGCCCCGGCTGAAGTGGTCAGGCTGAGCGGTTCTTCTCGCAGAGACAGGGATACTGGTATTCCCGAGGCGGCTTCGATCTCGGCGGCGGTCACCTGCGGGCCGAGAATCAGCACCAGCCCTGCCCCCGCCCGCACCCGCTCGTTGATAACCTGCGGGTCAGGAATCGTTCCATTGAGCAGGAAAACATCTGCCAGAGCGGGGTCGGCGACGATCTCGAAGGAAGTCGTCAATCCGAGAGCGGTCCGCACGCCGCCTTCTGGGCCAGCATAGTAAATGCGAATTACCGTCTGCGCCGAGGCAGGGGATGCCGCTGCGAAGGTGATGACCAATGCCAGTAAAATAGTGATGAATTTACGCATGGGTGTGGGGCTTCTCGAGGGTGATTTGGTGGTTATAGGTTCTACGGCGACCAACTGGCGTGCTCCAGGCTGGATGGACCGTTCACAGCGAACCAGCCTTCGCTGTCGAAAACGAATAACACGAACCAGCTATCCATATCCAAAAAGTAATCGTACACCAACGCTTCTGAGTTAGGCGCCCAACTGATGTTGTCTTTAACTCCAGCGCCTTCGCTGAGCGGAACCATTTTCGAGCCATACGCGGCAACAAGCCAGATGTTGCTCTCATCTTCGCTGCCGATACTGACCGCCAGGTTTTCCTGGTCTGGCGACCAAACCGGCGGATCAGAGACAGAGAAAGGCTGCGAAAAGGTAACCACCTCGTCGAGACGATTTGATTCGATGAAAAACATCCATAAGCTTTCGCCGGATTGCTCTTGCTGCGCTGCTCCGCGGTAGAAAGCAATCCGGTCTCCGCTAGCAGCCCAGGCTGGCTGAAAATCTTGCATGTCTAAGGCCGTTTCGACTGGCAAGAGGAGTTTTACCTGGCTGCCATCGGCGTTCATCACCCAAATGTGTTGAATGCCACTCTCGGCTCCCGCTTCGAGCGGCCGATCCGATGTAAAGGCAATCTGGCTTCCGTCTGGCGACCAGGAAGGGTAATTATCTGCGCCCTGGTGGGAGGCGGTGAGATTGATTCGATCCAGTGAGCGGAGGTTGATGCGATAAATGTCGGAAGTTTCTTTATCCAGATCAATGCCCCCATAAGCCAGGTAGCGCCCATCCCGTGAGAAAGCCAATCCCGTGACCGTTTTCAATCCTTTGGGGGTGAGGACAGAATTGACGCCGGTGTCGCCATCATAAAGGCGTAACTGCATCATGCCATTCTCCCCCAAAGTGAAATGTTCGTAGACAATGTAACGTCCATCAGGCGACCACTTGGGCGATAACGACAAGCCTCTATCGTTATGGGTGATGTTCACACGATCAGTCAAGTCTGGATTCGTAATGTAAAGATCGGTGCAGATACCCGTGCCGAGACAATCGTAGCTCATCAGCGCCAGTTTGCCTGGCAACTGCGAATAGTTGTAGGGGGCGCGGGTTGCAGTGGGGGTTGCGGTGGGCGTGCGGGTCAGCGTCGCCGTTCGAGTAGGTGTGGCAGTATTGGTTGGAGTGGTGGTGGCGGTCGCCGTAGCGGTAGAAGTTGCTGTATGCGTGGGCGTTGGGGTGAAAGTAGCTGTCCATGCGGCAGCAGTGGCGGTTGCTGCTGTGGCAGTGAGTGTTGCTTTTTGTTCAGGGGATAACCCGCAGGCTGTCAGAAACAGGAGCAGAAGCGATAGCAGAGCCAAAGCGTTTTTCATCTACAGAATCCTCCTTGTTTTGGGCCGCCAGACCAACTCGACGCGCTCGAAATGAATCGCAAGCATTCATCTTCCTGGCGTCTCGACTGCGCTCGACGCGCTCTTGCTCATTTAATTCGTGATATTC
Source organism: Candidatus Aquidulcis sp. (assembly GCA_020723385.1). Lineage (GTDB taxonomy): Bacteria > Chloroflexota > Anaerolineae > Anaerolineales > UBA4823 > DYIZ01. Next base: position 9,482 of record DYIZ01000154.1, read on the forward strand.
GTCAATTCGTGCTATTCGTGATTGGTAGAAAATGCCCGCCTCACCTTGCGCCGGTAAATCATCGCATAAGCGAAATTTGCGAAATAATCCGACACATACGCCAGCGGCGACAGGTCAAACGATGGCTGCGGGTAGGTGGGTTGCGGCGGCTTGTCCTCCAGCGGTACGGTTGCCAGGGTAAAGCCTTCGACCTCTGCCGGGACACGCGCCAGTACTTGCCCGTCCGCGCCGGCCACATAGGTCTCCTGGAAATAGCCGCTTTCCATGCGGGCCAGGTCGAGCTGGCGGAGATACCGCCAAAACTTAGGGCTGTTCAACACAAAAGCTGACATGCTGATGCGCGCCGCAGGTATGTGCGTAGAAAACTTGCCGGTTCCAGTGGTGTTCACCACCGGAACGCCAAGCCACGCCGCCTGCCGTTGCAAAAACGGCCCGAATGTATGCTCGCTGCCGCGCATCGCCAGGGCAAAGAACGCTCCGGCATCTTGACTGTGCATGATTGTACCGTCGGGGAAGGACAGGATTGGCTGATATGCCGCTGGGGGGCAGCTACACACGATCATGACGTCCACCCGCCCGGCATATTTCGCCCACAACCGGGGGTGAACCACATCCCAGCAGATCATCATTCCCAGCCGGCCCAGGTCGGTATCCGCCACTGTGACGCCGCGTCCCTGCCGGAAGTAGACTCGCTCGAATATCCACGGATAATTCTTATCGTAGCGCCATAATCTCCCATCCGGCGAAACGATCAACATAGCATTGAAAATATCTCCCCCATCTTTGAGAAGCAGCGACCCGGCCAGGTGTACCCCCAGCCGGGCAGCGGTGTTCTTCATCCAGGTTATTGTGAGGCCGCTGACCGGCTCGGCGCGTGCGAAGTTTTCGTTCCTGTATTCGTAGCCGGTGTTGAAAACTTCTGGCAGCACGATCATCTGCGCCCCGCCGCAGGCAGCCTGGTTGGCAAGCGCTTCAGCCCGCGCCAATCGTTCCGGCGTGGGGGCAGGTGAAGCATTCATTTGAACAGCGGCGAGAGTCAGGGAACGTGACATGGGTGGCCCAATAGTATTTTACCGCAAAGGTTCGAGTTGACAAGAACCTTTGATAAGAGTATAAGCAAACTGTGAAAGTCCTCACCCTCAGTGACGTGGTCATTGACCTGGTTTACAGCCCGCGCATCCGCAGCCGGTTCGGCGACACCGATTTGGTCATTGGATGTGGGGACCTTCCGTATTATTATCTGGAATATGTCGTCAGTACGCTCGATGCCCCCGTGTTTTATGTGCGGGGCAACCATGCGCACGTGGTCGAATATAGCGAGGCTGGCCAGCGCACTGAGCCGCACGGCGGCATTGATTTACATCGCAGGGCTTTTCGGTGTGGAGGGCTGCTGATGGCGGGCGTGGAAGGCAGCCTGCGGTACCGGCCTGGCCTGTACCAGTACACCGATAGCGAGATGTGGGCGCACGTCATCAGCTTGGTGCCCGCCTTGCTCCAGAACCGGCTAATTCATGGGCGTTACCTCGATGTCTTTGTTACCCATGCACCGCCCGTTGGCATCCACGATCAAGCGGATTTACCCCACCGGGGTGTGAAAGCGTTTCGTTGGCTGGATCGGGTCTTCCGGCCGCGCTACCACTTGCATGGACACATTCACGTTTACCGCTCGGACACGATTACAGAAACGATGTTTGGGCCGACGAAAGTCGTGAATACGTATGGCTACCGGGAAATCGAGATCGAGATACCCGGCTCGAACCGCAGAGGGTTATTCAAGCCGGTGAAAGATCAACGCCCGTAGGAGTTGAAAAATTGGTATTCGATAGAACTGCATCCGATGACTTCGACCGCGCCATTTATAAGGGATTCTGGCGTAAAGTAGTGGCCTGGTTGACTGGCAAACGCAACACATTGCTGCCTTACGACGAAGTGCGTCAGCACATCCCGTTGAAAGGGCAGCATTCCCTGGGGTTACAGCAAGTCCCGATGGAAAAGATTATTGGCAGTGTTGGCCGCTACCAGGATTTCGACCGGGCATTCCTGCCCCTCCACGAGCGGACGAAAGACCGCTGGATCAATATTGACGCGGCGCACATCCGGCAGGAATACCTGCCCCCGGTGGATTTGATCAAAATGGGGGAGGTTTACTTTGTCAAGGATGGCAACCACCGGGTTTCGGTAGCCCGCGAGCGCGGGCAGGATTACATTGACGCTTACGTGACGGAAATCGAAATTCCTGTGCCGCTGACTATTGACACCGAGGTTGACGACCTGGCCCTGAAACGGGAGTACGCTGCCTTTCTCGAAAAGACCAACCTGTCCCGGTTGCGGCCAGGAGCAAACCTGGAATCGAACACACCCGGCCAATACGATGTGCTGCTGCAACACATTGCTTTTCACCATTGGGTTATCGGGCAGCAGCGCGGCAGTGATGTTCTTTACGAAGATGGGGTTGTATCCTGGTACGACCACGTCTACCTGCCGTTGGCTGAGGCGATCCGCGCCCAAAACATTCTCAAGGAGTTCCCAGGTGTCACTGAGACCGATCTTTATGTGTGGCTGGTGAAATACCAGTGGTACTTGTCGCTGGCGTATAAGGACGAGAGTGGAACAACCGAAGATTTTTCAGCCGAGGCAAAGACCGAAGCCGCCCGGCAGTGGGCTGATGAGCTGCCGCATTCGTTGGTCAAGAAATTGGCCAATCTGGTCAAACGCTCCAACTGGATGGATGAACTGATCCTGCGCCGTGAGCGGGCGGAATTCATGGCGCAGACGAAACTGGCTGAGCTTCGCCCGGAAGCCCGCATCGAGACCAGCCAGCCTGGCCAATATGACCGTCTGCTCGATCATATTGCCACTCACCGTTGGTTCATGGGTGAGCAGCGCAAAGCCGAAGTATCGTTGGAAGAGGCGGTTGTCTCGTGGTATGACCATACCTATCTTCCCTTGGTGGAAATCATCCGGGAACAGGGTATCTTGGAGCGTTTTCCCGGCCGCGCCGATGCGGATCTGTACCTGTGGCTGATCGAATATCGGGAAGAATTATGCGAAATCTACCGCAGCGACGTTTCGTTGGAAGATGTGGCGGAACAATTCGCCGAAGAGCATTCGCCAAAGGATACGAAAGCAACACGAAAGACGCGAAAGTAACACGAAAACGGAGGGCCATTTGGCCCTCCGTTTTACTTGCTTATCACGACTTCTCGTGGTTTTCGTGTTTATTTGCGGCGGCGGACGATGATCAACCCGCTAACGCCGCCGACTGCCAGCAGCGCCGCGCCGATGACCAGCGGCAACACGTAGCCGCCTGCCGGACGCGCGGTGGTGGATGAGATTTCGACAGCGGTAGGTCCGAAGCCCCAGTTGAAGTCCTCGACTTCGCCATTGTAGTGCTGATATTGATTGGGGAATTTTGCATAGTTTCCAGTACCGGTCCAACAACTACCGCCGGGATCACGCGGGTACAGGCGGAAACGAGCAAAATAACTATTTGAAACAAAGTTTGCATTGGATGGGGTATTGAAAGTAATTGTTGATGTGCCGGCGCTGACAGATTGGGCGATGATGCGGTCAGCGGTACCGATTACGCCGGTTCCTGTCGCTGTATTCCCAAACGTGCCGCCCTTGTTCCAGTCTACCCACCCGTAAAGGCAGCCGTCGCCATTTACGGTTACAGAAACTGCGCCGCCGCCTGCGCCATTAGTCCAGGGGAGGTTGGTGCGTACCACGCCATCTTCGTCGTCGGGGGTAGTACCGTTCAGATCATCGTCCGTGGCAAGGGATGGTTGGCCATCGTCTTCGCCGTCAACTGCCGCGCCCAGGAACAGCGATCCCATCACGTGGCCTGCGCCAGTGAAGTTGCCGACCCCGTCGTCGGTCAGAATAGTTCCATAGCTATCATTCAGATCCCCGTAATCCACTTTGCCAGTGGCAATGACGCTGGCTACAACGTCGGTGTTGTCATTTACTGTGCCGTCAATCATAAATTGAACAGCGCCTACGTTGGTAAAATCAACTGCAGTGTTGCATCCCGCAGCCGCGTCCGTTGTAAACTCTGTGTAGCGGAAGATGTAAGCGCGGGGCAGGGACGAAGAGCTGATACCGCCCGGCAAGGCGCGTGTCATGCTGGAGCAGGTTGTGGGATCGGTCCAGACCCGAATAATCAAGTTTGCTGCAAAGTCATCGGTTGACACGACAACGTAAATCATGTTATCGCCGCTGGTGGTGAAGTCAAGCCCACCTAATCCTTCTGGATCCAGGACTGTCGCGTCGCTGTCGTTGCCGTCATAAGTGACCTCGGTCGTCGCATAAACGAGCGCTCCGGCTGAGTGGGCGAGCGCGCCTGGCACACTTATATTCCCATCAACGTTGACGCTGCCGCCGCCGGATGTGATATTCAAAGCAAGGTCGCGTTCGCCCCCCAAAATACTTCCATCATCGTCGGTCGCATTGAGTGTGCCCATACCCGTCTGCGTGAAGGTTCCAAAGTTGTCGTCGAACAGGTCAATGATCGTGTCCGGGCTGGCCTGGGCAGGGGTAACATGGAAAGAGAACACCATTGCCAACAGCAGACAAACGGATAGCGCGATTTGAAACTTTCTGGTTTTTTGGTTCATACTAAATACCTCCTAAATTTGTATTTTTTTGAAATCTACCCTAATAGTCGCCTTTCTGTCGTGAACGGTTCAATATTGGTGGGCTTAATTTGGCTGTTTTGGAGCAAATTGCTAAATTGTAAGTTGCTCCCCTGCCCTTGCCACTCGCCAAAGTAAAAATACATCAATTTGTTCAGCCCAATCTCGACGAGCGTGTCACTCGTGTCGAAAGTTTCTTCCTCGCCATCCTCTCCGATGCGGGTGATCGAGATCGAGATCGAGAAAAATCCAACTCGTCGGGCATCGCCGCCAAAAAGTGTCGCAACCTTTGGCGAAATATCTCCATCAATCTAATTGCGTCTGTGTGAGATAGCGGTTATACTTTTAGCGGGAGACGATTATGACACGCCCTAACTTGACATTCTTTTGTGAATTGGACACGGCTGCTTTGCAGACGTTTTTTTCTGCGCCGGAAGTGCTCGATGATTTGCATTCGCTGGGGGCCAGTATCAGCCTGGGATTGTTGGATCTCAGCCCAGAGCGGGCTGCGGTGGTTCGTCACCTCAATGAGGCCAATATCCCGGTCATCGCCTGGCTGCTGCTGCCCAGGGATCAAGGCTATTGGCTCAACCTGGATAACGCCACCCAGGCCGCCGATCGCTATCGGGCTTTCGCGGCCTGGACGGCTGAAGAAGCTCTCGTGTGGGATGGCATCGGTCTGGACATCGAGCCAGATATCCGGTTGACGGAGGCTGTCGTTCAGCGGAATGCCATCGCTCTGCCGTCGGTGATCTTTCGCGCCTTGCGAGGGGTACGCCTGCGCCAGGGGAAAAAAACTTATCAACGGCTGGCAGCGGAAATCCGCGCCGATGGGTATCGGCTCGACAGTTACCAATTTCCTCTTTTGTTGGATGAACGCAAAGCGCATACCACTGCCTTGCAGCGCCTGACCGGGATTGTGGATCTTCCGTCTGACCGTGAAGTTTTTCTACTCTACACGAGTTTTTTGAGGCCCAATGGTTTGGGGGCCATGTGGAGCTACGGCCCCGAGGTGAATTATATCGGCGTGGGCGCAACCGGAGGCGGGGTGGATTTGAATATTGGCGACAGCCGCCCTTTGAGCTGGGAAGAGCTGGCGCGCGACCTGCGGCACGCCTGGCGCTGGTGTGACGATATTCACGTTTTTAGTTTGGAAGGTTGTGTGAAACAGGGTTTTCTGAAGCGGCTCCGGCGATTCGATTGGGACAGCCCGATTATGGAACCGACAGTTTCAATTCGGCGAGTGGATAACTGGCGGGCGACTTTACAATCTGCCCTTTGGCTGGTCAATAACCTGACTTTGATCGTAATAAGTGGGTTGACGGCTGGGCTGATCTTCGTTCCGCTTTGGCGGCGGTGGAAATCCTCGAAATCGTGATTTTTACCTCCCGAAAGCCTGGGCAACTTTTCGCTACCCGTTTCGCGCCGGAATATACCGGATAACCGGATATTCGCTTGATGAATAAAGACAGTTTGATCATCCTTTCGATCTTGTGGGTGGTGGTTTACTTCTCTGTTGCGTCGCTTGTTTTGCGGCGACGGGGTCAGGCTGTCTCCCGATATTTGTTCACCTATGGGATTGTCGCTGGACTCGGGGAGCTTATCCAGATTTTTGTTTACGTAGATTGGCTGGATTTTCTCGGCCAATCCTTTATTAACTGGCTGCCAGCTTTGGGGGCGTTTATCCTGGCATTGATCTTCTTTGCCGTTAGTATCGAGTTCCTCGAAATTCGGTTCAGCACTCAGTTGTGGATTATCGCTGGATTGAGTTGGATGGCGCTTATCCTGGCGTTGGTAAGCGATTTAGTGCCATTGAGCACTTTGATGGCCGGGCCTGCCCAACGAGTTTTGATTCTTTCAACAATTTTGATTGGATGGGCAGGACTTGTCACGACCACTGTGGTTTTGGCTGGGATCGCGTACAACCGCGCCCGTCAGCCGCTGCACAAGAATCGCGTAATTTTTTGGATGTTTTGCCTGGGAATCCTGGCCGTTGGCGATATATTGATTTATACAGGTTTGGCGGAGATCGGGGCCTTCGTACGCATCATCGGTATTGTGATCGCCGCGTATGTCGCGCTGACTCATAATTTGATTGACCTCTTGCAAATGGGGTTGAAATCTTCCATCCTTTTGACGACGACTTTCCTGGCAGTTCTGGTATATACGGGCGCTTTTTTGCTCATGCAGACCCAGTTCGATCCCTCGCTGCGCTTAAGCCCGGTGATCCTTGGAACTGGATTGGCGCTCTTGTCGGTTTTTCTGGTAAACCCTTTGCTGAATCTGATCAATCGCGGGGTCAACCGGCTGGTCTTTGGGCGAAGCTATGATCCGGGTAACATTGTGCGCGAGTTCAGCATGGGAATCAATAATATCGTTGACCTGGCCTTTCTCGCTCACACGACCAGAGATTTGATCATCAAAACGTTCGAAATCGAGCGCGCCTATTTATTTCTGGTGGACGAGGAAGTCGAAGACGGCAACAGCTACTTTCGATTGCAATTCATCCGGGAGAATGAAAGCGAGCCGAATTTCGATGGCCGGTTGCGAATCGACAACCCGGTGGCGGTCTTCCTCCGAAAGACACGCCTGCCCCTAACGCAATATGATGTTGATTATCTCCCATCGTTCAAGTTGATTACAACGGATGAGCGCGCCTGGCTCGATGCTCTGAAAGTAGATGTACTCGTCCCGATCTTTTCGAAGAATGGCTGGATCGGCTTGCTGGCGCTCGGGCCAAAATTGTCGGGGGAGCGTTTTTTTACCGCTGACCTGACCCTCCTGACCACCCTCGCTGACCAGACTGCGGTCGCGCTGGAAAATGCCCGCCTCTTCTCGGATACGATCAAGCTCAACGAAGATCTGGTGCGCGCTCAAAAAGCTCTGGAGGATGCCAACCTCCATCTGCGCGAAATGGATGAAATGAAATCGGCGTTCATCAGCGTGGTCACTCACGAGCTGCGCACGCCTTTCGCCAATATGGCCTTTTCTCTCCAGTTGATGGGTCTCTATGGGTGCGATAATCTTCTGCCCGAACAGCAGGAGCAGTTAGGCCAATTGAATGCCGGCGTCAAATCTGCCCGGCAGATGGTGGACAATCTGGTTGTATTGGCGTCTTTTCTGAACCGGCAGGTCGAATTGAGTCTGGAGCCGTTGAATTTGCGGGATGTCATCGTGGATGCGCTAACCCCGCTCAAAGATATGGTCAAAGAAAAAGGCATTGCCTTGCAGCTCAATATCGTCGGCGAATTGAAGCCGATTATCGGCGACCGTGCCCTCTTGACCAATGCCATTTGCCAGTTGGCTAACAATGCCATTAAGTTCAATAAATCAGGGGGCAAGGTTTGGGTGACGTGCTGGACAACGTCCGATCAGATCTGTTTGGACATCAAAGATACCGGGGTCGGCATCAAAGCGGAAAAGCTCCCCGTCCTTTGGGATACGTTTACCCAATTGGCCGATCCCCTCCGGCGAGGCGTCGAA
>DYIZ01000155.1 GCA_020723385.1 Candidatus Aquidulcis sp.
TCTACTGATGGTCGCCGCACTCATCGCCGGATGCAGCGCAGTCCAAGCGCAAGGCAACCCGACTGCGCAAGATATTGTCGAGCCGCAAGCTACTGTTGTCGGACGCCCCGTAAATACCGATGTACCCGGAGGGAAAGGCACAACCGATGGGGCTATCGTCATCTTCGAGCGCAGCGGCGGGTTTGCGGGCATATCCGAGAGATTTACCTTCTACGCCGATGGCCGCCTCGAGCTGACTGACGGCAGCTTCCAGCAATTGGATGCCAGCAAGGTGTTGTCGCTGGCGCGGGATATCGAAGGGCTTGGATTCTTCGATTTGAAGGACGCTTACGGCGTCTTCAGCCAGTGCAACGACTGTTTCACGTACTCGCTCACCGTCACCAGCGGCGAGCGGACCAAGACCATCACCACAAAAGATGGCGTTACGGACGTTCCGCAGGAGTTTTGGACAGCAGTCGAGAAGATCAACGCTTTGCTGCCAGCCAAATAATCACCCTATTCGATTAATCTCATAAAAGAAAAAGACTCCCGGAGTCGTAACAGGCTCCGGGAGTCTTGATTTTTGGGCTATTGGCCTAAGAACTCGACAATGATGTTGGGATCAACAAATTGAGGCAGACCGATATCGGGAGCAACAAGATATGCCTGCTGAAAGTCAGGATCAGCCTGGGAGGAGTTTTTCCAAACTGATTGATAACTCCATGGGCCGCCAGAGACGTTACCACATCCCGGGATATAGTGTGAACTCAGGCCATATTGACCCGATACAACAGTCTGAGAACCAAAGGAGCCATTGGCATAGTAAGTGCCCGTAAACGAGAAGTAGTTATTGTTAATCGCATATTCGGGATTGGTCCGGGTAAGCTTAATGTTACCACATCCCGTCACGCTGATGTAGATGGCAAAATTATCCACCATTGGGCTTCCAGTGGTAACGTAGAATTCAGAGCATCCGGCGCAGCCGTAAGTGCCATCTTCCTGCCAGAAACCAGCAGTAGGGCCGGTACCGGCGGGCAGTGTTGCAGTTGATGTAGCCGTTGGCGGTATTGAGGTTGCCGTGGCTGTTGGGGTTTTAGTCACAGTGGGCGGAATATCTTTACGGACGATGGGCAAGTTCCCTTTCGGCCCCCATCCGATTGGAGTTTGGGTGCGGGTCGGTGTCGGGCCGGTAGCGGTTGCGGTTCTGGTCGGAGTCGAGGTTTGTGCGGCTGAACAGGTATAGATGCGGACATCGTCAATGAACCAGCCCCAATCATATACGGTGCCATCTGTTCCCATGCGGAAGCGGAAGCGTACATTTTGCCCTGCCAGCGTACTCAGATTCAGGCGGGTTGAGACATAGCCATTGCTGTTATTGACAAAACCACTGCGTGCGCCCAGGGGGTTTCCGGATGAGATCGTGCCATTGTAGCCATTGTCCGTCATCAACGAGCCAGCATCGTTCCATGATCCTCCGCCATTGGTGCTGTATTCGAGCACACCGCCATCATAACTACCAGTCTCAAAGGCATAAGCGTGCGCGAAGTGGAGGTAAGGGGTGCTGGCTGGGGGCAAAGAAGTATTGAGCGTCATCGCAATGTTAGTATCTGATGCACCGCCGTAGGGAGATCCTTGTGCAAACCCCCAGATGTTGAAAACGCCACTGGTGGTATAAGTAGCATCGAAACTAAGGGCATTGGGGTTCTGGGGATAATACCAGTAATCTGTGCCTTGCGAGGCTGCGCTCGCCCAGTTGCCACTCCCAGTATTTTCCATGTTATCGAAGAAAATGTCATTCGGAGTTTGCCCAGCCGAGCAGACCGGGGCATCATTGGCCGCGCAGGAAGCCGGCTGTTGACTCATCTCCACTGCGTCCACTGCGTCCTTCACTTCCAGGCAGTCACCGGCCGTGATGCCAGCCGTGCCGATAAGCATTGTGCAGGCTTGCTGGAGATAATCATATAAATCCTGGTAATCGCTGCCCGAGGTAAACAAATCGGTTTGGACCTTGTAGAAGATTTTTGCCGTTTTTAGGTTGCCCAGCGCTGTTACTGTGTGACCGTTGAACGAGGCGCCTGCCGCCATGAGATAGGCCGCTTTGTTCGATACACCGCTATTCGTGTGCACACCGCCCATATCCTGGCTGCCCCCATCGTCGGTTGTACAGCGATAGTAAGTACTGCTCATTTTATCTGGATCACTGTAAAGTGTCGGGTTTTCCATACTGCGGATGGCGCCGCCAGACATGTCCTCGCCCATCAGCCAAAGTGCGCCGCCGCCAGGCCCGTCATAGCTATTGGCCTGGTCAATGATCTCGCCCCAGATATCGGAGAGAGACTCGTTGATAGCGCCAGACTGCATATAGTAGAACAGGTGAGACTCGTAATCGGTGACGCCGTGGGTCATCTCGTGAGCCACCACATCATCTGCCGAAGAGTATCCTTGCCCATAAACCATCTGATCTCCGTTCCAGAAGGCATTCGCATATGGGCACTCGCCTGAGTTCGGGCAATAGCGCACAGTCGAGATCAACTGCATGCCGGCCCCGTTAATGCTATCTCGGCCATGGTTGTTGAAGTAATAGTCGTAGGTGTCGCCAGCGAAATTGTAGGCAAAGTTATAATCATTACCGCTGCCGGGACAATTCCCCTCTGTACAAACTGGACCTGTTCCAGGTAAACCAGCCGTGTAATCGTTGTTGTTGTCATAGATAGCGCGGTTTTTGGCTGTGTCAACCTGGTTGAAGTGCAGAGCGACAACCCCCATGTTAGCTTCTACCAAAACCAGCTCGCGCACAGGGAAAAGCTCCTTGGCAGACACTTCCAAGCGCCAAACCAGGGAAGTGATTCGCGGCCCCGGCCCGCCGAGCAGCACCGGGTTGAAGATCCACAACTCTGGGGTGGAGGCAACTAGCGACTCGACTGCCAGATCATAATTCTTGGCGACCGTTTCGAGGGCAATCGCCTGGGCAGCGGCAGCATCGAGTTTGGGCTGCGTCTCGACGCCAATATCCGGCAGGATTTCGCCATTGGCAGACAAAACGTTTTTGGCGGCATCCATGTTGACAATCAGCTCACCGCCCACCACCGGGATGCCCTGGTACATCTGTTGGAAACGCGCCATCGAGTGCCCGCCATCCAGCTCGTTAGACTTCATCAGGCGCAATTCGTCAACCGGACTGGCCAGGCCGAAGAGCGAGCCGTACTCACCGAGAAAAGTCAGCGCAGCGACTTCGAACGTGGCGTCACTGGCCAGGCGCTCGGGTTGGGGGATAGCATGATCGAGGTCGGTACCGATAAAGCGCACCTTGCCGGTCTCAGCATGGTAGCTGATGCGCGCTGCGCCGCCGGTCTCTTTCCGCAAGGTCTCGGCCAGGTCGGGCGCGTGGGCAGAAGATAAGACTTTGATGGGATAGAGAGCTCCCAAGAATAATAGAGCCGCTAGAAGATACAGATACTTTCGGGTTTTCATTCCTTTATTCCTCCTGATTTTTATAAAAATAATTCGCACAAGTTATCTTATCTGTTGAGCAATCTTTCCATACCGTGATGCGGATTATATCATGCGGTCAAACGCAGCCGTTCAAAAAACGATTCCCAACCCTGCTCACGAACATAAATACAACCACGCTTCCACCAACCACACAAAGACGAATGGATTGATTGAAACCGGTACGATATTCCTAAGATTCTACAACGAATACCACCTATTTCCGCAAAAATTCCACCCAAATGCCAGGATCAACGAACAATGGGATACCGGTATCTGGGGCAACCAGGACAGCCTCGTCGTAATCGGGCAGCGTCTGGCTTGAATTTACCCACGCAGTGTGATAGGCCCTTGGGGTCAGGCTGATATAGCCGCAGCCCGGGATGTAGTGATAACTCAGCCCATAGGTACCTGACAAGGAAGTCGGCGAGTCGAATGTGCCGTTGGCGAAGAAAGAACCAGTGAAAGAAAATTGGTTGTTGACCACTGGTTCTTCCGGGTTTTCATGGATAACCATTTTCTCGCAGCCCGAAACCGAGACGTAGATCGCAAAATCGTCAATATATGGCACGCCCACCGACACATAGAATTCAGAGCAGCCCGCGCAGCCCTGGGCGCTGTCTTCCTGCCAGAATCCGGGAGTAGGGCCTTGCGGGGTGGAAGTCACCGTGGGGGTGAGGGTCGGCGTAGGCGAGGCATCCTTTCGAACCGCGGGGAGATACCGCCCAGGGACGGCGGTCGCCGTCCAGCCGAATGGCGTTGCGGTGCGGGTCAGCGTTGGCGTGCGGGTCGCGTGGGCGTGCGGGTTATGGTAGGCGTGAGCGTGGGGGTAGGTGTATTTCCCCCGGAAGCGACCACCGCAGCATAAGCATCCACGATGCCGCTGCCGCAAATCGAAGTGTTACAAGTGCTGCCGCCTGGAAAAGTCTTGGCTGTCGTCTGAAGAATATTCAACACCTGGGCAGGAGTTAGCGAGGGATTGACTGAAAACATCAGAGACACGATACCGGCAACGTGAGGCGCAGACATGCTGGTGCCCTGGTAGTAGGCATAAGTATCTGCAACAGGCGATGTCGAGCCAGTGTTCAGAGTCGAGAGCACACCCTCGGATGTGGTCGGGTAGGTTTCACCCCCTGGCGCGCTGATTTCGACGCCTCCGCCGTAGTTGCTATAGTAGGCCCTATTGCCGCCGCGATCGGTGGCGGCTACCGTGATAACGCTATTGCAACTGGCAGGCGTGAAATTCATGGCATCGGCATTGCTATTCCCGGCGCTGACCACCATAACGGCGCCTGCAGAAATCACCTCATTGACCGCATTCTGCCAGGTGGCACTGCACGACCCACTTCCCCCCAGGCTGAGATTGAGAACTTTCGCCGGGTTCGCATTATTTGGCACATCCACAACCGCTAAGCCAGCCGACCAGCGAACGCTATCCACAATATCTGAATCGTACCCGCCGCACTTGCCCAATACCCGCACTGGCAATATTTTCGAACCCCAACTGATCCCCGTCACGCCCAGGCCGTTGTTGCCAATCGCGCCGATCGTACCGGCGGTTTGTGTGCCGTGCCATGAGCTGGGGTCACTGGGCGACCCTGGATAACATTCACTTGAAGTTATCCAGTCGCCTGGGTCGCTTGGGTCGCTGTCACGCCCATTGCCATCATTCGCGACCGCGATGTCATGGATAAAATCGTATCCCGGTACGGTTTGCCCGCTCAAATCGGCGTGATTGGTGATGCCGGTATCAATCACCGCTACCACGACGCTGCTGGAGCCGGTGGTAATGTCCCAGGCTGCCGGCGCGTTGATGCCCCAGGTCCCATGGTAATGCCATTGATTGGTGTACTGAGGATCATTGGGAATCAGGGTATGGAACCTGATTTGGTCTGGCTCAGCGTATTCCACTTCCGGCAGGGCTGCCAGGCGTTCGGCGATCGCGCGTACCTGATCCAGCGGGAGCCGTTCGGGCAATCTCACCACATGAGACTCGCCCGACATGGCGCGCAAATACTCCAGGGACACACCGGCTGCATCGCTCAAGCGTTGCATCTGCTCGGCTCGATCAGGGATGGTACGCGCGGCATAGGAAACCTTATATTTGATGATTACCTGGTTTGTAGGGATTTCCTGGAATAATTCACTTTGACTGACTGTAATATTATCGTGCGCTTCCGGCGGCGGCGGGGGAGAAGAGAGGGCATTGATCGGATACAAGGCAGCCAGGAGCAATAATCCCGCCGCGATAAACAAATACCAATGGGTTTTCAGGTGGGTCTTTTTCATTCGAATGCCTCCTCTCCTATTTCCGTCGTATAAGGCGCCCCGCTCTCCCCAATCCCGAGCAGCAAGGCAAGGACCGCCGGGTCGAGATCCACCTCCGGCAGGCTGCCGGCCCCATAGGTTTGAGACTGCGTCGCCCGCTCCCGCAGTGTCTGCCAGAGAATCTCCCGCTCGCCGGATTGAACAATCAAATCTCTGACGGTCTGCGCCCGGAGAAAATACTCCCCCGTCGTGTAGAAAAACGTGATCCGCCGCCATTTATCAGCCAGAATGGGGCTGGATAGCCGTTCCAACGTGCCAATCTGAATCTTGAAATACTCCTCGCCCGCCCGCGGGTGATCGGACTCTTCGTGGAGCAATTCCATCCGGGTGGTCAGCTCGTGCCCTACAACGGGCGCGACGTATTGGATGCGCCAACGGTCATCGGCAAAAGCCCCGGTCAGATAGAAGGCCAGGTAGTCCACCGCCACGACTTTGGGTGCGGTACGCAGGGGGATGCGATACCAGCCAAGGAGCCGGGCAATTTCCAGGTCGCGCGGGCTGGGCAAAACAGCCACCAGGATCAAATCTGTGGATGCGATCATCGCGCCTACCCTCCTGTTCGTAGTAGGCGCTTTAGCGCCATCATCGCACTAAAGCGCTCACTACAAACCTAAACCCGTCGAGTTAAACAGCAAACGGGAGCGGGGATAGCTCCCGTTTGCTATGAGGCAAAAACTATTTGCCAGTTTGGAGCGGGGCATCAGGGCTGATCGCCTTGATTTTCTTGGCAATCCGATCCCTTTCTGCCGCTGTCGCCGCTGCCGCATATTTCGCACGCAGCTTGCGGATCTTCTCGCGACGTTGCCGCCTGCGGTGAGTCTCTTTTTCGCGCTCGAGCGCCATAGCTACCTCCTAAAAAGATGGGTTACAACTTATTCAAACTTCGAGCCTGATTCTATCAGAAATTTGCAAGTCGCTCAGGCCAATTTTGGTGGTTCAACGGGAATCGCTGTGACAGGCGAAACACATCTGGCTGCGCGAGGTAGATCGGATTGGCAATCCGATCTACAAACCGACTTCCGCATTGAAATCTTCGATCAGCGCGTCAATCTCGGCTGCCTGTGAGCGGAATCCCGTCCAGTAATCCCGGTCGTACCATTGGGCCTGGATTTCCTCGTAGGTGCGGCCCTGCTGCTCGACCCAGGTGAAGTATTTCAGGTTGTGAACCCGCCGCCGGTCAGCGTAGGTCAGCTCGATCATGTTGTCGGTGGATTCGCCGTTCAAATAGCGAGCAAAGTCGGCGGCCGCGTCGGTTTCGGTATATTCGCCGTACTCTGCGTGCATTTCTTTCAGGCGGGATTGGTACAGCTCCATCGAATCGGTCAGCACGGTGAGCATGATGTCGTGCTCGCCCATCTCGTAATATTTGGCGGCTTTGATGGCGGTGAGGACGTTCGAGATGCCGGAGAAGCCCAACAAATCGAGTTGGCCGATCACACCCTCGGGGACGCCCTTCTTAGCGAGATAGGCGCGGCCCGCGGGTTCGTTGAACAACCGGGAGAGATTAACCACCGCCTGGTCGTCAATTGCCGCCACCACATCGGTATTCTTGGAATTGTGAATCCACGGCACGTGCTTGTCGCCGATGCCCTCGATACGGTGCGCGCCGAAGCCATTTTCGAGCAGCGTGGGGCATTGCAGCGCTTCGCTGGCGACGATCTTGGAAGCCGGGAACAACTCTTTCATGTAGTCGCCGCTGGCGATTGTACCCGCCGAGCCGGTGGCGGAGGCCATGCCGCGATACTCGTCTTTCGGCCTCATGGCCTGCTTCAGCACTTCTTCCATGGCGTGCCCGGTGATCTCGTAATGCCACAGGTAATTGCCAAACTCATCGAATTGGTTGAAGATCATCAAATCCTGGCCGGATTTGCGCAGCTCCCAGCACTTGTCGAAGATTTCCTTGACGTTGGATTCGGTGCCCGGCGTGGCGATGACTTCCCCGGCGATCTTCGATAGCCACTCGAAGCGCTCGCGGCTCATCCCTTCAGGCAGGATGGCGATGGAGGTGCAGGCCAGCAGCGCCGAGTCGTACGCGCCGCCGCGGCAGAAGTTACCCGTGGAAGGCCAAACCGCCTTTTGGGTGGTGGGGTCGAACTGACCGGTGACCAAGCGGGGGACGAGACACCCGAAAGCTGCGCCGACCTTGTGCGCCCCGGTGGGGAACCACTTCCCGACGAGGACGATGATCCGGGCGGGAACGCCGGTCAGGCTGGGAGGCAACTCCAGCCAGTTGACGCCGCCAAACCCGCCGCCATGCGCCACCGGATCGTTCTTCCAGGTGATACGGTACAGGTTGCGCGGGTGAACATCCCACAGGCCGATCTTCGCCAGCTCTTCCTTGACTTTGGCCGGAATCAACGCCGGGTTTTTCATCTGCGCGAAAGTAGGAATGACGATATTACGCTCGCGGGCGCGCTGAATAGCGCGGGCGCGGCGGTCTTTCTCGATGGTCAGATCAATTTTCATGTAGAAATCTCCAGTTTGTTGTGTGAATGTATGAGGTACACAGGTAAACACGTATCCAAGGAAATACCAGCCTGTTTACCTGTTTACCTGCTTACTTATCCCTTCTTCCTCCGGCTCTTCGCGCACGATGTACAGCGGGCGGCCTTTCAATTGATCGTACATGCGGCCCAGGTATTCGCCCAAAATACCGGTAGAAATGAGCTGCACCCCGCCCAGGAACAGCACGGCGATAAGCGTGGAAGCCTGCCCGAAGAAAGCGCTGTTGCCGGCGATGCGCATCACCGCCACGACTGGTATCGCCACGATGGCAATTCCGGCGGCGACGAATCCCACATAGGTTGCCAGTTGCAGCGGGAAATATGAAAACCCGGTGATGGCGTCGCTGGCGAACTTGATCATCTTCTTGAGAGGGTATTTGGTCTCCCCAGAGAAGCGGGCGGCGCGCTTGTAGGGCACGCCAATCTGCCGGAAGCCGACCCAGGCCGCCATGCCGCGCAAGAAACGGTGGCGCTCGCGCATCTGGTTCATCACATTGACGATTTTGCGGTCCAGCAGCCGGAAATCGCCGGTATCCAATGGGATTTTGACATCCGTGATGCGGTAGATCAACCGGTAGAACAACGAGGCGGTGACCAGTTTGAACCAGCTTTCACCCTCGCGCTCGGCGCGCACGGCGTAGGCCACTTCGTAGCCTTCGCGCCATTTCTTGATCAAGTCGAGCATCACCTCAGGCGGATCTTGCAAATCGGCGTCAATGATAATGATGGCATCCCCGCGGGTGTAATCCAGCCCGGCGGTTACGGCGATCTGATGCCCAAAATTGCGGGCGAAGATCACCGGGCGGACACGCTCATCCTGTTTTGCCAGGTCGCGCATCATTTCGGTGGAGCCATCGGTAGAGCCGTCGTCCACCAGCACCAGCTCCCACGGCTCGCCGGTGGTGTCCATCACGTCTTTGACACGGCGGTACAGTTCAGAGATATTGCCAGATTCGTTGAAGATTGGGGCAACAATGGAGAAAGTGGGTTTCATAGAATGATTTTCTTTACAGATGCCAAACTTGGCTCGATGATGGGCGCTTCGCGCACGGACTGCATGGCGGCTTTCACGTCTTTCAGCCCGCTGCCGGTGTTGACGACGATCACCGGGTCTTCCGGCCCAACCAGCCCTTGCTGCACGGCCTTGACCAGCCCGGCATAAGACGTCGCACCCGCCGGTTCGGCGAAGATGCCCATCGGTCCCAACTCGGCGATGGCGGCCAGGATGTCGGCGTCGCTGACGACGATGTACGAACCGCCGGTTTGCCGCGCTGCCCGCACGGCGCGCACACCGTCTCGCGGCAGATCCACCGAGATGCTGTCAGCCAGCGTTTTGGCGGAGACGGGGACAATCGTCTCAGTCCCGTCGTGGAAAGCGTTGGCAATCGCCGCCGAACCTTCGGCCTGCACACCGAAAATCTTTGGCATCTGCTCGATCCAGCCAAGCAGGAACAAATCTTTGAAGCCTTTGTGGATGCCGGAAATGATGTTGCCGTCGCCGACGGAAACGAAGACGGTCAAATTACGTTTTACGTCCTCTCGTAACCCGTAATCCGTAAAACGTAAAGCCCACTCCCAAATTTCGAGCGCAGCCGTTTTCTTCCCTTCCGCGGTGAAGGGGTTGTAGCCTGTGTTGCGGCAATACCAGCCGAATTCCTGTGAGGCGGCGATGGTCAGGTCGAAGGCGTCGTCGTAAGTGCCGTCCACCAGGATCACCTGCGCGCCAAAGACCAGCAGTTGGGCGACTTTGGCCGGAGGCGCGGTGCGCGGGGCGAAAATGATCGCCTTCTGCCCGACGGCAGCCGCCATGCAGGCCAGCGCCGCCCCGGCGTTGCCGGGGGAGGCCGTCACCACCACTTCAGCGCCGATCTCGCGGGCGCGGGCGACGACGACCGAAGAGGCGCGATCTTTGAACGAGGCGCTCGGATTGCGGCTCTCATCTTTGATCCAGAGATTCTGCAGGCCGAGTTTTTCGGCCAGCCGGGGGGTGTGAAATACCGGGGTTCCACCGGCCGCCCGCAATGGAGTCTCATTCCCACCGGGGTCGGCCACCGGCAGCAGGGGCAGGTAGCGCCACAGGCCCGCCTCCCCCCCGTTGAGCAGATCATCTACTGCCAACTGGCTGCGAATGGCGTTGTAATCCAGCACCACATCCAGGTTGCCGCCGTCTTTCGGGCACGTGTAGGTAACCTCGCCAGCCGCATACGCCTGCCCGCAAAGTGAGCACTGATAACCAAGAAATTTATCCATAAATTACAGACCTCGTTCCCCTCGGATGTAAGGATTGCCCAACGCAGCCGGCGCGCCCAGGCGTTTCCGCATGGCTTCGCGTGAGCCGATCACCAGTACAATGATCGTAAAGGCGTAGGGCAGCATTTGCAGGAAGAATCCCCAGTAGGGGTTGTAGTAAAACGGGTTGCGCATTTCCAGGAAAGTGAAATTGCCGATCGCACCGATGAAGACGGTCGGCCCTTGAATGTCGAGAATGAGCCGGCGCAGCGCTCCAAAGGCGTACGCCCCGAACGCGGCCCGGATGGGATTCCACTGGGCGAAGATGACCAACCCGACGGCGATCCAGCCCATCCCGGCGGTGGTCAGCTCGCTGAACCAGCCGGGGGAAATCGCCAGGCTGATGGTAGCGCCCGCCAGCCCGGCCAGCGCTCCGCCCACGAAAACGTAGAAATAACGCAGGCGGTAAACGTTGATGCCCAGTGCGTCAGCGGCCGCAGGGAATTCGCCTACTGCTCGCAGGTGCATCCCGGGGCGGGTGCGGTTGATGTAAAACCACGCCAGCGGGATGAACAGGTATCCGATGTAGACCATGATGCTCTGTTCAGTGAAGAAGACTGGCCCGATCAGCGGGATTTTTGTGAGCAAGGGGATCGAAAACTGCGGGAGCAGCGACACCGTGCCAGCCTTGCTCAGCCCCTCGCCCAAGACCACACTGATGCCCGCCCCCAGGAAGGTGAGCGACAGACCGCTGACGACCTGGTCAGCCTGGAGGGTGATGGTGATAAAGGCATGAATCTGGCTGATGAGACCTGCCGCTAATATTGCAACCAGCACACCCAGCCAGGGGTTACCGGTGGCGATGGCGATTTTGAAGGCAAACATCGCCCCGATGAGCATCATACCCTCCACCCCCAGGTTGAGCACACCCGAACGCTCGGCGAACAACTCGCCGATGGTGGCAAAGAGCAGGATCGTGCCAGTGGCAACGCCGGCCTGTAAAATAATGATGAAATCCATGAACTACGCCTCCTGCCCCCGGCGCACGATGTGCACGCGGTAGCGGATCAAAAAGTCGCTGGCGATCAGGCTGACCAGGATAATACCCTGGATCATTTTGGGGATGCCCGAGGGTTGGATTTCCCGTCCGGCCAGGATCAACGCGCCAAAAAATATCGAGACCGGCACAACCAAATAGGGATTGAGTTTGGCCAGCCAGGCGACAATAATTCCGGTGAAGCCATAGCCCGCGGCAAGGGGCGAGGTTTGCAGGCGATGCACCACCCCGGTGACTTCGGACATCCCGCCCAGCCCGGCCAGAGCGCCGGAGAGCATCATCACCAGCACCGTATTGCGGGTGATGTTCAACCCGGCGTAGCGCGCCGCCTGCGGGTTGTCGCCGATCAAGCGGATTTCGTATCCCCACCGGCTGCGGTAGAGAATGAACCAGGCGACGATGGCCGCCAGAATGCCAAGGATCAACCCCAGGTGGGTGGTCAATCCTGAAAGAATAGGAATCTCTGCGGCAAGGTCGGTCAGCCGCGGCAGCCAGGCATTTTTCGGGAATGCCGGACTCATCTGGAAACCGCCCTCCGTCCACACCGCGAAGATCCAGAAGTTGATCCACGCTACGGCGATATAGTTCAACATCAGTGAGCTGATGATCTCGTTGACGTTCAGCCTGGCCTTCAAGAATCCGGGAATAAAGCCCCACAGCGCCCCGCCTAAAATACCAGCCAGGATCATCGCCGGGATGAATATCCAGGAGGGGGTCTCGGCTGGGATGATCGGCGTCAACACAACGGCGCTGGCCCCGAATGCGCCCATAATGAACTGCCCCTCCGCGCCAATATTCCAGAGTTTCATTCGGAAGGCCACCGAACACGCCAGCCCTGCCATGATGAGCGGTGTCGCTTTGACGAGTGTATCGGAGAAAACGCCAAGACTGCCCAAAGAGGCGCGGGCGATGTGGATGTACGAGCGAAGCGGGTCGCCGCCCGACAGGGCGATGAGGATGCCCCCAAGGAAAAGCGCAAACACGATAGCGCCCACGGTAACGGCCAGTGGATACCAACGCGGGGGATCTTTCAGACGTGGTTCGACGCGTAGGGTCAGAGACCGCAATCGAGAGGCTAGAGGGACAGTAGTTTCTGACATGCCACGATACTCCTGGCGGCGCTGAAGCGCCTTGTTCGTCATGCGCACTTCAGTGCGCTGCTTCGGCGCTGAAGCGCTCGCTACGAGCGAATCTGCTCCAACGGTGTGCCGGTCATCATCAAACCGATGGTTTCGATCTGGGTGCTGTCAGTTGAGTCAATCTGCAATTCACCCATGATGCGCCCTTCATAGATCACATAAACCCGGTCACTGAGTGACAGCAACTCTTCAAGCTCTTCGGAGACCAACAAAATCGCTGCGCCCGCATCCCGCTGGGCCAGGAGCAGCCGATGCACGCCCTCGATCGCGCCCACATCCAGCCCGCGCGTGGGCTGCATGGCGACCATCAGGGCTGGCTTGCCTGAGATTTCACGGGCCAAAATCACGCGCTGCAGGTTACCGCCCGAAAGCAGGCGCGCCGGGGTTTCTACCGTTGGGACGATGATCTCGTAGTTCTGCTTTAGCTCGTTGGCGAAACGCGTCGCGGCGACCATGTCGAGCATCCAACCGCGGGCGATTGGCGGCTGGCGATAACTTTTCATAATCACGTTATCCGTGATGCTCAGATTGGGCGCAGTGCCCACGTGGGTGCGATCTTCAGGGATGTGTGAAACGCCCCGCCGAATGGCAACGTTCGCCGAGCAGTTGCCGATCTCGTGCCCATCGAGTAAAATCTTGCCCCGTTGGCACTTGCGCAGCCCGGTGATGGTTTGGGCCAGCTCGCGCTGGCCGTTGCCGGCGACACCCGCCAAACCGACGATCTCACCCGCCTTGACTTGCAGCGATAGATCTCGCAGAGCGGGCAAGCCTTTGTCGTTCTCGGCCTGAAGATTCTCAACCGAGAGCACGATCCCTTCCGGCTGGCGGGGTTTCTTGTCCAGGTGGAAGAGCACTTCCCTGCCAACCATCAAACGGGCCAGTTCTTGCCGGGTCGTCTGGCGGGTTTCCACCCCGGCGGCAGTCACTTTTCCTCGGCGCAAAACTGTGACCCGGTCGGCCACTGCCATGACCTCTTGCAGTTTATGGCTGATGAAGATGACGGATTTGCCACGCGCCACCATCGCTCTCAGGGTTTTGATCAGACCTTCGATTTCCTGAGGCGCCAGCACAGCCGTCGGTTCATCCATGATGAGCACATCTGTGCCCCGGTAAAGCATCTTGAGAATTTCGACGCGCTGCTGCTCGCCTACCGAAAGCTGCCAGATCTTCACGCGCGGGTCCACCTTCAATCCAAATTGCTCCCCTAGCTCACCGACAGCCCTATCGTACTGTGGCAAATTAACCAAAAACCGGGGTTTGTCGAGACCAAGCAATACGTTCTCGGTGACAGTTTGTGACGGTACCAGCATAAAGTGTTGATGTACCATGCCGATACCAGAGTTGATAGCGTCGCGGGGGGAGGAGAAGGTCACTGGCTGACCCTTGACCAGAATCATCCCTGCTTCGGCGCGGTATAAACCGGCCAGTATGTTCATCAGGGTGCTCTTGCCGGCGCCATTCTCACCCAACAGAGCGTGGATTTCTCCGGGGCGGAGGTCGAAATCTACATGGTCGTTGGCTAACACGCCGGGGAAACGCTTGACGATGCCATGCATTTCCACTACTCGGGGCTTGATGGTTCCAGTTTCCGGATTATGATCTACGGTTTGCGATGCGTCCACGCGTGCGCTCCGTTCGTCTACCAGGGGGTAAAGTCTCAGTCTCTTCCCCTCCCCAATCTGGAAAGGGGAAGAGACAAGACTTGATTGAAATGTCCGGGAGGATCGAGCCAAATCAAGTTCTAGCCTCCCACGTGGTGACAATCTATTCAGGCAACTCGGCGGTGATGCCCTCTGCCCACCACTTCATGCAGTAAGTGCAGCCTAAGCCGAATTCCGGGAAGGCGTCCAGGTCAACTTGCGCCAGTTTTTCACCCTCAGGCACGACGACATTGCCCTGGTTATCATTGATCGGGCCAGAGAATACATCGAAGCGCGTCCATTCGCCCTTGAGAGTCTTTGCCATAAGGTCGCGTACCTCTTGAATGACCTCAGGCGGCAAGTCTTTCATACCGGTTGTCAGCTCTTGACCTTCCATAAAGCCATACAGCCCCAACGCGCCGGTATCGGCATCGAAGTAATCCCAACCAGGTGTGTATGTGCCGGCCTTTACTGCCTCGGCAATCTTGGCATAAACTGGACCCCAATTCCAATATGGCGCCGTCAGACAACGTTCCACTCTGCAGGAGCCGTACCAGTCATAGGTGACGCCCCATTTACCCTTTTCCTGGGCAACGTCAGCCACAGCGGGGGTATCCGCGCCGGTGAAGACCACCTGCGCGCCGGCATCGAACAGAGAGGCAGCCGCGTCTTTTTCGATGATCGGGTCATGCCAGGTATTGATCCAGCGCACATCCATGGTGCATTCGGGACAGGTTTTCCTCATCCCGAGGGCAATGGCGTTACCGAGGCGGATTTCCTCGGGGATCGGGAAGGTTGCCATATAACCGAGCTTGGGGTTGCCGTCCAACTTGGCGCGGGCGCCGGCGATCATACCAGCCAGGTACTTCATGTTCTCCATAGCGCCCATCAAGTTGCCGAAGTTTTTCCCATTCGACTTGATACCCGTCAAATGGATGTACATGATATCAGGAAACTCGTTTGCGACGGTTTCCATCGGATCCATGTAACCGTAGGATGTGCCGAGAATCAGATCGAAGCCTTTACGAGAAAGGGCGCGGAAGATTTGCTCAGAATCAGCGCCTTCTGGAACGTTCTCGATATATGCAACATGTGTCTCTTCGACGTTCTGGGCCACATATTCGAGGCCTTCGTAATGCGCCTGCGACCAGCCGCCATCGTCGTGTGGGCCAATCAAAACCATGGCGACGTTGAACTTGCCCTTCACAACAGCCGGAATCTCAAAGTTACCGACCTTCTCGGGGCCACATGCAGAAAGAACCATCGTTGCGATCAACAACACGGCTACTGTCTGCCATAAAATTTTGGTACGCATTGTAACTCCTCCGTATTACGCAAGTTGATTAGTTGATTAGGAACCTACTTATTGACAACTCGATGCGCGTTACATGACCTTCGAACTGCACCTCCTTCCTCGGGCGCGGGATAGATGCCCGCTTCCCCAACCAGAAAAGATCACTGAGCGTCCCAGAGCGGAGAGTCTCCGGTTCCGCCGGGGGCGACAAAACCCGCCGGGTGATTCTACCCTACCTAAGGCACAATCCACGTGCCAGTCTCACCACGCAAGGCGCGCCCGATATTCTCGGGGTTGGTGATCAGCGCTTTGGCATTCGGATTAGCCTCCAGGAACCAGAGAATGGCTTGTATCTTGGGGGCCATCGAACCTTTGGCAAAGTGAGTCCCTTCGGCCAAATATTGCTTGGCTTCCGCCAGCGTCATCTGGTCGAGCCACTGCTGGTTTGGCTTGCCAAAGTTGATGGCGACTTTCTCGACCGCGGTGGAAATGACGAACAAATCGGCCTTGATTTCGCGCGCCAGCAAACTGGAAGCATAGTCTTTGTCAATCACTGCCGCGGTGCCAGCGTACTGACCTTCGCCTGCGTCAATCACCGGGATTCCGCCGCCGCCCACGGTGATGACAACCACCCCGGCATTCAAGAGAGCCTTGACCGAGTCGAGTTCAACGACTTCCTTAGGCAGGGGAGAAGCGACGACACGCCGCCAGCCGCGCCCGGCATCTTCCACCACGCTCCAGTTCAACTCCTTTTCGCGGCGCTTGGCGTCGGCCTCATCCATGAACCCGCCGATGGGTTTGGAAGGATTCTGGAAAGCCTTGTCGTTCTTATCCACCAGAACCTGAGTCACAACCGTGGCGACGTTCTTTTTGATACCGCGCCGGAACAACTCGTTTTGTAACGTTTGCTGCAGGGCATAGCCAATTGCGCCCTGGCTGTCTGCGCCGCACACATCCAACGGAACTTCGTGCATGCCTTCGACCTTGGCTGCCACTTCCGAGCGGCGCAGGATAAAGCCCACTTGAGGACCATTGCCGTGACCGATAGCCACATCCCAGCCAGCCTCGATCATGTCGGCAATGTGATAAGTGGTTTCTTTGGCGGCCTGGTACTGATCTTCGACCGTTTGGTGCTTGCTGTCTTTGATGAGCGAATTGCCGCCAATGGCGACGACGGCGAGTTGGCGAGAAAGTTTGTTATTCATAGGTTCCTTTCGTAGTTGACAAGTAGGCAAGTAAACAAGTAAACAAGTAGACAGGAAAACAGGGGTGGTTAATTTCCAGCTTCGTTGTCTGGGGAACAAGAGAGATCGTAATCTATTCGATCTTCGTGGACCGTCTTGTCGCCGAATTCCTGTGAACCGGCGCGCTGACGGCGGATGTAGGCCATGTAACCATTGAGGGTTTGTTCTGCCTCACGGATTAGTTTGTAGATGACATCAAAGGCACTTTGCTCAACATAGTTGAGAACTTTCGCATTGATCATGTGAGCCAGGGTTTCATTGAGTTCACCACGCGCAATCGAGTAATACCGCAGACTGTCGAGATAGTGATACCGCCCATAGGCCTCTCCGATATTGGCAGTCACACCCTTCGATGAACGGCGAATTTGGACAGACAGATCATATTTCTCATCATGAGGCAATGTTTTTGAGAACTCATGGACCATCGCCATCACTTCGAGCGCGAGTTGATAACATTCTAGATCCTCGAACCCGCGTTTTCCTTTTTCTCCGGGTGATTGATACAAAGGCCGCTTCTCACTCATCTTCCTTGACCTGTTTACCTGTTTACTTTCTACCTGTATACTTGTTCTAGGCCATCGTCAGCGCCATTACCGCTTTTTGTGCGTGCAGGCGGTTCTCCGCTTCGTCGAATACCACTGAGTTCGGACCGTCGAGAA
>DYIZ01000156.1 GCA_020723385.1 Candidatus Aquidulcis sp.
ATTTAGATAATCAGATACAAATTGTCTTGTATGTCACTTTTGCCGCTACTGTTTTAAAACCTGGTGTAATCCTTTGCGTCCTTCGTGTTGAAAACTCACTATTTATTCAATGCCTTCTGCACTGCATCGAGGGCGACTAACGCGGTCAGATTGCGCATTGTCCAGCCGGAGCGGGTGCGTTTGTCGAAGTAGAAGTTGTTGACGTGGGTCAGGTGGAAGCCATCATCCACCAGCCCGTGCGTGGTCAAGTGCTGTACCGACGCCCAGAAATTCCACAGCGGGATGTCGTATTCCCACGCCAGGCGGTAAATCGTTGCGTTGATAAAATGGTCGCCTTCCAGGTTATCAGCTTTTGTGCCGAGAATGGGGACGATGCCCTGCTGGATGGTGTACTCGATGATCTGCCGCATGTAAATTTCGTATTTTTCCGGCGCGCCTTCCCACCACTCTTCCAGGCTGATGATGGCGATGCTGGGGTTGTGCAGGCGGTACTCGCAGGCCAGCGGGGTTTCGCCGGCCTGGCATTGCTTGGGGTCGGCGCGGAAGGGGGAGAGCATGGCGGCGGCGTTCAACCCGCCTTTCACTGACAGGCTCTCGCGGGCGAACGAGCCGGGGAACCAGTCAATCGTCGCCTGGAGATCGCTGTATGATCCTAGTCGGTACAGACCTGGGGTATCGAAGTTGGCCAGGAAATAGGTGGTGATGCTCTGGCAGTCGCCAACCTTCGAGAATGCATGTGGATCGCGCCCTAAAGCTTGCCCCTGAACAAAGATTTGCCGCGCCGTCTCGCTGATGGTGGGAGTGATCGGGGCGGTCATCCAGGCGTCGGGCGGGGGCGGGGTGCGCGGGGTGGCCGAAGGGCCGATGGGCGAGGGTTGAGGGGTGGAGGGCGAAGGGATGTGGATGGTGGATGGTGGAGGGGTGTGGAGGGTGGAGGGTGGAGCGGTGAGCGTTGGGGCGAGCGGCGAGGGGGCGGAGGGCGAGGGCTGAGGGGCGAGGGGCGAAGGAGCAATGGTTGACACACTTGCCATCGTCGGCGTATTGGTGACGCTGGCATTGGCGGTGGTGCAAGCCGCAAGGAGGAGCAGGATCATGGGGATGAGAAACTTTTTCATTTTGGGTTTATACCAGTAAAACGTTTTTTAGCAAATAATTCTCGGGGTGTGGTTGCAAACTGTCCACGAATTGTCTCGAATACACGAATATTGACTTTCGGGCAAAGGTAATTCGTGTTTTCGTGTGATTTCGTGGATGGCTGATGCAGCGATCCTCTAACTACGATTTACCTTTCAGCTCATTCACCAGCCATCGTTTGTACGATGCCTTCATCTCTTGGGGTTCGCGGGTGTATATCTCAGTATAACCGCAGTCGCTGCAGACCCAGGCCGCGAGTAGAAATATGTTTGGCCGTGTAAAGAATAGTGCTCTGGGCTTTTCGTTAATTATTGCTGACCAGGTTGTAGGTAAATTGTTATGCCCACGATCCAACATAGGAATCCCGGGTAAAATCTCCCGAGACCC
This sequence comes from Candidatus Aquidulcis sp., assembly GCA_020723385.1. GTDB lineage: Bacteria > Chloroflexota > Anaerolineae > Anaerolineales > UBA4823 > DYIZ01. Next base: position 1,522 of record DYIZ01000156.1, read on the forward strand.
GCACTTTGGGCATTGACCTGATTTTTTCATCACGCATTCTCCCGATAGTTCGTTCCCGAACGACTGTAGCCTAGCCCCTTGCGGGCGGCAACGCGACGGGCGCAAGGCCCTAGGTTGCGGGCCATTACCGCTGAATCCCGAAAGCCGCCAGCCTTTCGATGATCTTCAACGCCAGCAGCCCCTCGCCGGTGGGGGTGAGGTGGATGGCGCTGTTGGTATATTCTTCCGCCGGGACGAGATCCCACAAATCGAGGCAGCGCCATTCGTTGACCCCGCAGCGGCTGGCGAGCAGCGTGCGATACTGATCGTACGCCCAGCGGGGGTAGAAGAAATTATACCGGATGTCGCTGTTCGCGCCGTCGCTGAGATACATCGGCTCGTTGACGATCAGCACTGGCACGCCATTGGCCGCGTTCACCCCGGCCTCCAGCACGTCGAAGGCCAGATCGTTGGGATCGAGCGTTGGGGGCTGAAGGCCGTGAAAAGATGGGTCGGCATCGAGATCGTACTGCGGCGGGTCGTAGGTTTCGGGGTAATATTGATCCTCTCCAGCAGCAGCCCACATCACCCCGTACAATTGCAGGCGCAGGATGTCGGCCAAAGCGCGGCGCTGCCCGATGAGGGTGTTATCCCAAAAGGTCGGAACGATGAACGCCGGGTCTTGCGAGTCGAGATGCAGGCCGTATTGCTCGATTAGCGCTTGCACCGGTTCGGGGTTATGTTGGAGGATGGGCGAGGCCAGTTGTTTGTCGCGCGGGAACGATTCCAGCGTCACCAGCCAGATGATGAGATCGGGCTGGTAGCGGCGGGCGATGTCGAGCATGAGCAAATCTTTGGTGAGCGACATCGTCGGGTAGCCGAGATTGTAGGCGCGCACCCAGCGCCCGTCGGCGGTGCGGAGCTGCGCGGCGTTGAGGTAAGCGCTGAGAGTCTCCTCCGGGTGCAGTAAAAACCCCCAGGCAGCCGAATCCCCGATCAATACCACGCGAAATTCGATCTCTGGCTTTGGCGCGGCAATCTCGTGCGAGGCGGCCATCGCCTCTAGGCTGAACAGGCTCAGATTGTAAGCCAGATCGGGCCGGTCGCCGTAGGGGAGTCGCTGCCGACCGGGGAAAACGTGATTGTACAGAGAGAGCCGCCCAATCGCCGGGGTGGGTTTGACCGCCGCGAAGAGCAGGTCAACCGCGATGAACAGCGCCAGCGCCTTGAGCACGACGTTACGGAGGAAGCGGAAATCAGGGGTTGAAGCTTGAGAGGCCATAACGATTGCCCGTTACGAGGAAACCGGTTTCTTCCAGATGATGGAATATCGCCAGAACAGGTGCTTTCGGACAGCAGCGCCCGGTAGTAAATCCCTGCACATCCGGCGCACAGCGGAAACAGTCAGGTAATGATCTCTTTTGCCGTGTTCAGCCCACGCCTCTTGAACGGCGCGGGTTGATCTTGATCTGCCGCCTTTGACCAGTTTGAGGCTGGCGCTGGCCAGCAGCGCCAGCGCATCGAATGGCAGGTCGAAGAGATTGTCTCTGCAACGCAGATCGAGGATCGCCAGCACGCCGCCAGGTTTCAACGCCATTTTCATTTTCGCCAGCATGATCTCCAGCGGCAGGTGGTGGAAGGTGGCAATCGAGGCAATACAATCGTATCGTTCGGCGGGAAATTCCCATTCGAGCACATCGGTAACCAGAAACTCGATGTTCGGGAGTTGCGCCGAATGCGACCGGGCGACCTGGATCATCTGCGGTGACAAATCCAGGGCCAGTACGTGATCGGAGCGTTGCGCCAGCAGCCGGGCAAACGAGCCCGAGCCGCAGCCGATTTCGAGACTATCCTCGCAATGAGTCGGAAGCTGGCTCAATAAAAATGGATGATAGTGATTGTTGTGGCTCCAGACATGGTCATCGCCTTCGAGCAGCGCCAGCCGGTCGAAATCGTCTCGGATCAAATTGGTAGTCATCAGCCTCCAAAGAGCTTCGCAAACACCTGCCACGACGAATCCATCGTCGGCAGGGCGAACCACACCCAGCCCAGCGTGACGTAATGGAACGTGAGCAGCACGCCGCCGACCGACACGGCCTTCTGCAGCCAGGGGCGCTCAGCCAGCCCGGCGAAACGCCCTTTGGTCGCCTCGCTCCACCGGTTGTGAGCGAACAATCCCAGGCCATGCCACAACCCCCAGGCCACGAAATTCCATGTCACCCCGTGCCACAAGCCGATCAGCAGCATCGTGCCCAATTGCCCAACGAAAATAACCAGCGGCATGGGGATATTCTTTGGGCTGCCGCGCAGCGCACGCGTCAGCGGGTTGAAGAAATAAGCCCGGAACCACTGCGCCAGTGTGATGTGCCAGCTATTCCAAAATTGCGTCAAGTTGGGTTTGAGATACGGCCGCTCGAAGTTTTCGGGCAGGCGGATGCCCGCCAGCCGCCCGATCCCGATGGCGATGTCGGTGTAGCCGGAAAAATCGAAAAACAGCCGCAAGCTGTACGCGTACAGCAGCACCCACAGCCAGCCGGTCGAGGTTACCCGCCCGGCGCTATCGCTGTTCAACGCCATCAGCGTCAGCCCGTCGGCCAGGACGAATTTCTTGAAAACGCCGAGCACGATTCGTTGGACTCCGTCGGCAAAGTCGTTTTGAAACGCGAATGGCGCGGCTGGGCGAATGAGGCGAATGTTTTTAATAAATTCGCGCCATTCGCTCAATCGCGAAATTCGCGTTGGGCTTTTACCGTTTGCCAGATCTGGCTGGCGCAGGTCTTTCAAAAACCGCTGCACCCGGTCAATCGGCCCGGCGGTGAAGGATGGGAAGAAAATGACGTAAGCGACGAACTCATGCAGCCGCAGGTCGGGCAGCCTCCCGGCGATGCGGTCGCGCAGCGTGTGGATCAACCGGAAGGCGATGTACGAAAAGCCCAGCCAGCGGATATCGAAGGCGGTTGCCAGCTCTGTGGGCTGGCCTGTGATGGATCGCAGGCCGGCGGAGGCCGTTTGCGCCCAGGGCGCCGTTTTCAACACAATGAACAATCCGAAGATGAGAACGACGAAAATTTCGCCCAGCCGCGGGCGGGCGGCAAACGAGCGGGCGATAGCCAGCCCGAGGAGAAACACAATCGCCGCCGCCGCCAGGATTTGCAGGATCGCCGGCGGACGCGTGGGTGTGAGACAGCACAGCGGGCCGAGATAGCGCGACAACCCCACGAGCAGGACAAGCCCCGTGAGGACACCCACCCCTGCCCAATTTTCGCGTTTTTCGCCGCTGTCGCGTGTGCCCGCCCACACCAGCGCCGTCAAACCAATCGTCGCCGCCGGCAGCCAGAAATCCAGGTTGCGGATGGGCGTTGGAGGCTGCATCCAGAAGATCGCCAACACGCTGGCCGCCATCAAAATCCACACGCGCCAGCGCCGCGCCAGACCCGCCAGCGCGGCGATCACAACGAAGACGGAAATTTGTAATAATGTCATAAGATGGCGGTCAGCGATCAGCCGTCAGCCGTCTGCGGCCGTTTTCAGAATCCCTGGTAAATCCACTGCGGAGCCTGGTCGGCGGTGATGATGAGGATGGCGATGAAAATCAGGCACAGCAGCAGGGCATACAGGTTTTCGCGGGTGAGCAAACGACGAAGCATGGCTTACCGGTAACCGCACATGCGCCACTCGCCCCCCTCTTGCACGGCTTGATACGTGCGGGCAGAAAGGTCGAGTTCTTGCAGCTCGCCGTTGTAATTGGCGACAATGCTTCCGGTGCAGGTCACGAGGGTGTAGTCCCCGTCGGTTTCGCTGTCCTGGCATTGCAGATCTTTCAGACTGGTCTCAACAGAGACGAGCGAGTCGAGGTCCACCTGGGCGCTGGCCTCCCAATCGGCGCAGGACAGGTTGGTGAGTTTCGTCCCATCTTTGGCGACCAGGGCTTCCAGATAACCTTCGACAGCCGTTGCGGCGCTGTCTTTGCTCCCGCAGGCGGCCAGGCTCAGCAGAATCAGGCAGGCAAGAATCAGTGAATTGAAAACTGAATGTTTCATAGGCTTTATCCTGTCTATTATTTCATTAGGGGGAAAAGCCCCCTCTTCTTTTTGGGTTGATACCATTCTGTTGTCGGTGTGCGTACAGGGCGTAATTGTACCGTGTGCGGGGGTTTTGTCAACCGGGCAATGGCCAATGTGAATGCTTTTATAAAAACGTTTGGTGTGAATTAGTTTCAATGTTGTTCGAAAGGCGCGTCGAGCGTTGTCGAGGCGCCCTCGTTGGGCAGTAACGGCAGCTTCGACTGCGCCCAGCCTGCCTATTTCTATCAAAAAACGGGCGAAATTCCCAATTCACGCCAAGCGTTTAGAGTCGTGCCATGCACCAATGGTTGGCTTTGTTTCTACGACGGCTGGTGCGACGCGCTCGGTCTGGCGAGCGACGATAAGAAAAACATGAAAGCGCCAACAGTGCTTGCACAAGTTCAGACCCCTTATTTCATTTCAAACCCTTGGCTTCCATACCAAACGGGGCGATTTGCCCACGATGTGGGAAATCTTAGCCAGCAGCGTGGGGACTTTGATGATCAGGTGCATGACCAGGGCAATATCGAAGAACGTCCTCAGAATAGGGATGATAGTTCCCTCGGCAATACTGTACTTGCCGAAAGCCAGGAATTCGGGATTAAAGCCGATCACGTCTGGTCCAACCAACATCCAGTAGGCCAATCCGCCGCTAAAAACCATCACTCCAGCTTCGAGCCATTGAAGCAGGTGTGTCCACCGGCCACGAGCCAGCGCCCCAAAATGCACGCCTAACGTTAGCAGCCAGTAGATATTCCACCAGGGCAGGTAGATGCGGGAGCTAGCCGCCAACACAGGCATGTGCCAGGGAGTGCCATAAGCATACCCGTAAATACCGACCAGGTGAGGGAAGAAGTTGAACAGGATCATCACCAGGATGACCAGGGCGATGACGAAAATCACCTCACCTCTTCTGACGGGCTCGACTTTTGGGGTGATCGTCAGCTCGTCAGGATTCCAGGTTTGGGTTGGGGTGGAGCGACCGAATAATTGGCGCAGGATCGGGATTTCCGAAATCGCTGCCCAGGCTTTGATCTGGTCGAACCAATTTTGATCGGGCAACACCTTTTCGAGGAGCATGAAGACCAGCAAAACCACAGAGATGTTTTGCACTGCATTCTTGAAGAATGCCATCGCCAAGCCCCAAATTGTGCTGCCAAAGGCTGAAAGCGATGCAGTGGCCTCATTCCAGGAGATGGCGAGACCCAGCAGGTAGAAGAAAGCCATGAAGATCAAAGTGCCACGCACTGTCACAACAAAGGGGGCATAAAGCTTGGGGCCGATCACGTAATTGTGGGAAGAATAACGAGCTGCCATATCCACCGGAGAGCCGAGTTCTCTAAGCACAGTCATTACCATCTCTTCATCGGGAAGCCTGCTCTGCGCCTGGTCTTCCAGCGCATCCAGAATCAGAGAGTGGATCTCTACAACAATGTCATTGCGTTTCTTCCTGGGCAGATTGATGCTAACCTCGGCGATATAAGCATGGATCAGGTAATTAAGTTTAGGCTCCAGATTCATAGCATTCTCTCCATCGCCTGTACCAGGGCGCTCCATTCTGACTTGAGTTCAGGTAACAGTTCTTTGCCGCGGGGGCTGATAACATAATAACGCCGAGGGCGAGAATCTTCGATCCGCCAATCGCTTTGCAGCAGGCCCTGATCTTCCAAGCGTCGCAAGAGAGGGTAGATGGTGCCCTGCTCGACTTGCAAGCCCTTCTCGGCCAGCAACTGGATCAGCGAATAGCCGTATTGCTCCCCACTCAGTTGACCCAGTATTGCCAACGTGATCACGCCGCGGCGCAATTCCAAAACGAGTTTTTCGATATCGGGGTCACGGTTCGGAGTGTTCATGTATGACACATTATACTGTGTATCACACAGTATTGTCAATAATGTAACTTGAGGGAAGGAAGGGATAGGGCTGATTGGCTGACAACATTTGCGTACACCCGCGGCCAATCATGCACGTTGTCACCCTCCATAAAGTTACAGATGACAGTTGTATTTTGCCCTTTTTTTCGCCATAATGATGATGTTATTCAGCCTTGCTGCCAGACAGATTGGATCACGAATATCACGAATGGCCGAATAACACGAATTTAAACCCTAAAAGCATTTGCGGTATTCGTGATAAAAGGCAATTCATCGCGAAAAACTTCGGCGGCAAATCCATAGCGTGGGATTCTGGAACAAATGATATCGAAGGAGAAACACATGACTGCGCAACTCATTGATGGAAAAGCAATCGCCCTCAAAGTGCGGCAAGATGCGGCGGCGGAAGTGGCTGCCATGCTTGCGGCGGGCAAGCCTAAACCTGGGTTGGCAACGGTGCTGGTCGGCGAGAATCCGGCCTCGCAGGTCTATGTCAGCTCGAAACAGAAAGCCTGCGCCGAGTTGGGGATGGAATCTTTCGGGTACAAGCTGCCGGCTTCTGCGACACAAGAAGAGGTCGAAGGCCTCGTGCGAAATTTGAACGCCGATCCAAAGGTGAATGGTATTCTCGTCCAGTTGCCTCTGCCTTCCCATCTGGATGAGGAGAAAGTTTTGGGTGCGATCAGTATCGAGAAAGACGTGGACGGCTTCCACCCGCTCAACATCGGGCGGCTGGCGCAAAAAGGCCGCGACCCGCTGTTCGTGCCCTGCACACCGTTCGGCTGCATATTCTTGCTGGAGCAGATGGGCGTCACACTGGAAGGCTGCAACGCAGTTGTCCTGGGGCGCTCGAATATCGTCGGGATGCCGGCCGCGCTGCTGTTGGTGCGAAAAAATGCCACCGTGACCATCTGCCACTCGAAGACCAAAGACCTGCCCGGTGTCGTGCGCCAGGCGGATGTGCTCATCGCCGCGATCGGCAAGGCCGAGATGGTGCGCGGCGACTGGGTGAAGCCGGGCGCGGCGGTGATTGACGTGGGCATCAACCGCATCGAAGATCTCAACGCCCCCAAAGGCACGCGCCTCGTCGGGGATGTGTGCTTCGATGAGGTGAAAGATGTCGCCGGGTGCATCACGCCCGTCCCCGGCGGCGTCGGCCCGATGACGATTGCCATGTTGATGCGTAATACCGTCCGGGCGGCGAAGATTGCCCTGGGCGAGTAAGCGGTCTGCAGTCAGCCGTCGGCACTCAGCGGTCAGCCTTAGAATGGCTGGCCGCTTTGTTTTGGCTGATCGCTGATAGCTGAATGCTGAATGCTAAAAGCTGACTGCTGATCGCTGAGAGCTTTACTTATTTGACATCCGCTCGATTATTTGCTAAACTATGTCTAGTTGTCAGACAACTTTCCCCTCTCCCCTCTCCCCTCTCCCCATCTATGTCCACTCTTCTCATCCGCCATACCGAAGTTCTCGCCACCCTCGACGACCATCGCCGCGAAATTCACGACGGTGGTCTTTTTATCCGGGACGGCTTCATCGAGCAGGTCGGCCCCACGGATCAGCTCCCCTCGTCGGCGGATGAAGTGCTCGACCTGGCGGGGCACATCCTCCTGCCGGGGCTGGTCAACACCCATCATCATTTCTATCAAACGCTGACCCGCGCCGTCCCCGCCGCCCAAAACGCCAACCTGTTCGGCTGGCTGAAGACGCTCTATCCCATCTGGGCGCGCATGACCCCGGAGGATATCCGCATCTCGACGCAGACCGCGCTGGCCGAATTGGCGCTCTCGGGCTGTACAACCGCTTCCGACCATCTCTATATTTTCCCCAACGGGGCGCGGCTTGACGATGAGATTCACGCCGCCGCCGAGGTGGGCGTGCGCCTGCATGCCTCGCGCGGCTCGATGAGCCTGGGCGAGAGCAAGGGCGGCCTGCCTCCTGACAGCGTGGTGGAAGATGAGCAAGCCATTCTCAAGGATTCACAACGGCTTATCGAGATCTATCACGATCCCAACCCTGGTTCGAAGGTGCAGATTGTATTGGCCCCGTGCTCGCCGTTCAGCGTGACGGCCAACTTGATGCGGCAGAGCGCCTCGCTGGCGCGGGAATTCGGCGTTCACCTGCACACGCACCTGGCCGAGACTGAAGACGAGGAAGTTTTCTGCATCCAGAAATTCGGCTACCGCCCGGTGGCGTATATGGACCTTCTGAATTGGGTGGGGCCGGATGTGTGGTTTGCTCATTCGGTGTACGTGGATCAGACCGAGATCGAGCAATATGCGCACACTGGCTGCGGCGTGGCGCACTGTCCCACGTCGAACATGCGGCTGGCCTCTGGCATCGCCCCGATTGCGGCTATGCTCACCGCAGGCGTCAAGGTTGGCCTGGGGGTGGATGGCTCGGCCAGCAATGACGGCTCGCATCTGCTGGCCGAAGCCCGGCAGGCGATGCTGTTGGCGCGGCTGCGCGAAGGGGTCAGCGGATTTTCCCTCTCGAACGACCCGGAGCGCAAGCTGATGACCGCCCGCGAAGCTCTCCAGCTTGCCACGCGCGGGGGCGCGTCCGTCTTGGGACGCAGCGACATTGGCTCGCTCGAACCCGGCAAGTGCGCCGATTTCTTCGCCGTCAATCTCAACCGTCTCGATTACGCCGGCGCACTGCACGATCCCGTCTCGGCGGTGATCTTCTGCGCCCCGGTGAAGGCCGACTACACGGTGGTGGGCGGCAAATTCGTGGTGAAGGAAGGGCAGTTGGTGGGTCTGGAAGTCGGCAAGCTGGTCGAAGCTCATAACCGGGCGGCCAAGCGGTTGCTCGCAGGGTAGCAGGTTGCAAGTGGCAGGTGGCAGGTCGAGAGTGGAAGGCAGCTGGTTTATGGATGACAAGACGATCAAAGAATTGGTGGACGGCCTCGGGCCGATAGATTGGGTGCAAATGCGTTTGTTAGCAAGCTTGCCGTTTGAACGAAGGCTTGTTCCTGCGATGGAAGCGCAGGCTTTTATTCGGGCGGCTTTGCGAGGCGCCTGGCAAGAAAAATTCCCCGATCTCACGCCATCTGAGTTGAATATGAAAATATTGGCATACCTCACGCCTATTCGATTGCCAAAACCATGAACGAGCCAATGTCCTTTTATATTCGAGTGGTGCAGGCGCTTGATGAAATCAATGCCCCTTATATGTTGGTTGGCGCTTTCGCCGGTTTGCCCTTTGGAATTACGCGAACGACAGCAGATATTGATATTCTGGTTGACTTGAAAGAAGAGAATATTGACGCGCTCGCCAATTTGTTTCCTTTGCCGCGCTATTATGCTGACCCAGAAATGATGCGAAGCTCAATGGCAATGGGAATAATGTTCAATATTATTGATAGCAGCCTGGGGGTGAAGGCAGATTTAGTGCCATTGAAGCGTGAGCCGAGATATCAAGCTGCTTTTGATCGCCGAATTCGCCGCCGTTTCGTGTTTGGCGATACAACCTTTGATGTTTGGTGTGCTCAACCATCCGATATTATTATTGGAAAGCTGGAAGCATGGACTGAGGGTCGCTCATCTAAACATCCAAATGATATTTTCGAAATGCTCACTTTCGAGTTGAGCGGCCTGTCCAGCCGACAAATTGACCAGCAGGCTATCGAAATTGCAGCCTCCCGCCTGGGATTGGAAACGCTAAAGCTGTGGAAAGATCTGGTCATTCGGGCCGAACAAACTGCTCAGTCAAGCTAAAGCCGAAACAATAAACAACCCGCCGCGTCCGAACCTTCAATTTTCAAACCTGTCACTTTCAACCATGATCACCATGCCAAACCAACCCGATTCCCGTACCCTCGTCTCCGTCGCCATGGGGCGCGAACCTGCCGATCTCGTCATCCGTGATGGGCAGTGGGTGTGCGTCCAGACCGGCGAAATTCTCCCTCACACCGACATCGCCGTCAAGGGCGAGCGCATTGCTTTCGTTGGGCCGGACGCGTCTCACGCCATTGGCCCAACGACTAAGATAATCGAAGCCAACGGGCGTTATCTCGTCCCCGGCCTGATAGACGGGCACATGCACGTCGAATCGGGGATGCTGACCGTCACCGAGTTCGTGCGCGCCGTCGTTCCACACGGGACGACAGCCATGTTCATTGACCCCCACGAGATCGCCAACGTCTTCGGGATGAAGGGCGTCCGGCTGATGGTGGACGAAGCTGCGGTGCAGCCGATCCACGTGTGGGTGCAGATGCCGTCGTGCGTGCCGTCAGCCCCAGGGTTGGAGACCCCCGGCGCGTCTCTTGGCCCGGAGGAGGTCGCCGAAGCGATGACGTGGGATGGCATCATCGGGTTGGGCGAGGTGATGAACTTCCCCGGTGTCTTCCTGGGCGACGAGAAGATGCACGCCGAGATGGACGCCACGCGCAAGGCCGGGAAGGTGATTGGCGGGCACTACGCCTCGCCCGATTTGGGGCTGCCGTTCCACGGGTACGCGGCGGGCGGCCCTGAGGATGATCACGAGGGCACCACGGTTGACGACGCGGTGGCGCGCGCCCGCCAGGGGATGAAGCCCATGCTGCGCGAAGGCTCCGGCTGGCGCGATGTGGCGAAACAGGTCAAAGCCATCACCGAGCGCGGCCTCGATCCCCGTCATTTCATCCTATGCACCGATGATTCGCACGCCGACACGCTGGTCACGGAAGGCCATGTCAACCGCGCCGTGCGGATGGCGATTGCCGGCGGGCTGCCGCCAGTCACCGCCATCCAGATGGCGACGCTCAATCCTGCCGAGCACTTTGGGATGGCGCGCGACATCGGGCAGATTCCCCCCCGCCGGTACGCGGATATTTTGCTGGTCAGCGATCTCGCACAATTCGAGCCAGATGTTGTCATTTCGAAAGGCCGCATCGCCGTTGAGTCTGGCAAGCTTGTGCTCGATCTGCCATCGTTCTCTTATCCCGATTGGGCCAGGCAGTCCGTTCATTTGTCCCGGCCGCTTGCCGCCGCAGATTTTCATTTGTCAGTTTCTGGTCTCCCAGGGGAAAAAGGGGAGGGGACAAGGGTAGCCAATGTGATTGGCGTTGTGGAAGGGCAGGCGCCCACCCGCCATCTGCGTTTGGATATGGCGATCACGAACGGCGAGGTTTGCGCTGATCTGGGGCGTGATATTGCCAAGATTGCCGTGATCGAACGTCATCACGCCAGCGGGCGGGTGCAAGTCGGGTTGGTACACGGATTCGGTTTCGATGCGCCGTGCGCGATTGCATCCACCGTGGGGCATGATTGCCACAATCTGATCGTGGTTGGCACAGACGAGGCGGCGATGGCGCAGGCGGCCAACGCTCTGGCGGCGTTGGGCGGCGGGCAGATCGTGGTGAAAGCCGGGCAGATCATCGGGCAGGTGGCGCTGCCGATTGCCGGGATCATGTCGTCCGAGCGGGCGGATGTGGTCGCTCACAACGCAGCCACCGTGCTCGATGGTTTCCGCGCCTGCGGCTGCACGCTGAACAACCCCAACATGCAGCTCAGCCTGCTGGCGCTGGTCGTCATCCCCGAGCTGCGAATTTCCGATCTCGGCCTGGTGGACGTGACCCGGTTTGAGTTCATCCCGGTGGTCGAGAGTTGAAAGTTGCAGGTTGCAGGTTGAAAGTTGATGACTCGGGAGTTTTTCTAACTTTCAACATTCAACTTTCACCCTGCACCCCGAGTCATCAGAAAAGATATGAATAATAATTTATCCCCTTCCCAACGTTTGCACGAAGTTCTACGAGAGATGATCGTCACGGCCACGCCGGGCACAAAATTGCCCTCGGAGCCCAAATTAGCCAGCCGGCTGGGTGTGGCGCGGGCTACCTTACGGGAGGCGATGCGCACTTTCGAGACCCAGGGGTTGCTCTATCGGCGCCAGGGATCGGGTACGTATGTGTCTCACCCGGCGCATATCATTGACAGCGGCCTGGAAGTGCTGGAGAGCATCGAAAGGATGGCTGAGCGCCTGGGGCTGAAAGTGGATATGGGCGCTCTGAAGGTGGAGCACGGCCTGGCGACGACGGAGGAATCGGCTGCCCTGGGATTGTTTAACAACCAAAGTGTGACGCGTGTCACCCGCACGATCCGCACCGACGGCCACCCGGCAGCTTATCTGGTGGATGTGCTGCCCGAGGATATTGTCTCCACGACAGATTTGGAGCAGGGATTTACCGGCTCGGTGCTGGATCTGCTCCTGCAGCGGGGGACGCCGCCGCTGGCGTCTTCACGAACCGCGATCACAGCGGTCACGGCTCCCGCGGAGGTGGCGCGTCCCCTGGGAATCCAGCGCGGCGATATGCTGCTGCGCTTCGAAGCGTTGCTTTACTCAACCGCGGGCCGTGTGGTAGATTATTCGTTCAGTTACTTTTTGCCGGGTTATTTCAAGTTCCATGTGGTCCGCAAGGTTGGCGGAGCCTGAAATGTCTCGGCGAAGATTCAAAAGGAGGGTTGTGGTTTATGGGCAATGAGGTTGCAGAAATTCAAGTGCGTGTGCAGGCCGCGAGAGACGATATTGTCCAGTTCATGTGCGATATCTGCGCCGCCCCCAGTATGAATGGGCAGCTTAAGGAGGTGGGTGAGCGCATCATCGCAGAGATGAATAAACTCGGTTACGATGAAGCCCGTTTCGACAAGATGGGCAATGTCTTGGGGCGCATCGGCAACGGGCCGAAGGTGATCGTCTTCGACTCGCATATTGACACCGTGGGCGTCGGCGATCCCAGCGAATGGGAATGGGATCCGTTCGTCGGCAAGGTCGAGAATGGTATTCTCTTCGCGCGCGGCGCGTGCGACGAGAAGGGCAGCACCCCGGGCATGGTCTACGGCCTGGCGATTGCCCGCGACCTGGGTTTGCTGGATGGATACACTGCCTACTATTTCGGTAACATGGAAGAGTGGTGCGATGGCATCGCGCCAAACGCCTTCGTTGAAGTTGATCCTCAGGTAAAGCCTGATTTTGTGCTGATCGGCGAACCAACCAAGATGCAGGTCTACCGCGGGCACAAGGGGCGCATCGAGTTGAAGATCACCGCCACCGGCCGGTCGGCTCACGCCGCGTCGCACTATTTGGGCGATAATGCCGTGTATAAAATGGCGGGAGTGATCGCGGCGATCCGCGATCTGGACCGCCGGATGCGCTTCGGGATGGGCCACCATCCGGTGCAGGGCTATTCTTCTATCGCTGTGACCGACGTCGCGGCGCGCACCGCTTCGCTCAACGCTGTTCCCGATCAATTCGTGATCTACATTGACCGCCGCATCACGTTGAGTGAGCCGCGCGAGGAAGTGATTGCGCAAATCAAAGGGCTGATCCCCGATTATTTACAGGATGAAATTCACGTCGAAGAATTGTTCTATGATGCGCCGTCCTACACCGGCTTTGTTTTTCCGGTATCGAAGTTCTACCCGCCCTGGCTGCTCGATGATGCGCATCCATTGACGCAGGCCGGGCAGCGCACCGTCGAGGCGCTGTGGGGCGAGAAGCGGCCGCTTGGCACGTGGGATTTCTCGACCAATGGCACCTATTGGGCTGGCAAGGCTGGCATCCCTGCTATAGGCTTTGGCCCCGGCGATGAGTCGTTCGCGCATACCACCCTCGAGCAAGTTCCGCTCGAGGAGGTGGTCAAATCAACCGAGTTCTATGCCCTGTTTCCCAAAATGCTTAAGGAACAGGCAGGATAGAGCAAGACAAAACCCAAATAATCATTTCAATTAGGAGGTACGACAATGCGTAGTTTTGCTGGTCGGGACATCCTGTCCCTCAAAGAGTTCGAACGTCAGGAATTCTTCCACGTTTTCGACGTGGCCGCCGAGTTGGAGCCGATTGCGGTCAGCCGCCGCAACAGCGATCTGCTCAAAGAAAAGACGCTGGTCACCGCGTTCTACCAGCCGTCAACCCGCACCCGCCTGGCTCACGAGGCTGCCATGCACCGCCTGGGCGGGCATGTGACTGGCTTCGCCGATGCCAAGATGACCCGCGCCGGTGACTTCTACCAGGAGTCAATCAAGGATACGGTCAAGATGCTGGAGTTCTATGGCGACGTGATCGTCATGCGCCACTTCCAGCAGGGCGCGCCGCACGAAGCTGCCAAATGGGCCAGCGTCCCCATCATCAACGGTGGCGACGGCTGGGGTGAACACCCAACCCAGATCCTGACCGATCTGTACACCGTGCTCAAGGAAAAGGGCACCATTGACGGTCTGACCTGGCTGGCGGTCGGCGATATGCGCATGCGCACCATGCACTCCCTTGGGTATGCGTTGAGCCAGTTCGACTGCCCGATCACCTTCGTTTCTCCCCCCGATATGAGCCTGACCCCTGAGTTCAAAGAGGAACTCAAAGGCTTCAGCGTGGACTTCCGCGAGGTCGAGCACGTCGAGCAGGCCATTGCCGACGCCGATGTGATCCTGGTCGAGCCGGTGGTGCAGCCCGATTACACCAAGAGCCGTGATGAGCGCGCCGGCAAAGATGTTGGCATGACCCCCGCCAACTACAAGATCACCCGCGAGCTGCTGCAGACCAAAGCCAAGTCCGATGCTATCTTGCTGCACTCGCTGCCCCGCATGGATGAAGTGCCCGTGGATGTGGACATCACCCGCTGGTCACGCTACTGGCAGGAAGCTTTCAATGGCGTGGTAATGAGAATGGCGCTGCTGGCGCTGGTGCTGGGAGCGATGGAGTAGTGAATAAGTAGACAGGTATCAGGTAAACAGGTATCAGGTAAACAGGTATCAGGTAAACAGGTATCAGGTAAACAAGGAACGCCTTCCCCACATTTTTACTTGTCTATCTGTTTACCTGGCTACATCTCTACGGCTTACCTCAACCAACCCAAGAATACGGAGAATAACCATGCAAACTAACTTTCGCGGCCGCGATTTTATCGGCGATCTTGACTTCACCAAAGAAGAAGTCGAAACTGTTCTGGATGTAGCCTGGGACTTGAAGCGCAAACGCGCCCTGGGCGAGCCGCACGCTTACCTGCGCGACAAGGTCCTTGCCATGCTCTTCTTTTTCTCGTCCACCCGCACGCGTGGCTCGTTCGAAGCTGGCATCGCCCAGCTCGGCGGGCACGGCGCGTTCATAGACAGCAACACAACCCAGATTTCGCACGGCGACACTCCGGTGGAAATCGGCGAAATCTTTGGCCGCTATTTCGATGGCATCGCCATCCGTCACTGTGACTTCGGCGATGGGAACAAATACCTGAATGCGGTCGCCAAATATAGCCGCGCCCCGGTGCTGAACATGCAGTGTGACATCTACCATCCCTTCCAGTGCCTGGCTGACCTGATGACGATCATGGAAAAGAAGGGCCGCGACCTACGCAAGAAGAAAATCGTTGTTTCGTGGGCCTATGCTGCCTCGTATCTCAAACCCGTTTCTGTCCCACAGTCGTTGATCTTGCAGATGCCTCGCTTTGGCATGGATGTGACCCTGGCTTATCCGCCTGAATTCAAGCTCATGCCCGAAATCGTCGAGCAGGCCAAAGAACAGGCCCGCATCGCCGGGACGAGCTTCGAGATCATTGACAGCAAAGACGGCATGACCGAAGCCTGCAAGGACGCGGATGTCATCTACGCCAAGTCTTGGGGGCCGCTGCTGACCACCAATGACAAGGTCGAGGGCAAGAAGATCCAGGATTCGTACAAGAACTGGTTGATGGACGAGGCGAAACTGAAAGTCGCCAAGAAAGACGTCATCTACATGCACCCGCTGCCCGCCGACCGCAACGTTGAAGTCACCGATGGTGTTCTCGACGGTCCGAACTCAGTGGTATTCGACGAAGCGGAGAACCGCCTGCACGC
>DYIZ01000157.1 GCA_020723385.1 Candidatus Aquidulcis sp.
CGTTTTGTCTAACCCTCTTTAGGTTTTCTAAATCTTTTTCTGAAGGACTATAGTTCGCCCACAACGCAGATCGTACAAACTACTCCAATTGTCACGCACACACTGACCTTAACTAATAGGCCCATTCTCTCTGCTACAAACTTTTTATCACTCGGAACTAAAACCCCTACCAACGAACCGACATCGTCCCCTGGTAATGGGCCAAAGCCGACTTCTACAATTATGCCAACATGGACACCGGTTCCGACACTTGCACTGGAAACTAAAAGAACAAATTTGAAAGAACTGTTAGCGACAAACAGAGGTTGTGAGTTTCCATGCTGGTGGGGTGTTCGGCCTGGCGATGATATACAAAAAGCGCTTCTATTGGCTACAACATTGGGACGGAATCCGTATGTATATGGCACACAATATTCTTATGGTTTCCCGTTCGATGAATCAAATATATTCGACCTCAATGTAACCTTTTATGAAAATCTGGGAATAGTACAAAAAATGAAAGTTGTGCTGGAAGAGCCGAGTAGATCTATTGATTATCGGGCATCACTGGAAAAAGCATTCTCATTAAGCAGCATTCTGAACCACTATGGGAGACCAACGAACATTCTGTTAGAGGTGATACCACGAGCCGAAATAGATTCCTCCATCAGCTACGTACTAGCTGTCATCTATCAACCAGATGGATTCGGCGTCAAGTATGAAGGAATAGTTGATTCTGAAGAGCCGCTTCTCATCTGCCCAGCTACACTGGAAAACTATCATCTTGAAATGATAACATTTTACCTACAAGATTCAATGGCTATGGAAACGTTGCAAGATGAATTGTATTACCGTGGAGCCAAATCCATCGAAGATGCTACTTCAATGGGTCTGGATGGTTTCTTCCAAGCATTTTCTTCGGGCGATGAGGATAACTGCATTACCACGCTTATCGAGTTGTGGAAATAATTGGGTTTATCAACATCCAGATTCTAAATAAAAAACGCTCTGAACTTTCTCCTGCTGACATTGGTCTACAGTATCTGAGCGTATATGGATGCTCTACATCTTGTTTTACCCAAATTTCTCGTTGTTACCGTAGAACCCACATTCCGCACCTTAAAATCGCGATCCTTTGAATTTCTCGTTCCACTTGGGTGGCAAAAACGCCCATTACCGACGAGTCCATTCCACTATCTCAGAACGGTGTTGCTCAGGTATCTCAGAACGGTGTTGCTCAGGTATCTCAGAACGGTGTTGCTCAGGTAGAGAAATTCGATCAAAACCCATGTTTAATCTCGTTTTGCTAAGGCCGATTCATAATAGTGGAACGGAAGTGTCATTTAATGTACCCCTTTAATACTGAAGTGGGCCAGATAATTCCTAGATCGCGAAAAAGTAGGTGCGGAATGTGGGGTAGCAACATTTCAGAACTAGTGACCTTGTTGATAACTTTGAATTCCCTGCGAGCACTGGTTATCTTCCCACCAGTGCTCTCGGGCTTCTTCAGCGGACTTTTCACGGACAAACGAAAAAGAGCGGACGCGCCGAACAGACCCCTGGGGTTTCCCAAACCCCAGGGGTCTTCTCTCCACCAGGCTCAACAACGGCGAAGTATTACTCACCACGCCCAGAGGTCTCATCGTCGTGCAGTTCTTCCTGACCGTAATGGCGGGGAATCCCGCCCTTGCCCAGGAGCAAGCCAAATTCGAGCTTGTCCATCTCTGCCAGCTCGCGTGCTTTGCCCAATGACAATATCTCTTGGGCATATAGTGTCACCGCCAGCTCGACCTTCAGTTGCGGCGCTGCCTGGCTGGCGGCAGCCGCATGGCTCGCGCCACTGAGTGGGGCTTTTTTATCTCTCCAACTAAACTCCCATAAATTTGCACCGAATGACATTTTTATTGCAGGAAAGATCATAGGCGATAGAACAGGGCCAGGCTATGATTATGATGACCAACGTTGCCGCAACGATTTGACCAACGACATGTGTCCGCAACGCAATGTAACTGTGCTTTCGCTAGAGCTATGCGCAGTTTTTGAATTATTGGCTCTGTTTTAGCCCATTTGAGAACACTTTTGGCGTTCATGCAGAACTTTGTGCCAATGTTGTCAAAATCGTTGTTCCAAAGTGGGATGAAGTTACAAAATAACCGTTCAAAATGACCTAAAAGTGGGATGGATAATTCAAATTCGATAGGTTTTGCCTAGCGAAAGGGCAGATGTAAGGTTGGCTTTATCATTATCTGAATCAGGAAACTATGGTGTTGTTTTCTCGTACATAAGGTTAATGAAAAATTAAGCCGTTCTCGCCTTCGGCGGGATTGGCTTAATCCGTCAGAAACGGAAGACCCAAAACGATCACCAAAGCGAATACCATTTCGAGGAAACCATGAACGCCAAACCAAAGGCCAGTTATTTTCTGGCGGCCGCGATCACCAAAACGGCCAGCAAACAAACTTATTACACGATCCGTTTTTTCGCGGATCGTAATTTTGTCGAGGATGCCTATCGGGCTTACGGCTACTTCCGCTGGGTGGACGACAGGCTCGATGGGGAAGTGGGCGTGTTGGCCGAAAAGATTGCTTTCGTCAACCGCCAGAAAAATCTATTGGAGGCTTGTTACCGGGGAGAAGCCCAGCCCGGTTTGTGCGCCGAAGAACAGATGTTGGCAGATTTGGTGTGCAGCGACACCGGCAAGAATCCAGGCTTGCAGTCCTATTTGCGCAATATGATGGCTGTGATGGAATTCGATGCAGAACGACGCGGCCGCGTGGTCTCGCAAGCGGAATTGTCCGAATATACGCGCAAGCTGGCTATGGCCGTGACTGATGCAATGCACTACTTCATCGGCCACGATGATCCTGCCCCTCGCCGCGAGACCCGCTATCTGGCGGTGACTGCGGCCCATATCACCCACATGCTGAGGGATACGCTCGAAGACGCCAGGGTCGGTTATTTCAACATCCCTCACGAATATCTCCAAACCAACGGGATTTCACCGCAGGATGTGGAAAGCCGGGCATATCGGGAGTGGGTTTGCAGCCGGGTGCAGTTGGCGCGCAAGTATTTCAGGGCCGGCCGGGAGAACCTGGCACAGGTCAAAAGCTGGCGCTGCCGCCTGGCGGGATATGCCTACACGGCGCGCTTCGAGTGGATGCTGCGGATCATTGCCAGGGATAATTACTGCCTGCGGCTTGAATACCCGGAGCGCAAGGGATTGTTGGCCGCCTTGTGGATGGGCTGGTCGTCCCTGGCTTCGATAGCCGCCTGCCCCTGGATAAAAGCCGGGCATCGTGAATTGGCAGCGCAGCCTGTACGGATCGAAAAATGATGAAAACAAATCAAGTGATCGTTATTGGCGCCGGGATCGGCGGGATAACCGCTGCCATCCATCTGGCAAAAAACGGCTTGCAGGTGACCGTGATCGAGAAGAACGCCCGTCCCGGCGGGCGCTGTGACCGGATCAGCCGAGAGGGGCACCACTTCGACACCGGCCCTACCTTGTTGGTGATGCCCCTCCTTTACGAGACGGAATTTGCCGCCCTGGGCGCATCTTTTCGCGGGATGCTGGATTTGCAGCGTGTTGACCCCACCTATCATCTGGTTTTCGACGACGGCAGCCAACTGGCGCTCACCTCCGATATGATGTCCTTACGGAAACAACTGGAAGCCATCGAGCCGGGCAGTTTTCAGGGTCTCCTGCGCTACATCCAGGAAGGTCAGCGTCATTACGAATTGGGAATCGAGAAATTGGTCTGTCCCGATTTCCGCAAGGTTACCGATTTTTTCAAGCTGAGCAATGCCCCCCTTCTCTTCCAGGTGAAACCCCTGGTGAAGCACTACGCCAATATGTCGAATTATTTCGACGATCCGCGTTTGAAGTCGGCTTTCACCTTTCAGGATGTGTACATGGGGCTGAGTCCCTTCGAGGCTCCCGCCACCTTCTCGATGATGCCCTACACCGAGCTGGCGCACGGCGTCTGGTATCCGAAAGGCGGCATGTACCAGGTGGTCGAAGCGCTCATGGCCCTGGCTCGCCAGGCCGGGGTGGAATTTGTCTTCGAGAAAACGGTCGAACGAATTGATGTCAATGGGAAACGCGCCCACGGGGTGATGGTGGATGGCCAGCGTTTGGATGCGGATGCAGTTTTGGCGAATGCTGATTTGCCTTACGTCTATGAGAATCTGCTCCCAAAGGATGGTCAATCGAAACAACTGGCCCGCAAGCGGTACTCGTGCTCGGTGATCAGTTTCTTGTGGGGGGTTGATAAGCCATACGAGACGCTTGGCCCGCACACGCTCTTCCTGGCAGACGATTACCGTGAGAACTTCGACAGCATCGGCCGGGATATGGGCTTACCGGATAATCCCTGCCTTTACATCCACGCTCCGGCCCGGCTCGACTCGACGATGGCCCCGCAAGGGCAGGATACCCTGATCGCCATTGTCCCGGTCGGCCACATGTCCGAGAATGGCGGCCAGGATTGGGCGGCCATCCGCGATCAGGCGCGCGGGCACGTCTTCCGCCGCTTGCGGACACTGGGCATTCTTGATTTGGAAAAACACATCAAATTCGAAGTCAATTTGACCCCGCTTTCCTGGCGAAAACGCTATAATTTGGTGAAAGGCTCCACGCACGGTCTGTGTCATAACCTGACACAGTTGGGCTATTTCCGCCCAGACTACCAGCATTCGCAGTATCATAACCTTTATTTCACGGGCGCCAGCACGCGTCCCGGTACAGGGATGCCGACCGCCATGGTCTCAGGGCGGCAGGCCGCTCAGCGAATTATGGATGGTCTGAAAGTCAATACCGTTTAGTTAGCGACGGCAGGTGCAACGTACTTGGTATCGAAAGGGTGATTTTAAGGCCAAAATCAAGTGTGTTGCACGTTGTCTAAACTGTCTTGGGCCGTGACTGCTCAGCTATCCGTCGCCGCCGATTGAAATCGGCGGCTGAAAAAGCCAAAACCCGCTGAAGCAGGTTTAGAATGATGCCAGCAACCCGCTTCAGCGGGTTTTGCAACGTTATAGGCGTCGGATTCATCCGACGCCGGGGCTGGCTGAACAGCAACCTTGAGCCTTAACCGGCTCGCATTGGCATTACACACTTTTCTACAGAGGATTATGATGGGCATAATTTTAGGCATATTTTTCATCCTGCACGGTCTCGTGCATCTGCTCTACGCCGGGCAAAGCGGGCGTTTCTTCGAGCTGCGTCCCGGCATGGTTTGGCCGGATGGCTCCTGGCTGTTCTCGAGACTGTTAGGCGATGAAACGACCCGCCTGCTGGCTACCATTGCACTGGCGCTGGCTGCCCTCGGTTTTTTCGCGGGCGGGCTGGGGTTGTTTTTCCAGCAGAATTGGTGGCGGCCGGCGGTGGTGGGCGCGGCGGTGTTCTCTGCCTCTATATTTCTCCTGTTTTGGGATGGCAGATTACAGGCGTTGGATGAAAAAGGCGGGGTGGGGCTGTTGATCAACCTGGTGATTCTGGTTGTGGTATTGCTGTTGAAGTGGCCTGTATGACCTCCTTGAACCGTATAAACCAAAATGGCTCTCCCGTCGAAGGCGGGGGAAGCGACAAAAATATGATGAATAATTCTCCACTTCCCCTCACCCGGAATCTCACACTGGCTTACACCCTCTCACTCGTCATTGCGCTTCTGATGACTGGCGCATCCCTGGCTGGCCTCATCTTTCAGAGCAATTTCTATTCAACCGAGGAATTACGCCGGTCGTTCGTCTCCAACGATGTGGTCAATCTCTTCATCGGACTTCCTATTCTGCTCGGTTCGATGGCGCTCACCCGGCGGGGCAGGCTCATCGGGTTGCTTTTCTGGCCGGGGGCGCTGTTTTATACGTTTTACAACTACATCGCTTATGCTATCGCCATGCCGCAGACGCTCCAATTTGTCCTCTATCTGGCGCTGGTCGCGATGTGCGCTATAACTATATTCCATCTGGTCTCGAGCATTAATGGGGCGATGGTGCAGCAACAACTCGCCGGCTCGATCCCGGTGCGGTTTGCCGGGGGTGTGCTGATTGGATTTGGCGTCTTGTTCTTTCTGCGGAACATTGGTCAGGCGGCAGGCGCTCTCACCGGCCAGGCGTCTCTAAGTTGGCCGGAGATTGCCGTCCTGGCGGCGGACTTTGTAGTTATGCCATGCTGGGTGGTTGGCGGGATTCTGCTCTGGCGGCGGCGGGCATTGGGGTACGTCACCGGGGCGGGATTGCTCTTCCAGGCCAGCATGTTGTTCATCGGGCTGCTCGTCTTTTTCATCTTGCAGCCGTTCCTGACCGCAACGCCCTTTCCGGTTGTAGATTTCCTGGTGGTTTTCGCTATGGGGTTAGTCTGCTTCGTTCCGTTTGGGCTGTTTGTACGGGGGATGATAACAATCGTTAAGTGAGTTCGCCTAATTGAAGTGTGCCATATGCGGCAAAGTGGGGTATTATTGCCGTATGCCTACACATACTCCGCCTTCGCCCATCTGCGTTTCTGTGACGGTCCTGTCACAGATGTTTCTGTATCTTGCCTCTTTGAAGGTGGATACTGATGAGTATCTACGTTCCCTGGGTATTGATCCAGAAATGGTTAAGTCGCCTGATGCACGCATCCCGGTCGAAACCTACTTGCTGATCCAGGATGAAGCCGCCCACTATACTCACGATCCGTGTTTTGGCCTGCACATGGGGGAGTTTGCCGAGGCCGGCAGTTGGTCAATTCTTGGGTATGTGATGATGAACTGCAAAACACTGGGCGAGGCTTTCGAGAAATCAGGGCGGTATTCGCGCATCATCGGTAATTTGATCGAGGCCAGGGTGGAACTGAAACTCAATAAAATCCGGGTTGTCTTTTTTACCCCGCCTCATGCCCCAAAAATGTCCCGCCACTGTTTCGAGTCAACCTTCTCCAGCAGTGTGCGCATGATGCGCACGCTGACCGGCGTCCATCTCAGCCCGCTCGAAGTCACATTCATCTACCCGGAACCCAAAACGATAGCTGAGTATGAGCGTATTTTCTGCTGCCCGGTGCATTTCGGGCAGAAACAAAATTCGATGACGCTCGACTGGAGCATCGTCAATACACCGATTTTGATGGCCAACCCAGGTTTGTTGGAGTATTTCGAAGAATATGCCCAGAATTTCCTCTCCGAAATGGAGCGCAAAGACGAACACGCCCGCGCTGTGACGAAGATCATACTATCACGCCTGGACGATGAGAGCTTAACCATTGATAAAGTCGCCAAAGAGATGGCGGTCAGTGTGCGCACCTTGCAAAAGCGCCTGGAAGAAGAGGGGGTTGTTTTCAGCGACTTGCTCAAGGATATCCGCCAACGCCTGGCCCAAAAATATCTGCGCGAGAATTACTCTGTGGAACAAATCACGTACCTGTTGGGCTTTTCCGAACCCAGTGTTTTCCGCAAGGCATTCAAGAAGTGGTCGGGAGTCACCCCGCGGGAATATCGGGAAAGAGGGTATTCAAGTGCTCCGGTTATCGCCGGGACGTCATTGACTTTATCGAGACCGCCATCAGGCGTCGGCGGGCCATCGTAAACCTTGAAAAACAACGGAAATCCCACAGAAAAATGGATGGAATACGTTCAGCACGATCCTGGCGCTGGTGATGGTTGGGGAGTTAGGCGCGACTCAAGCCAACAAAAATCAAACGGCTGCTGAGGCTAATCAGCAGCCGTTTTGGTCGTTATCATCACAGATACAGGATCAGGCAGCGTATCAACGCCGGATCATGGGCAAGTAGATCTTTACCAGCACGATCACCTTCCCGGTATGTCCATTCCCATCGGTGTAGAGATACACACCGGGAGCATCGAACCGCCGGTGGTAAACGCTGCCCGGCGCCATCAGGCCGCTATCCCAGCCAAGCGTATTGTTCAAAGGGTCGAGCTGGCTCACCACATGCAGGTGCGGATTGGCGTACAGCGCCGTCACCCATTCGGGGGCCAGATCGTCGGCCAAATCCGCCATCCACGTCACTTCGCTGCCTGCTGTTATGGTGATTACCGGCAGGTCGGGGCCGTTGGGGGTCAGCAAAATCTGCTGGGCAGCCGCCAGCCCATCGGGGGTCAATGGGACATTGACATGCACAACCTCCGTTATCACCTCGACCACCGGGCTGCGCCAGGATTGATACCCTTCGGGACCGTCCACTTGCAGGTAATAATACCCCGGCGGGGTAAAGAAGGCGAAGTATCCATCGTCGCCGGTGACCTGCGGATTTTGCTGATCATTGTAAAGCTGCGCCGGCCACGGTATCCACCCGCCCCACTGCGGCATCGAGACATACGCCGTGACCGTCACGCCCTGGATGGCGTGCAGTGTCGGGTCGAGCGCATCGAATCCCTGGGTGATGTCGAAAACGTAACCGTCGGGGTCAATCAGAATATCGCCTTCTGATGAAACCTGATTCGATCCGCACTGCGCCCAGAAAACCACGTTGTGCGCGCCGCCGGTGATGTCGAAGTGATATTCGGGATGTGAGCCGGTGGGGTTGTACGTTACCCCGTCGGCCACCACCCAAACACTGGAAGGCGGGGCTGTCGTCCCCGACGCGGCCGGGCAGTTGCAGGTGTGCAGGGTCAGATCGGTATCATTGAAGCCCAGGATGCCGCTGATAACCCAATTCTGAGTGGAGAAGCGGCCGCTGGCGCTGCGGAATTGATAAGCCACATGCTGGCCGTTGACATCATCTTCCCAGAGGGAGCGCTGCGGGCACCAGAAACTCAACGCTTCAGTCAGGTAAATCGGCTGGCTGGGATCGCTGCAATGATCGGGATCGCTGGGGGCGCAGGCTTCAGCGGTGATGGTCGTTTGCGGGTCAATTCCCGCGTGGGTAGATGGGTAGACGGCCGTGAATGCGCCGCTCGTGGCAGCAGTTGTGGAGATGACCTCCACACCATTTTCGTACACGCGGATAACAGCGCCTCCCTGGGCCATACCGCTCACGGTCACGTTCCCAGACGGGTCGGGGCAGATCTCACCGCTGCCGGGTGAAATGATCAGCGGCGGGAAGAGCGGCGTCTCGGTGATGGTCTGGAGGTCGAAGTGGTAACCGGGCGCGCGAAAGGCGGACTGGTTGACCAGGGTGCGCCCCGGCTCCGGTTGATCGTACCAGCCTGAAAGCAGGATTCCACCCGATTGGCCGGCCTGAACCGGCGCTTGCGTTTGCCAGGTGAGCGTCTGGCCGGATTGGTTCAAGCTCATGGCCGGATTGTGGGTCTCGTACTCGAAGGTCAGCTCGTCCGGCAGGGTATCGGTAATCGTCACCGTAAGGGCGGGCGGGTTGGGATTGGGGCTGCCGTAGTAATAGCGCAGCATATACTGCTGCCGCATCAGGCCGTACGGCTCGCCGCTTTCTGGATCAGGCAGGATCACCCATTGAGGGTCGAAGGCTACCGTTTCGGCGACGAAGAAATCGTTGGGATTGTAAAGGAATTCGTCGGATCCGAGGTCGGGTGCGGTTCCCGCGGGCTGGGGGCGGCTCTCTCCATCGAGATCCTCAGCGGTCCCAGAATCCAATCCCTGGGAGAGCGCGGCTGAATAGCGGGTCAGGTGGCAGCCATCCGTGTCCAGACCGGCAAATCCTTCGAGATGGCCTGTTTCCTGGATGACCCCAACAACCGGGGTGACATTCCGATCCCAAAGCGTTTGGGTCATCGTCACCACCCCGCCGCTTTCCACCCGCACGCCGACCGAGTTATCCGAAAGGATGGTATTGGTAAAAATGGCCGATGCGCCATTCACAGAAATCCCATCGCCTCGATTCCCGGCGATGGTGGTGTGGACGGCGGACAGGCTGGCCCCGCCTTCGACGCGGATGGCTTTGCCGCCGCCGCCAGGCAAACCTGTGCGGATCACAGCGACATTGGTCAACTGCACCTGGCTGTCTGCGCCCACAATGCGCAAGGCTGCGGCGGTGCTCTCGGAACCGATATCGGCCAAGACGGTGTTGGCAACCACTGCCACGCTGTTTATCATTAGCAAGCCCGCCGGGCTGTTGCCGGGGCTGTCCACTTCGGCGATGAAGCTGTTGGAAATCTGCACCCCCGCGCCGCCCACATTTCGCAAAATTATATTGGCCGACAAACAGCCGCCGCCGCAAGCGCCACCGTATCGTACCGTCACATGATCGAGTTTGCCTGTGCCGCCATTGAAATACAGATCCCCCCACTGGTTGGGGCCGGTATTGGTCGCCGAAGTGATTGTAATCGGTTGGGCTGCCGTTCCGATGGCTTCCAGCCGCCCCAAAACCTGGATGCCTTGACCCCAGCGACTCATCAAGGTCACTCCGGGTTCCACGTGCAAGGTCATCCCCGCAGGAATTGTATAGTTGGTTCCAAATTCGTACCCTTCCAGGGCTGCCTGGCGGTAAAGTGTGGCCTGAGCATTGGCCGTCATGGGATGCCCACCCCAATCACCGAGAAGGACGCGGTCGTGAAGGTTGCCGGTGAAAATATTGCCGGTCATGGTGACCACGCTGCTTACCCCGATGATGGCCATCGGATAGCCATCATCTTCGACGCCGCCCCCGCTCTCAACGGCGTTCCCGCTGAAGAAGGTGTCAGTCAGTTCGAGCCGGCTGTTTTCCACGAACAAGCCATGCACGGTGTTCCCGGCGATATTGCCCACATCCAGGATACGACTGTGTTGGATACGCACCAACCCATCCTGCACGTTGCGCAGGATGACATTCCCCGGCTTTCCGGTATAATGGCTGAGCGTGCCGCCGTAACGCACGGTGACATAATCGAGGTTGCCGTCGCCGCCGTTGAAATACAACCCGGCCCATTGGTCGGGGCCGCTGTCGGTTAGCGAGGTGATCGTGATCGGCTGGCTGGAAGTACCAACCGCCTCGAGATGACCTTCGATGCGCAAATCGGTGATCCAGTTTGCACCCTGGACA
Organism: Candidatus Aquidulcis sp.; assembly: GCA_020723385.1. Taxonomy (GTDB): domain Bacteria; phylum Chloroflexota; class Anaerolineae; order Anaerolineales; family UBA4823; genus DYIZ01. The sequence goes on from DYIZ01000157.1 coordinate 10,904, forward strand.
ATAGCCCCGGACTCGAGGGTCAAGGTTATCCCCTCCGGGACGATGACATAAGCTGTCATAATGTGCGGGTTGTCGCTGGCGCACCAGGTTTCGCTGGCGGCCAGTGTTCCGCTGTGCGGCCCGGGCGTGCAATCTCGCGGGGAGGCGTGGGTGGGCAAAGGCCGGCCTGCCAGCAACCAGGCCAGCGCCAGGATCACGCCCAGGCTTAGTGAGAGAAGAAAGACAGTGTATCTGGGTTTCATTGGTTTACTCCTGTTGAAATGGGTTTTCCGACAAAGTTGAATGATCAGGGATTGCCTCGCGCTCTGCTGATTCAGGCATCGAGGTTATTTGATTCTGCAAGAAGGTTGTCAGGGCCTCCAGGCTGTCGAAGCCGCGGCGTTGGTGGGTGAGCGGGTCTTCCAGGCTGTAACGCCACACCGAGGCTTGAGCGCTGTCGAGGCCGTGTTCCCGCCAAAGGCGCAGCAGATAAGCGCGGTAATCGTTGAATGCCGGTTCGAGGGGTTTCATTTCGGGCTGCTCCATGCTATCATCAGTAAGCATACTCGCCGGGCGTTGAGAAAGCGTTGAGAATTTCATGGAATCCACTACCTTACCGTTGTTTGAATTGAGAGTATTGGGCGGCTGCGAAATTCTGGGGCCGCAAGGGGCGATTCGCTTCGAGTCGGCTAAAACCACGGCTTTGTTGGTTTACCTGGCGCTGAACCCTGGAGCGCAGTCACGCCACAAGTTGATGGGCTTGCTATGGGGTGATCTGCCCGAGGAGAAAGCCCGGCGCAACCTGCGCCATGCGCTGTGGGATCTACGGCGCAAGCTAAACCTGCCCGGCAAAATAACACTCATCCAGGCCAAGGAGCAATCTATTGCTTTCAACCGGAACGCAGGCTGCGTTGTGGATGCAGATGAATTCCAGGCAGCGAGTCAGCAATTCTCCCCTGCTTCGCCTCTCGCCGCGTTCGATCTGCAAGCGGCCGCCGACAGCTATCGCGGCGATTTTTTGGATGGTTTTTTTGTTGCTGGTTCGCCGCCTTTCGATGAATGGGCGTTACTCGAACGCGAGCGCCTGCGCATGGCAGCGCTTTCGTTGTTGGAACGGCTGGCGGATGGCTACGCCGCCCTGGGCGACGCCCCGGCAGCAATCTCCGCGGCGCGGCGGGCATTGGCGCTCGATGCGTGGCGGGAAGAATCTCACCGCCGCCTGATGCATCTGCTGGCGCAGTCCGGCGACCGTTCGGCTGCTCTGGCCCAATACGAAGCCTGCCGCAGCATCCTGGCCGAAGCGTTGGGCGTCGAACCAACGCCTGAAACGGCGGCGCTCGTCGAACGCATCAAAACCGCTTCAACCGAAACAGCGGAGGCTCAAGTCGCCCGCCTGCCCGCGCAATCCACACCCTTCTTCGGACGGGCTGAAGAACTCGCACAAATCGCCGGCCTGCTACAGCAGCCTGATTGCCGGTTGGTCACGCTCACCGGTCCCGGCGGGATCGGCAAAACCCGCCTGGCCGTGCGCGCGGCCGGTCAGATGGGCGCTGCCCAGCACCAGCAATTCCCGCACGGCATCTATTTCGTGCCTCTGGCGGCCATCAGCGATACTCCGGCTCTGGTTGCTGCCATCGCCCAGGCCATGCGATTTACTTTCTTCGGGCCGGATGCCCCCAGGGTGCAGATCATCAACTACCTGCGCCACAAAAAACTGCTGCTGGTGCTCGATAATTTCGAGCAGTTATTAACTTTACCAATGAGCGTAGGCGACCCCTCATCGGAAAACGCGCCCCTTTTCCTGGCTGAGATGCTTCGCTCGGCCAGCGAAATCAAGCTGCTGGTCACATCCCGCGAACGGCTGAATATTCAAGAGGAGTGGGTATTTCTGTTGGAAGGGTTGAAATATCCGCAAACGTTGTCTGAGAACATGCCGGAAGTAGACTTATTTCCCGCCATCCAGTTGTTTTTGCAGAGCGCCCGACGCGCCCGCCTGGGGTTTTCCCTGAATGCAGTGGACCGCCTCCATGTCGTAAATATCTGCCAACGGGTGGAAGGCTTGCCGCTGGCTATCGAGCTGGCGGCTGCCTGGGTGCGCGCCCTATCGTGCGAGCAAATTTTGCACGAAATCGAGACCCGCCTGGAATTTCTGGAATCCGGTAGGCGTGACTACCCTCTGCGCCACCGCAGCCTGGAAGCGGTTTTCGATTATTCCTGGCAGTTGCTGACCCCCATCGAGCAAACTGTATTCCCGCAGCTTTCGGTATTCCGCGGCGGGTTCGACCGCCAGGCGGCCGAGTCCGTTGCCGGAGCGACGCTGGCCTCACTCACCGCGCTGGTAGACAAATCACTGGTGCGGTGGAACGCCATGGGGCGTTACGAGCTGCACGAGCTGCTGCGTAAATTTGCTTCCCGGCAGTTGGAAAAATCACCTGATCTGTCTCGACAAGCGGGAAGCCAGCACAGCCGGTACTATGCTGGGCGGATGCAGGCGCTGGAAGAATTTTCCCGCCGTAACCCGCAGTCACCTGAAATCGAAGAGTTGAGCAATGAGTACGAAAATTTCATCGCCGCCGGACGCCGGGCCGTGGAGCAACACGATCTGCTGGCGGTGGATCAAATTAGCCGAGGCTTTTACTTCTTCCTGCACGGGGTGTCGGCGTATCGAGCCGGGGAATCGCTGTTCGGTACGGCGCTCGAAACCCTGGGCTGGGCAGACATGGATCGGGTTCTCCCTGAAGCCGGTTTACTCCCCTGGAAATTGCTGGCTTATCATGCCTCTTTCGCCGTTTACCTGGGACAGCATCTACACGCCTGCGCCGTGTTGCAACGCTGCCTGAAAGCGTTGGAAGGCGCAGACCCGCTCACCGCTAACGAGTGCCGCTTTTTCCTGGGAGAAAGCGCCCGCTTTACCGGCGAATATCCCCGCGCTCGTGAATACTTGCAAGCCAGCCTCGACGGTTACCAGCAGTTGGGAAACCGGGGCGGTATGGCGCTTGCCTTGAGCGTGTTGGGCACGGTGGCGCTATCCACCCAGGAATACGCCCAGGCGCGCCAGTTGTTCTCGCAAAGTCTCGAGATTTTCAAATCGCTCGGGGCTTACTTCGGGCAAATGTTGGTCAGTCTAAACCTGGGGGCGCTTTATAAAGGGATGGGCGATATGGCCGCCGCAGAACAACTCTTTCGGGAAGCGCTGCCGCTCTGCCAGAAGACCCACCACCGCTGGGGAAGCGCTTATTGCTATAATCATCTGGGCGATATCGAACGGATGAGAGGGCAATTCGACGCGGCTCGGGACGCCTACCAAGAGGGTCTTCGCCTCATCAAGGATATCGGCCAACCGCAGGGGATCATCCGCTGCCTGACCAACCTGGGAATTGTTTCCCGGGAGCAGGGTGATATCTCTCAAGCCCGGAGCCAATTTGTCGAAGCTTTACAGATGGCGCAGTCTGTTCAGGCGATGCCGCTGGCTTACGAGGCGCTGTTCGAAATGGCCTTGCTGCTCGAAGCGCAGGGCGATGTTTCCGAGGCTGAGCATCTGCTGAATTTCATCCAATCTACAGGAACCGAGTATGCCTCGCTTCGAGAGCGCGCCATTCGAGAAACTGGCCGGATCAACGCAACCTACCCTTTGGCACAAACAGGGAATGCGTTAGAGGATTGGCAATACACCTCATTGGTTGAGATAATTCAACGGCTGGCGGTTTGAAAAATCAAGTTCCTCCGATAGAGCCGGAAAATATTGAGGCACGTTGGCCGGAAACTTTCGTGCGTTAGCGGCCAACGTGCCTCAGATTTATCGCCCTGGATGGGCGTTTTTTACGATTCAATCACGCCATTTTGACGAACTCGGCGATGGCCTGCGGCGTGGCCGGGTCGAAACCGACCACGTCCATCATCCCCGGATCGTTCGGATCGGCGATGGTGAAGCCAGTGGAGGTCATCCCCACCACCACCAGCTTGGCGGCGATGCCGGTATTCTGGCGGTAGGCTTGCAGAGCCTGCACCGGGTGGATGCTGCCCGCCCAGGTCTCCGAGTCGGTGTAGATGACGAAAACGTCAATCGCCAAACCGGCCTGCGAAGCGTAGAGCATCGGCAGCGCGCAGTCGGTGCCGCCAAACGGCAGGTTGGTCGTCCGGCGGATCACGTCATCCAGGCGCTGGCGGGGCGAGATGTCAAAGGTGGACAGGCCATCCGGGGTATTCCCGAAACGCTTCGAGCCGTTCCCGATGAAATTCTTCCCCGCACTGGAGAAGATGGTGACGATGTAATCTGTCTCCACGTTGGCGGTGACCAGAGCCATAGCGGCCGCGCCCTCCCGGGCGGTGAGAGCCATCCCGGCGATCTGCGTGCCGCCCATGCTCCCCGAAACGTCCAGCGCCAGCATGATGCGCTTGCCGGTAGCTTCCACGTTTCCGAACGACAGGTAGAAGGCCCGGTCGAGGGCATCCACGATCTCGCGCGCCGGCTGCCAGGCCAGCGAGCCTTTCTCGCCGTGGCCTTGCTGGTAGGTCTTGAGGGCGATCAGGATCGCCAGCGGGTGGACGCGCGCCGAGCGCAGCGCCTTCTCGTTGGCCAGGCGGTCAATTACCTGCCGAATCGCCTCGGAACGCGGGGCGAGCAAACCGTTGGCCGTCATGCGGCCCAGGTTGCGCAGCGTCGCCGTCAACGGCAGGCGCGGCAGCAATACATCCCACACCGCCGCCGAGGCCAGCCACTGAGAGGGAACAGCCTCCCACGGCAGGGCGTACTCGGTCAGCAGCGATGTCACTTCGGACTCGCTGGCGGCGCGTTGCAGCTTCTCGAAGGCCCAGATCTGGCGCAGCGCCGGGTCCGGGTGCGGCTCGTCGCCGATGCCCGGCCAGCCCTGTGTGATCCAGTGGTACACCTCGTTCGCCGTCGGGGTCAGCGCCTTCGGATGCGCCAGGCGCAGGGCGTCGCGGTGCGTCCAGCCGTCGCGCTGGCGGTACTTGATGGACTGGTAAACCAGCGTGTCGAGCGGCTTATCGCCGTACCAGGCCGCCACCGCCGAGCGCAGGCCGCGCCCCCAGCCGCGGAACTGCCCGGCGTACTGCATGAAGTGGAACAGGTGCGTCCCGATGCGGGCGACGCGCGGCAGGGCTTGCAGGGCAGCCTTGCGGGTGGCCTCATCCCCCTGGGATGCAGCCATCGCCAGGGCGAAGATCGCCGGGTCGTTCTTTGGAGCGCGCCCGGCCTCGGAAATCTCGGCGATGCGCGCCACGGTGCGCAGCCCGTCAGCCTGGATGCAGCGCGCCACGACCGCCGCGTTCTCGAGCGTCAGGGCGCGCTCGGCGACGTAATACGTGCCGCCCTCGCTCCCCAGCACCAGGAAACGGTCGAGACGCTGCCAGTCGTTCAGCTCCCAGGCGAACCCGCCGGCGTGGTTGGCCTTCTGGTTCGAGCCTGGGATCGGCTGCGATTGGGTGACCTGCTTGCGGTGAAAAAGTTGGTAGATCTTGCTCATTTGGGGGCCTCCTTTCGAAATAAGAACCGGGCAAGGATTGCTGTGCAGGACTAACCATCCCGAGTGATAACCTGCCAGCTTCGGCCCGGTTCATTAATCGCTAATCCTGGCGGGCAAGTGATCGCTTACAGGTATTTTCCGGTAACCTGCAAGCTCCGGCCCGCCAGGACCAACCAACGCCAGGGGCCGGATTTGCACCGGTAGGTTCCCTCATCGAACTTCCCTGGCATTCTGTGAGGCAAGCGTCAGTATACCACTATTGGGCAGGCTTCAGCTCGTCTTCTATAAAATCCCGGCGGACAAGTGAGCGCTCACAGGATCGGTTGCGGTGTGATAACCTGTGAACTCCGGCCCGCCGGGCCCAATCAGCGCCAGGGGCTGGATTCGAACCAGCGACCTCCAGGTTGACAGCCGGTAACCATCTTGCAGCGGCCCGCAGCGCGGACAAAGATCGCAGACGGTTCGAGATTGCGCCGGGGGCGCGTTCTCATGTTGTTCTGCCACTGAACTACCCTGGCTAATCATTAATCACAGCGCCGGGGTTCGGATTCGAACCGAATTATCCCAGATAACCGTCTGCCTGCGGCCCGATGAGGCGATGGCCTCGATTCGGGCAAATATTGGAAACGGTCTCCCCGGCATGGGGTGAACGGCGGGAGTCGAACCCGCATCGCTCTGGTTCACA
>DYIZ01000002.1 GCA_020723385.1 Candidatus Aquidulcis sp.
TGGTGAACACCGATCCGCCCGCCAACCCTGGGCTGACGATCCCCGTGATGGTGATAACCCCTGTCTCTCCAGATGAAAGATCATCCACATCCCAGATGAACTGGCTGTCATCCCGCAGGTGGACGTTTCCGGTGGCAGTATACGCCCAATTGGCAGACAACCCGATGGGCATCACATCGGTGATGACAACGTTGGTCGCAGTCATATCCCCGAAATAGCCGAAATTCAGCGTGTAAGTGACCGCTGATCCGGGGGCAACAGGGACTGCGGGTTGGGCGATTTTGGTCAGATAGAGATTGGGCGTTAGCACAAAAGCCCAAAGCTCATTGCCATAGCTGCCGTCATTGGCAGAGAGGAATATCCGGTTGCCCGATTTGGTCAGATATTTCGGCCAGGAGGGGCCGCCGCCGGGGAAAATATCCCCCGCCAGCCGGGTGCCCTCGGTTGTGCCGTCGCTGCGCCACACTTCAAAGCCATAACCGGGATGATCTATCAGCAGGAATAGCTCGTCATCAATATTTACAATGTCGTACTGTGGATACCAGAAGAGGTTGCTGGCTGAGAAATGCTCGACCACCTGGGTGCCAGCCAGCGTGCCGTCGCTTTTCCAAAAGTCAGTGAAGTGGCTATCATTGGTCGCGAAGAAGTACACCTTATCGTACAATGCGGTTAGGAAGCGCGGTCGTTGGTTGTAGGTGTTGCCGAAAAAGTCTGTCACACGGATCGTGCCGTCGGCGGCGCCGTCGCTCTTCCACAACTCCTGGCCCGTGCTGCCATCGTTGGCTCTGAAGAAGATTTCGCCATCAGCATTCACCAGCTCGCTCGGATATGAGCTGCCGCTGCCGGGATAGATATCCTTGACCAGGTTATTTTCGCCGGTGGTGAGATTCTGCTGCCAAAGTTCGCAGCCGTGGCTGTCCAGGCTGCCGGCAAAATAGCGCCAGTTCCCGATGATCAGGGAGGCAGTGCAGGTGTCATTTACCGATGATGCAGGCTGGCTGCCGACTTTGACTGTGCCGGCGGCTGTGCCGTCGCTTTTCCAAAGCCCATAGCCGGCGTTATCGTAGGCGTTGAAGTACAACATGCCGTTGGCGTAGGCCAGATTCTGTGGGTCCGCAGAGGCGCTGCCTGGGCTGATATCGGTAACCCGGATTGTGCCTGTCGGTGTGCCGTCGCTTCGCCACAACTCCCTGCCGCTGCGGCCATCGTCGGCGGTGAAGAAGAGAGTGCCGCCAACATTGAGCAGATTCTCGGGGGATGAGCTGCCCTCGCCTGCCAGGATGTCCGCGACGCGCACGGTTCCAGCTTCAGTGCCATCGCTCTTCCACAATTCCCGCCCGTGGATGCCGTCCGCCGCGGAAAAATAGAGGGTATCGTCAACGTTGGTCAACTCCTGTGGGTCAGCGCCAGCGTTGACTACAAAATCGCCGATCAAAACCGTGCCGGTTAGTGTGCCATCGCTCTTCCATAGTTCTGGCCCAATGGAGCTTCCATCGTCGCCGTTAAAATACAAAGAACCTTTGAAATTTATCATTACTGGTATATCCACTGAAATCATTTCTGAGTGGATATTCTTGACCACAACAGTTCCCGTCTCGGTGCCATCGCTTTTCCACAGCTTAAGGCCGTTGCCATCATTGGCCTGGAAGTAGAAAGTGTCACCTACAACAGTATCATAATAACCATGTATCGGATCATCAACGGCAAAAGAGGAACCACTGCCTGGGTAGATATCTTTGATAAGCACCGTGCCGGTCGGCGTGCCGTCACTCTTCCACAACTCGTAGCCGCTGACGCCATCATTGGCCGCAAAGAAAAGCTCATCGCCCACGGCAGATATGGGGCGCACTTGAAGGTTTTTAACCAGTACCGTTCCCGTTATGGTGCCGTCGCTTCGCCACAATCCTCTGATACTAGAAGCTCCTGATGCGGAGAAGTAGAGTAATCCATCCAATTCGGTCATGTAATAAATACCTGTGCTACTGCTTCCAGGATTGATATCCTTGACCATTACAGTGCCAGTTAGCGTGCCATCGCTTTGCCATAGTTCGTGACCATTCACACCATTAGATGCATCAAAGAATAACCTATTGTTGAAAGCTATCGCTTCTGCCGTATCGTAAAGCGAAGAACCGGATGGATTAATGTCGGCGACCTGCACTGTGCCGGTGGGCGTCCCATCGCTTTTCCACAATTCTCGGTCGTTGCTGCTGTTGACAGCCGAGAAAAACAATATACCGTTCACACCGGCTATTGGATAGGGAGACGAACTGCCTGTCCCTGGAACGATATCCTTGACACGTACCGTTCCGGTCAGCGTGCCATCGCTCTTCCATAACTCTCTGCCGCTCACATTGTCACTTGCCCCGAAAAAAAGTATCCCATCAGAATTAAACAGTGGCACTGGAGAGGAGCCATAAGTCCCAGGGTAAATATCTTTTACCAAATGAGTGCCCGTTACGGTTCCATCGCTGATCCACAACTCTTCGCCATAATAACCATTATCAGAACCGACACGAAAAAACAGGTTCGTACCTACTTGGGTCAATAGTTCCACATGCGACCATGATACACCCGGATAAAAGTCTTTGAGTAAAAAAGTGCCTGTAAGCGTGCCATCGCTGCGCCAAAGCTCCCGCCCCGTTTCGGGCGTCAAACCGACGAAGTACAAGAAATCGCCCGCTACGGTCATATAGTCGGGATATAAGTCATATCCTGGAGACGTCACCTGATTGATGTCTTTGACCCTGTAGGGACTCGCGCTTGCCGCCTGCGTGGCGCGTGGGCTGATTTTGGTAACAGAGTCCACCTCCTCGGCGGCGCTCACCACCACAGTCGAGGCAGCCTTCGCCGCGTCCGTTAATCCCCAGGCGAATGCAAAACCCAGCCCGAGAGCCAGCGCCAACACCAGCCCGCGGGTGATCACATTGCAGATACGTTGAGTCGTTCGCATGACTTTACCCTCCAAAGCATTGTCTCGCGCCCTCTCACGAGTTGAATCTCTCTCCCATATTGAAGTTATTATAGCCATCCCTCCCCAAACGGGCAAGCGCCTGTCCCTGTCCATCGCCTCGCACGCGAAGACCTCACAGGTTTTCAAAACCTGTGAGGTCTTTTCACGGATAGGGGAACACCCGCCCCCCTCCGCCTCCCCCCATTTCCAAAGAGCGGAAATGGGGGGAGAGCCTCGCGCCATCCCCCACCCTCCACTCATCACCCTCTACCCTCCTCCCTCCACTACCACAGCCCCAGAAGTGCTATAATCTCTCCAAGAAAACCGCCTGCGCCGGAGGAAACGCCATGAAATGTCCCGTCTGCCAAACGATTGACATGGAGCCGACTTCCCTGGATAGGGGACTGCCCGCCTTCACCTGCGAAGACTGCGGGGGAATCTGGGTCTCGTCCACCCAGTATTTCGACTGGCTCGACGAGCACGGTTCCAACCTGCCCGAACGGCCCTACACCGGCCAGCCGCTGCACACGCCCGACCCCAACCAGGCCAAGATCTGCCCGGACTGCGGCCACTTGCTGCGCCGCTACAAAGTCTGGCCGGACGTCGAATTCAGCCTCGACCATTGCAACACGTGCAACGGCATCTGGTTCGACGCCAACGAGTGGGAGGTGATCGTTGCCCGCAACCTGCACGACGATCTGCACACCTTCTTCACCAAATCCTGGCAGGAAAAGCTGCGCAAAATCGAAGCCCGCCACCGAGAGGAGGCCATCTACCTGGCCCGCTTCGGCCCGGACGATTACGCCCGCATCCAGGACATCCGCAAATGGCTGGACGATCACCCTCGGCGCGCCGCCCTGCTGGCTTTCCTGCAAGCCGAAGACCCCTATCAACCCTGACCAAAAGGAGCGGCCCTGATGAAAACCAACCCCCTGGGATATCTGATTGGCGTCGTCATCGGCGCGATCGGCGGCGTACTCATCGCATTTCTGGCCCTGCGAGTCTTCTCCCGCCTGGCGCCCAAACTGATGCGCCGCATGATGTCAAAAATGATGTGCGCTGGCGGCCAGATGCTGCCAGAGAACTGACGCGAAATGATGTCGAGCTTCGGTGAAGCTCGCTTCGGTGAAGCCCGCTCCGAGAACTAACTTGCCAATGCTAAAGCTTTTACCACAAAGGCCACAAAGTAACACAAAGGGAAAAACTTTGAAACCTTTGTGACCCTTCGTGCCCTTTGTGGTTAATTTTTTTAAACATCCCTTCCATGCCTCGCCAATACGCCAAACCTACCCGTAAATCCAAGACCCCCGCTCGCCGGGCCAAACCGCGCGCCGCGGTCCCCGCCCGCGGGCGGCTGCTCATCAAGGCCCGCAATTGGCTCACCCAGCAGGTGCGCCACGCCCAAAAGGCCGCCTCCCGCCGGGCTGCCGCCTCCCGCAAGGAATCAACCCGCCGCCAGCCCGCCGCGGGCCGCGCCGACAACCGCGCCGCGCCTGACCTATCGCCCGCGCCGCGCGTCGTTGAGCCGGGCATGTCGCTCGATAAACGTCTCGATATCCTCGGCATTGTGCTGGTCTTCATCGGGCTGCCGCTGGCCTTGTTGCTGCTCTCTCCCACGAACAGCGCCATCACCGGCGGCGCACTGCTCGTTCTGCGGCAAACGTTTGGCTGGGGCACTGCACTCTTTCCGTTTGGGCTGGCCGCCATCGGATTATGGCTCATCTTGCGCAAGTTCGAGCGCATTCCACAGGTGCAGTTGGAGCGTATCGCCGGCGCCATCCTGCTCTATGGCTGCCTGCTGGTCATTTTTCACTTCGTTACTTTGCCCGTTGACCGCGCCGACGCCTTCGCCATCGCCAAACTCGCCCGCGGCGGCGGATATTTTGGCGCGTGGTTGTTTGCGGCGCTGTTCGATACCCTGGGTTGGGGCGGCGCGGCGATTGCGCTGCTCGCCTGGCTGGTCATCTCGCTGGCGCTGACTCTCGATGTGAGCGTGGCTGACCTGTTCCGCTGGGTGTCGCCGCTCGTCGAAAAGGTGCAGGATGCCTGGGATGACTATCGCACGCGGAAATTTGTGACGCCGGTGAGACCGACCGCAGACCGTGGACCGCAGACCGTGCAGCCGCTTCCGGGACCAATGGGGGTGCAGACTCCCGCGGGAGCGCCAGCCCCCTTTGGCCCGCGGCCAATTCCCACGGCGGCCGCGCCCGCCCCAGTGTGGGCGCTTCCCCCGCTCGACCAGATTCTCGACGAGGGCGGCGAAGTCTCCCACGACGACGATGTAGACCGCCAGCGCGCCCACACCATCGAGCAGACGCTGGCTTCCTTCGGCGCGCCGGTCAAAGTCGTCGAGATCAACCGCGGCCCCACCATCACGCAGTTCGGCGTCGAGCCGGATTTCATCGAGACCCGCAACGGGCGCATGAGGGTGCGCGTGGGCAAGATCAGCACGTTGGCCGATGACCTGGCGCTGGCGCTGTCGGCGCGCACGATCCGCGTGCAGGCCCCGGTGCCCGGCAAGGGTTTCGTGGGCATCGAAGTGCCCAACGACGAGATCGCGCGGGTGGTGCTGCGCGACGTGATCGAGAGCGAGGCATTTAAGCGACTAAAGTCGCCGCTGCGTTTCGCTTTAGGGCAGGATGTGGCGGGCAACGCGGTGGCGGCTGACCTCTCGGCCATGCCGCACCTGCTCATCGCCGGGGCGACCGGCTCGGGCAAGAGTGTGTGCGTCAACGCCATCATCACCTGCCTGCTGCTGCACAACACGCCCGACGATTTGCGGTTGATCATGGTGGACCCCAAGCGAGTGGAGCTGACCAATTACAATCACATCCCGCACCTGCTGGCCCCGGTGGTAGTGGAGATGGAGCGGGTGGTGGGCGCGTTGCAGTGGATCCTGCGCGAGATGGATACGCGTTATCACAAGCTGGCGCAGGCCGGGACGCGCAACATCGTTGAGTTCAACGCCAAGGTTGAGGCGGGGTCGCTGGCCGGGCAGAAGAAGCTGCCCCGGCTGGTGGTATTCATTGACGAGCTGGCCGACCTGATGATGCTGGCCCCCGATGAAACGGAGCGCACCATCACCCGGCTGGCGCAGCTTGCCCGTGCGACCGGTATTCACCTGGTCATCGCCACACAGCGCCCCTCGGTGGACGTGGTGACGGGTCTCATCAAGGCCAATTTCCCGGCGCGCATCGCCTTCGCGGTCGCAGCCGGGGTGGACAGCCGGGTGATCCTCGACCAGCCGGGGGCGGAGCGGCTGCTGGGACGCGGCGACATGCTCTTCCAGGCGCCCGATGCGCCCGCCGCGCTGCGCCTGCAAGGGGCGTTCGTGTCGGATACAGAGATTCAACGGCTGGTGGATTACTGGCGCGGCTTTGCGGGCACGGCCCCCTCCGCACAGTCTGCGGGCGGCGGAATCGTGGATTCTCTGCCCCCCGGGATTCCGCTCAAGCAGATGCCGCTGTGGGAGGATATGGCTCCCCAGGAGGAGACCGATCCGCTCTACCCGGAGGCAGTTGATCTCATCCGGCGGCAGGGGCGGGCGTCCATTTCGATGCTCCAGCGGCGCTTGCGTATCGGCTATACCCGCTCCGCCCGGTTGGTCGAGATGCTGCAAGAGAAGGGGGTTATCGGTAAAGAGGCCGGTCCGCAGGGCTTCGAGGTGCTAGACTATGGCGCAGCTGCTCCGCCGGTGGAGGAGGGGTAGACGGTAGCCTAGGGCCTTGCGCCCGCTTGCTCGCGCCACGCTGTTCTCCAGCGCCACGCTGTTCTCCAGCGTCACGCCCACAAGGGGCTAGGCTACAGGTTGCCGAGAAGGGAGGCGGTTATGTCCAGGCTTCGGTTGGGATGCTGGCAGCTCGTGGGGGTGATGCTGCTGTCGGTCACCGATAGCTCGATCCATTTCGGAGTTTAGGCGCACTCGGCAACTTGCCGCCAAGCTCGCCGCGGATTGCTGAATTCTAAAAAATAAAGGCTCTCCTCAGATTAGTGGGAGACGGCAGTTGAAACTGCACCGACAAATCGCAAAGTCGGCCTTCGCCGACTGGTTTTCAGCTTGCGGAGGCAGGCTTCGCAATTGTTGCAGTGATTTCACTCGCCGGTTGAGTAGCGTTTTTTGCGTATCGAAACCACGAATTGCCGCCTAAACGGGTCTCGATTACGGGCAAACAGCGCCTTACGGTTACTCGCCAGATATGGCGGCGCACCACGGCAAATCCCAGAGAGCCAAAATTAACCCGTAATCTTGTTATCGCCACACGCCGAGGTGTTTACACCCCGGCGCATCGCGAAAGCCCCGTTGAAGCTTGAAGAGAGGATGCTCTAGCGCCCTTTTTCTTGAAGTTGGTTCTATGGCGAGTGAATTCGCTGCAACTGGTTGCGAAAGCTGCCCTGCGGCGGACTGAAACCCTCGAAGGTGGGATTCGCAATGGGTTGATGCAGTTTCAACTGTCACCATAATGATTTTTGAAGTTCTGGGAAACCGCCGATGCCGCCGATAATCCTGTTGCGTCATGTTCCGACTTCTGCTACAATCTTCATGGGGATATTCATACAGCCCCTTTGCTGTCATTTCTATCCTTTTTCATCGAGAAAGCCAATCAGGAGGTTATCTATGCACGCTCGTCAGTTACTTATCATCATCCTGGTCATCGTGCTGGCATTCTTCGCTGGCGCTGTGCCGGGCATCGCCGGGAGCCGCGCTCTCGCCCAGAGCAGCCCGATGGCTCTTCTAGGTACAGGATTCACCTACCAGGGGCAACTCAAAGACGGTAGCGGTGCCCCCATCACCGCGACCTGTGATTTCCAATTCAGCCTGTGGGACGCGGCTGCGGATGGAACGCAAATCGGCGCAGTCAGCGCGGCCGCGGGAGTCAATGTCGCTGGTGGCTACTTCACCGCATCCGTCAACGCTGGCGGCGAGTTCGGTGCGTCGGCCTTCGCCGGCGAGTCGCGTTGGCTGGAGGTGGCGGTGCAGTGCAGCGGCGACACGGTTTATACCACCCTCGCTCCGCGCCAGGCGCTCACCGTCGCGCCGTATGCCGCATATGCCGCCGCCGCGCCGTGGAGCGGGTTGAGCGGCGTCCCGGCGGGTTTCGCCGACAATGTGGACAATAACAACACCTATACTGCAGGGGCTGGGCTGAGTCTGGCCGGTGCGCAGTTCAGCGTGAATTTTGCCGGCAGCGGCAGCGCCGATACGGTTTCGCACAGCGATCACGATCATTGGGGACAGACCTGGAGCGGCAGCGGCACCGGCCTGGATCTCTCCGGCGGGACGATTGGGGTGTACGCCCGAGGCAGCACCTACGGCCTGCAGGGCGAAAGCAGCGCCACGGACGGTTACGGTGTGTACGGCATCGTCACTGCCGCCAGCGGCGCCACCTACGGCGTGTATGGCGTTACCGCCTCGACGGCCGGGCGGGGTGTGTCGGGGTATGCTACTGCCACCCTCGGCGTCAACTACGGCGTGTACGGCCGCTCCCGCTCGATGGGCGGATACGGCCTGTACGGCTGGGCCAGCTCCAGTACCGGCGCCAATTATGGCGTATATGGCCTGTCCGACTCGAATACGGGGTATGGTGTGTTTGGCCTCGTCAGCACCACCAGCGGTACCACATACGGCGTATACGGCCAATCCGCCTCGACCAGCGGGCGCGGGGTGTACGGCTATGTCAGCGCCACCACCGGGAACACCTACGGCGTGTATGGCCTGGTTGCTTCGGGAAACGGGCGCGGTGTGTACGGCTACGTCAGCGCCACCACCGGCACCAACTACGGCGTGTACGGCGAGTCCGCTTCGAATTCCGGGTACGGCGTGTACGGGATGGGCAGCAGGGGCGTGTACGGCGAATCCGACTCGACCACCGGAAGGGGGGTATATGGCCGGGCAAATACCTTAACCGGCGTAACCTCCGGCGTGCATGGTATATCCGATTCAACCGAGGGATATGGGGTGTATGGATGGGGTTACTACGGGGTGTATGGAGAATCCGACATGACCTTCGGAAGGGGGGTGTTTGGCCGGGCAAATGCCTCAACCGGCATCACCTACGGCGTGGCAGGTATATCCGATTCAACCGAGGGATATGGGGTGTATGGATGGGGTTACTATGGGGTGTATGGCGAGTCCGACTTAACCTCCGGAAGGGGGGTGTATGGCCGGGCGGCTGCCACAACCGGCGTAACCTCCGGCGTGTATGGTAAATCCGAATCAACCGAGGGATATGGGGTATATGGATTGGGTCACTGGGGGGTGTATGGCGAATCCGAAACACCCAACGGAAGGGGGGTGTATGGCCTCGGCAGCTATTACGGTGTGTATGGCCGCGCCAGCGGAACAGTCGGTTCGAACTATGGTGTGTATGGCCAATCTGATTCGACCAATGGGTACGGGGTGCATGGTTACGTCAATTCTACACTCGGGACGAACTATGGTGTGTACGGTCGGTCTCTCTCGAGCATCGGGTACGGGGTGTATGGTTATATCAGTGCGACAAGCGGTTCGAATTATGGCGTGGCCGGCCAGGTTGTTTCGAGTGATGGCTTCGGTGTAGCCGGATACACCGGCAACGGCGTAGGTGTGGGGGCCTGGAGCAATTCCAACAATCTGATCGAAGCTTATGATGGCTCATTCCCCACTGGCACGTCCCGCTTCTATGTCGAAAACGACGGCGACGTTTTCGCTGACGGCACTTTCAATTCTTTCAAGATTAGCGCCCTCGACGGCGCGAACCATGTCCTGTCCTCTATGCAAAGCCCTGAAGTGTGGGTGGAGGATTTCGGCCGCGCCGTACTGGTGGAGGGCCAGGCCGTGGTGACCATCGCCCCCGACTTCGCCGGCGTGGCCAACCTGTCCGCAGATTACCTAGTTTTCATCACCCTGGAGGGCGACTGCCAGGGGGTGTATATTGCCAACAAAACTCCCACTTCGTTCGAGGTGTACGAGGTGAACGGCGGCAAGTCGAACGTTGCGTTTGGCTACCGCATCGTGGCCAAACAGACCGGCTCGGAAAGCGTGCGCATGCCCGATGTGATACTCCCCGAGTCGGCGGTGGAGGATAGCCAGCCGCAGGAGGCAGCGCAGCCATGAAACGCAGAACCCTCTTGCTCGCCGCGCTGGTGGTCATCCTGCTGATGGCAACCACTGCTGCAGTAGCCCAGATCGCAGGGTATGATCTATCCTGGTGGACTACCGACGGCGGGGGAGGATCGAGCACTGGCGGGAATTACCAGTTGGGTGGAACCGTCGGCCAGCCGGATACGGGCACGCTGACGGGTGGGAATTACCGCCTCGAGGGCGGCTTCTGGGGTGGGGGCGCTGGCGGCGCTCCCCCGCCCTCTTCGGTGTATCTGCCGTTGGTAAGAAGATGACATTGCCTGCAACTTCCCGGAAGCAAAACAAGCTTCCGGGAAGCTCTTACATTAGGGCCATTATCCATATCCCGCCCGTCGTGCGGAAAGGATGAACCGCTAACAACGATCAAGCGCACTCTTAGCAAGAATCGGGTGGCAATCTCGGCCAGAGGGGGTACAATTCAGGCTAATTCTGTCTGATTATTTTGCCACAGAGAACTTAGTAAACTGACCAATGACCGTTGACGGTAGACCGTGAATAGATGGTCATTGGCCTTCGGTCAACGGTCAATTTTCTCTGCGGCCAATATCCACCGCATCACACAAGGCTCAGTCTATGATAAAAACCACTTCTCAAACATTGTCTCAACGCGCCGCGGCTAACTGGCCCGGTATACTGAATTTACTGGTAGTCTACGTAGTCTGGGGGAGCACTTACCTGGCGATCCGCGTGGCGGTGCGCGATGGGGCGGGATTCCCGCCCTTCACGCTGGCCGCCTCGCGGGTGATCGTGGCTGGCAGCCTGCTGCTGCTGGCCGCGTTCCTGACGAAGCAGCGCATCAAGCCCACCCGTAAGGAATGGCTCGTGCTGGCAGGCTCTGGCGTGCTGTTGTGGCTGGGCGGCAACGGGCTGGTCTCGCTGGCGGAGCAGCGCATCAACTCGGGGCTGGCGGCGCTCATCATCGGCTCGACGCCTATTTGGGTGGCGGTGATCGAGGCGATCCTCGACCGGCGAGTTCCCTCCGCGCTGCTGATCGTGGCGCTGCTGGTGGGATTCGGCGGCATCGGGGTGCTGTCTGCGCCGCTGCTGCTCTCCGGCGTGCGCGCCGATGC
Source organism: Candidatus Aquidulcis sp. (assembly GCA_020723385.1). Classification (GTDB taxonomy): domain Bacteria; phylum Chloroflexota; class Anaerolineae; order Anaerolineales; family UBA4823; genus DYIZ01. Next base: position 11,144 of record DYIZ01000002.1, read on the forward strand.
CCTGTCGGTGATCGTCATCCTGGTGGCGACGCTCAGTTGGGGCAGCGGGACGATCCTTCAGCGGCGCAACCCGGTGTCGCTCTCGCCGACGGTCAGCTCGGCCTACCAGCATCTCTTCGGCGGGGTGGGGCTGACGCTGGCGGCGCTGCTGACGCGTGAGCCGCTGCCCACCCCAACGCGGGAAGCCTGGCTGGCCTGGGGTTACCTGGTCGTCTTTGGCTCGCTGCTGGCGTTTACGGCTTACGTGCGCGCGCTGCGCTTGCTGCCGATCAGTATCGTGATGACGTATGCCTACGTCAACCCGGTGATCGCCGTCATCCTGGGGTGGATGATCCTGCGGGAATCCATCACCCTGTGGACAGTGGCCGGGACGGCGCTCGTGCTGATAGGCGTGGCGGGGGTGTTTCGGGAGAAAATGAGGGAAGGAAAAAAGTAACCGATTTTGAACGAACTTGCTGCACGTTTGTGCAGCAAGTTCGTTCAAAATCGGGTCATCAAGCTAGCCCGCCAGAATCCCCCGTTGAGCGGCAACCGCAATCGCGGCAGCTCGGGAATCCACCCCCAGTTTGTTGTAGATACTGGCCAGATGCGCCTTGACGGTGCGCTCGGTGATGCCCAGGTGCAGGGCGATTTCCTTGCTGCGCTCGCCGCGCGCCACCGCCGCCAGCACCTCGCGCTCCCGCTCGGTCAAATCCAGGCCGCCGGAGGGCGCGCCGGAAATCGAAGGAGCCTCCACCCGCGAGAGGAGACGCGCCATCGTATCTGGCTTGAGCAACGTCTCGCCGCGCGCCGCGGCGCGGATGGCATTGAACAGCGTCTCACGCGAAGTATCTTTGAGCAGAAAGCCTTTGGCGCCGGCGCGCAGGCCGCGCAGCATGAGATCGTCTTCGTTGAAGGTGGTGAGGATGACCACGGCGATGTCGGGCTGCTCGCGGCTGAGGCGCTCGATGGCGGTCAGGCCATCCATGCCGGGCATGCGTAAATCCATCAGCACCACGTCGGGGTGTAAATCAGCGCACAGGCGCAATGCTTCGGCCCCGTCGGCGGCTTCGCCTACCAGCTCGAAACCGTCCTCCGTCTCCAGGATGAGGCGCAATCCCTGGCGGATGATGAGATGATCGTCGGCGATGAGGATACGGGTGGGGGGCATACAAGTTACAAGTGGCAAGTTGCAGGTTGAATGTTGAAAGCAGCTAACTTTCAACATTCAACCTGCAACCTTCAACTCTCAACATCCATCGTTGAAAGCGGTAATTTTAAGCGGACTGTCGTCCCATTGGTTGGCTGGCTGGCAATTTCGAGTTTTCCTCCTGCCAGCCGCACGCGCTCGCGCAGGCCAAGCAGGCCAAAATGCCCGGAGGGGATGTCGTCGGGGTCGAAGCCTACGCCGTTATCGTAAATTTCGACGGTGAGAGAATCATCATCGGTTGACAGCCGGACGCTGGCCTGTGCGGCCTGGGCGTGGCGGGCGATGTTGGTGAGCGTCTCGGCGACGGCGCGCATCACAGTTTCGCACTGGGGTTCGGGGATCTCAGAGGAGAGGGTGATCGCCAGGTCGCAGGGGATGCCGGCGGTCTCGGTGAAATGGGCGATCTCGCGGCGCAGAGACTCTTCCAGGTTGGCCGATCCCAACTGGCCAGCGCGCAAATCGCCGATGGCCTGGCGGGCTTCGGCGAGCGTGGCGCGGGCGCGTTCCATCGCCTGCTGGACGATCCCGCGGGCGCGCTCAAGGCGGGCGTTCGCCAGATGGGCGTCGGCAGCTTCCAGTTGCAAGATCAGCCCGGCCAGCCCTTGCGAGAGCGTGTCGTGCAACTCACGCGCCATGCGCTGGCGCTCGTTGGCGATGGTCAGATCTTCAACACGGGCGGCGTACTCGGTGAGCTGGCGGTTGGCGGTTTCGAGATCGGCCAGCAGGGCGCGGGCGCGCAGGTTGGCGTCTGCCTGGCGGTTATAGAGCGTCACGTACAGGCTGACGAAGAGCACAGTTGGCAGGGTGCCGAGCAGCCACCAGATATAGCCGGCGGGGGTGGTAAAAATGATGAAATTGATCAGCGAGAGCGCCAGATAGAATCCCGAGGCCAGTAAACCGGACAGCTTCATCCCAAACAAGCCAATGCCTTCGCCGATCAGCGCCATGTAGAGGGCAAACACCATCCCGATGGTGCCAGACAAGTAAGTAATGACAAACGCCATCCCGCCTTGCGCCAAAACGTAGGCAATGGCCCACCAACGGCGGTTTTGGACATACCCAACGAACCAGTGCAAGACGATATGAATATTGATGAGCACGGTGAATAGGATCAAGCGCAGCGGCTGGCGCAATTCGGGAGTGGACGAGACGCACCAGATGTACATTCCCGCGATGATCAGGGTCATAAACCAGAAAAAGACGCGGTAATCGCGCTCGACGTTGGGGTAACGGGGGGCCGCCGGAGAACTTTTCATGCTGACATTGTAGCGCAATTCTTTCGTTTTGCCACCGTCCGAGCGTACACTGTCCGCTTGGACAGGCGCGAACTAACCACTCGCACGATGGCAAGAGTCGCAACCTGTCGTACAATGGAAACGTAACCAGAATGATCAGCAATTCTCATATTGCCATTGCGAGGCGGTGCTTTCCCGCCGAAGCAATCTCGTTTGGTCAAAACGGGATTACTTCGCCCCAGAAAAGCGCTGACGGCTCGCAAGGACAAATAAGCACATAATGGGAATTGCTGAGAATAGCCTTTTCTCGAGGAGATTCTTATGCAACCCGCTATCGAAGTCCAAAATCTGCACAAATCCTTCGGCGAGCTGAAAGCCGTAGACGGCGCCAGCTTCAACGTCCCGCAGGGCGAGATCTACAGCCTGCTGGGGCCGAATGGGGCCGGAAAAACGACCACGATTTCCATGCTCTCCACGCTGCTCCGGCCCGACAGCGGCGACGCCCTGGTGATGGGTCATTCCATCCGCAAAGACCCGATGGGCGTCAAATCCGTGCTGGGCGTCGTTCCGCAAGACATCGCTCTATACGAAGACCTGTCAGCCCGTGAGAATCTCACCTTCTGGGGCAAGATGTACGGACTGCGCGGCGCGGCGCTCAAGCAGCGGGTGGACGAGGTGCTGGAAATCATTGGCCTGACCGACCGGCAGAAAGGGCGCGTGAGCAAGTTCTCGGGCGGGATGAAGCGCCGCGTCAACATCGGCGTGGCCTTGCTGCACAAGCCCAAAGTCATCTACATGGACGAACCCACCGTGGGCATTGACCCGCAATCCCGCCGCAGCATCCTCGACAGCGTGATAGCGCTCAAGAACGCCGGCATGACTGTGCTCTACACGACCCACTACATGGAAGAAGCCCAGGAACTGTCCGACCAGATCACCATCATGGATCACGGCAAGCTGATCGCCAGCGGGACGCACGATGAGCTGGTGAAAATCGTCGGGCAGATGGACCGCATCCGGCTGACGATCAACGCCGAAGGGGCGCGCGTCGTCACGGCGTGGAAATCTACCCCCGGGGTCAAGCAAGTCACCGCCGAAGACGGCACGCTCAACCTGCTGGTGGACGACTCCAACCAGGTGCTGCCGCGCCTTTTCGACGCTGCCACCACCTCCGGGGTGCGCATCACCTCGGTAGACATCCAGTTGCCGAACCTGGAAGCGGTGTTCTTGCATTTGACGGGGAGGGCGCTGCGGGACTGACGTGAAACGTAATGCGTAAAACGTAATCCGTAAAAGTCACCTTACGTTTTACGATTTACGTTTTACGAGTTCCGCCTCATGCGCCTCCGAAAGGAATCTACCTATGAAAATCCTCGACATTGCCATCAAAGACCTCACCCGCTCATTTCGCAGCCTGTTTGCCGTCATCTTTATGTTCGGCGTGCCGTTGCTGGTGACCGGGATGTTCTATCTGATGTTCGGCGGCATGGCCAATAACGACACTGGCTTCAACCTGCCGCAAACCAAAGTTGTAGTCGCTAATCTCGACGAGGGCGGGGCTGGCTTCCAAATGGACATAACCAGCCTCCCCCAGGGCACCAGCGCCGAATCGCTGGGCAATCTCATCGTGAGCGTGCTGCAAGGCGAGGGCCTCACCGATCTGATGGTCGTGACCCTGGCCGACAGCGCCGAAGCCGCCCGTCAGGCGGTGGACAGCCAGGAAGCGGGTGTAGCCGTTATCATTCCTGCTGATTTCTCTCAAACCTTCTCCGCCCTGGAAGGCCAGGCCGTGCTCGAAGTCTACCAGGACCCCACGCTGACCCTCGGCCCGGCGATCATCCGCTCGGTGCTCGACCAATTCATGGACGGCATCTCCGGGGCCAAGATCACCGTAAACTCGGTGCTGGCGCACAGCCAGAGCAGCGACCCCGCGCTGATCGGTCAGGCCGTCCAGCAGTACATGGCCGTCTCGGCGCAGGCGCAGTCGCCGGACGCGCTCGTCACAAGCCATGCCCCTGACGCCGCAAAGCAAGAGACCAGCCTGCTGGAGCAGATTATCGGCCCCATCATGGGCGGGATGATGATCTTCTACGCGTTCTTCACCGGCACATCCACCGCCCAGACTATCCTGAAAGAGGACGAGGAAGGCACGCTGCCACGCCTGTTCACCACCCCCACGTCGCAGAGCGCTATCCTGAGCGGTAAATTCCTGGCCGTTTTCCTGACCGTGCTGGTGCAGATGGTGGTGCTGCTCATCCTGGGGCGGCTGATCTTCCAGATTGCCTGGGGCAGCTTGCTCCCGCTGGCTTTAGTGACCGCCGGGATCATCTTCGCTGCTTCGTCTTGCGGCATTTTCATCAATTCGCTGCTCAAGAGCACCAAACAAGGCGGCGTAGTCTTTGGAGCCGTGTTGACCATGACCGGTATGCTCGGGATGATCAAAATCTTCACGATGGGCATGGCCACCGGCGCGGCGCTGGAAATCGTGCCGCTGTTCGTGCCACAGGGTTGGGCTATCCGGGGGCTGGTGCAATCCATGCAGGGAGCGCCTATTGGGGATGTGCTGCTCACCTCGGTGGCGCTGCTCGCCTGGAGCGCGGCCTTCTTCATTCTCGGCGTGTGGCGCTTCCAGAAACGCTACGCATAGCGTTTTGGCAAAATAATCCTACTTTGTGCCTGTATACCCTGTTTGCTAACGTTGTCGCCCACAAGGGGCTAGGCTACACATTTGCTGTTTTGCTCTTTTGCTGATTTGCCCGGAGTACACTAATGAACCACATTCTCGACATCGCTCTCAATGATCTCGTCCAGATCGTCCGTGACCGCAAAGTTTTCCTGTTCCTGCTCATCATGCCGATCTGCTTCACCCTGCTGTTTGGCTACGCCTTTGGCGGTTTCAGCAGCGGCGGCGATTCTGATCCCCGCCTGCCAGTAGCCGTGCTCGACGAAGACGACGGCCGCTTCAGCCAGGAGCTATTCGCTCTGCTGAAAGGTTCGGAAGTCATCCGCATTGAAACCGACCTGGAAAAGTCTCGATTCGATTACGAGAAAGCCCTTTCCGATGGCGACCTGGCGGGCATCGTCACGATCCCGGCGGGCTACAGCCAGGCTATGCTCGACGGGCAGCCTATCCCGCTCGACCTGTGGGCCGATCAGGCTTCCACAACCGGCACGACCGTCCAAAACGAAGTGCTGATGGCCGCCAAGCGGCTGGCCAGCGCGGTGTGGACGGCGCAAATCACTTCTCAGGCGGCGGGCAAAACCGCTGATTTCGATGCCCTGGTCAGCGAAGCTCTGCTGGCCTGGCAAGAGCCGCCCATCCGTATCGAGGCCACCTCGGGCGTAGTCGCCGAGGAGGAACCAAGCCAATCGGTCATGTCTATGGCGCACACCGCGCCGGGAATGATCCTGCAATTCGCCATCGCCAGCCTGCTGACTGCGGCGCAGGTGATCGTCAGCGAGCGCAAATCGCGCTGCCTGCAGCGCCTGCTGACCACTGCGACGCAGCGCGTGCATATCTTGATGGGGCATTTCCTGTCAATCTTTGCCATGCTCTTCACCCAATTCATGCTGCTGATCGTCTTCGGCCAGTTCATTTTGAAAGTGGATTACCTGCGCCTGCCGGGGGCGACTCTGCTGGTGGCGGTTGCCTCGGTTCTGTGCATCGCCGCGATGGGATTGCTGATCGGTGTGCTGGCGAAGAGTGAAGAACAGGCGGTCATGTTCTCTCTCATCCCGATGTTTGTGCTCTCCGGGTTGGGCGGGGCCTGGGTGCCGCTGGAATTCACCGGCGCAGCCTTCCAGACTATCGGGCACGCCTCGCCGATTGCCTGGGCGATGGATGGGTTCAAAAATATCATCGTTCGCGGGCTGGGGCTGGAGTCAATCTGGCTGCCGGTGGCTGCGCTGGTTGGGTACGCGGTGGTGTTCTTCGGGCTGGCTGCCTGGCGCTTCCGCAGCGAGTAACGATATAAAAAACCAAAAATTTGAAGCGGCTGCGTGCTTCGCACGCAGCCGCTTCAAATTTTTGGTTCTCTTGCTCAGAATCGAGTCGAAATTTCGTCTCCTTGACGTTCTCATCCCAGCGTGGTATCATCAAACCCGACGTTTTAGCACTCTCGTGACGAGAGTGCTAAAATTTAGGTGAAATATGGCCGAGTTATCCCAACGTCAAAAATTCATCCTGACCCTGATCATCCACGATTACGTCGAGACTGCCCAGCCGGTGGGATCGAACCACTTGCTGGAACGTTATCGGCTGGATATCTCGTCGGCGACGGTGCGCAACACCATGGCCGAGCTGACCGAGAACGGTTATTTGCGCCAGCCGCATACCTCGGCCGGGCGCGTGCCCACAGAGGAAGGTTTCCGTTACTTCGTCCGCCAATTAATGGGCCAGACCGACCTGCCGGCCAATACCAAGCGTACCATCACCCATCAATTCTCCCAATTGGGCTACGATGTGGAACACTGGATGCGACTGGCGGCATCGGTGCTGGCGCACCAATCGCAGGGTGCGGCGCTGGTCACCTCTCCACGGCCGGAACAGGCGCGTTTCAAACACCTCGAGCTGATTGCCACCCACGGTCGGCAAGTGCTGATGGTGCTCGTCATGGCGGGCGGCGAAGTGCGCCAGCAGATGCTGGCTTTGGCCGAGCCGGTACCGCAAGGTCGGCTCAGCGCGACCGCCACCCGTCTCAACCAGCTTTGCCAGGGTTTGGATGTTTCCGGCCTGGCCAACCTCAACAGCCAGGATTCTCTCGAACAGGATTTGATCAAACTCGTCGGGGATGAAATCACCCGCACCAGCGAAGCGCTGGCCGGCGAAGTTTATCGCGATGGTTTGACGAACGTACTGGCCGAGCCGGAATTTGCCGAAGCGCAGATGGCGCGCCGGGCGCTGCGCATTCTCGAAGAGCGGTCGCTGCTCGAAGATCTGCTCACCCGCACGGTGATGACCGACGAGGTGGGGGGCGTGCAAGTGCTCATCGGCGGCGAAGGTACCTGGGAAGAGCTGCGCGACTGCTCGATGGTGCTGGCCCGCTACGGGCAGCCCGGCCGGGCGACCGGCGCGGTCGGCGTGCTCGGCCCGATCCGTATGCCTTATGGGCGCACCATTTCCACCGTGCGCTTCGTTTCGGGATTATTGAGCGATCTGGTCTCGGAGCGATTGTCCGAGTAGTAACGCCTGGCTTTACACCTGTATCATTCGAATTGTTCACAGGAGGTTCATTGTAACGATGTCCACACGCAAGCGAAAACAGAATCCCCCAGAGGGCGAATCCAAATCCCCGGGAGATACTCCCCCTTCCAATGGCGAGGGTCAGCCCCCCGAGGGGCCACCCATCCCCGTCGAGGGAACGCCATTTTGGCGCGAGAAGCCATCTTCCGAAATCGAATCGCTCAAACAGCAGTTGGAAGCAGCGTCAGCCCAGCGGGACGAATATCGCGACGGCTGGCAGCGGGCGATGGCCGATTTCTCGAATTACAAGCGCCGCGTGGAGCGCGACCAGGTGCAGATGCAGCAAAACGCCACGGCCAACGCCGTCCGGCGCTATCTCGACGTGCTCGACGATCTGGAGCGCGCCCTGAAGAACCGCCCGCAGGATGGCGAGGGCAGCGCCTGGGCGGGCGGCATCGAGCTGATCCGGCGCAAGCTGTTTGCCGCGCTGGAAGCCGACGGCGTTAAACCAATGAGCGCCGATGGGCAGTTCTTCGACCCGAATCTGCACGAGGCGATCACCCAGGAAGACAGCCCCGATCACGAGAGCGGGCAAATCATCGAAGTTGTACAGCCAGGCTTTGTCATGGGCGAGCGGGTGATTCGTCCGGCAAAAGTCAGGGTAGCAAGATAGCAAGCAAATCAGCAAGCAAGCAAACAAGCAAGCAGATAGGCGACAATAATCATTCAGGAGCAGCAGTCATGGCAAAAATCATTGGCATTGATCTCGGCACCACCAACTCTGTCGTGGCTGTCATGGAAGGCGGCGAGCCGGTCGTCATCCCCTCGGCTGAGGGCGAGCGGCTGGTGCCGTCGGTCGTGGCGGTCAACAAAAATCACGAGCGCCTCATCGGGCGCGTCGCCCGCAACCAGGCCGTGGTCAACCCGGAGAATACCGTTTTCTCCATCAAACGCTACATGGGGCGCAAGTTCAACGACGCCGAAGTGCAAAAGGCGCTCTCGCGTGCCCCCTATAAAGTAGCCAAAGCGCCCAACGGGGATGTGCGCGTCGTGCTGGATGGCAAGGAATACTCACCCCCCGAACTCTCGGCTATGATCCTCGGCAAACTCAAGGCCGACGCGGAAGCCTATCTCGGTGAGACAGTCACCCAGGCTGTGATCACCGTCCCGGCCTATTTCAACGACGCCCAGCGCAACGCCACCAAAGATGCCGGCAAGATCGCCGGGCTGGAAGTGCTGCGCATCATCAACGAGCCAACCGCTTCCTCGCTGGCTTACGGCCTCGACAAGAAAAAGGATGAGGTCATCGCCGTGTACGACCTGGGCGGCGGTACGTTCGATATTTCCATCCTGGACGTGGGCGACGGCGTTTTCCAGGTGCGCTCCACCAACGGCAACACCTTCCTCGGCGGCGACGATTTCGATTTGCGCATCATTGATTACATCGCCGATGAGTTCAAGCGAGACCACGGGATTGACCTGCGCTCGGATCGCCAGTCGCTCCAACGGCTGAGAGAGGCCGGCGAGAAAGCCAAGATCGAGCTGTCCTCGATGATGCAGACCGAGATCAACCTGCCCTACATCACCGCCGACGCATCCGGCCCCAAGCATCTCGTGATGACGCTGACGCGTGCCAAGCTGGAACAGCTCACCGGCGATCTGGTCGAGGCTTCGCTCGGCCCGGTGCAGCAGGCATTGAAAGACGCCGGGCTAAAACCGGCGGAGATCAAAGAGGTGGTGCTGGTGGGCGGGATGACGCGTATGCCCGCCGTGCAGGAAGCCGTGCGCAAGCTGTTTGGCAAAGAGCCGCACAAAGGCGTCAACCCCGATGAGGTGGTGGCGGTCGGCGCGGCCATCCAGGCGGGTGTGTTGGGCGGCGAAGTGAAAGATATTCTGCTGCTCGACGTGACCCCGCTCACCCTCTCGGTGGAGACCCTGGGCAGTGTGGCGACGCCCCTCATCGAGCGCAACACCACCATCCCCACCCGCAAAAGCCAGGTTTTCTCGACCGCCAGCGATATGCAATCCCAGGTAGAGATTCACGTGCTGCAAGGGGAGCGCCCCATGGCGGCAGACAACAAATCCCTGGGTAAATTCATCCTCGACGGGATTCCCCCCGCCCCGCGCGGCATCCCCCAGATCGAGGTGACCTTTGACATTGACGCCAATGGCATCATCAAGGTCACCGCGCTGGACAAAGCCACCAACCGCAGCCAGCATATCACCATCACCGCTTCATCCGGCCTGCGCGACGACGAAGTCGAGCGCATGCGCAAGGAAGCCGAAGAACACGCCGATGAAGACCGCAAGCGCAAGGAGCTGATCGAGGCCCGCAATACCGGCGACAACGCCTGCTACACAGCCGAGAAAGCCCTCAAAGACCTGGCCGACAAAGTCCCCGCCGACATCAAAAAGAAGGTGGAAGACGAAGTTGCCAAGGTGCGCGGCGTGCTGGACAGCGACGATGCCGAGACAATCAAGAAAGCCACCGAGGCTTTGTTCGAGGTCGTCCAGCAGATTGGCGCGGCGGCCTACGGGCAGCAGGGCGCTCCAGCCGCCGGCGGCCCCGAGCAGCCCGGCCCCGGCGGCCCGCAGCAGCCCCCTTCGGGCGACGAGAATGTGGTGGATGGTGAATTTCGGAATGTGTAAAGGCAAGTATCAAGTAGACAGGTAAACAGGTAGACAGGTTCAAGCCCTGTTTGCCTGTCCCTACTCGTTTACCTGCCTGCTTGTTTACTTGTTTACTTGTCTACTTATCTACTGTACCTATGCCTGCCCAACGCGACTATTACGATGTCCTCGGCGTCCCGAAAGGCGCTCCGCAGGATGAAATCAAATCAGCTTTCCGCCGCCTGGCGCGCCAGTATCATCCCGATGTCAGCCAGGAGCCGGACGCCGAAGAGCGGTTCAAAGAAGCCAATGAGGCCTACGCCGTTCTCTCCGACGAAGAAAAACGCGCCGCGTATGACCGCTACGGCCATGCCGGGGTCAAGGGGATGGGCGGCGTCCCGCCCGATTTCTCCGTAGATTTTTCCGATATCTTTGAGGAGTTCTTCGGAGGGCTGGGCGGGTTTGGGCGCACCTCGCGCCGCTCGCGCAATATGCCCCACCGAGGCGCTGACCTGCAATTGAAAGTCGAGCTGGCCTTCGAGGAGTCGGTTTTCGGCGTCGAAAAAGAGATCGAGTTCACCCGGGATGAAACATGCGCAACCTGCCAGGGCAGGGGCGCTGAACCGGGAACTTCTCCCACACGCTGCACAACCTGCAACGGGCAGGGTGAAGTCCGCCAGGTGCGGCAAACGATCCTCGGCTCGATGGTGCAAGTCGCTACCTGCCCCACCTGCAACGGCGCTGGGGAGACGATCTCCAGCCCCTGCCACACCTGCGGCGGGCGCGGCGTCGAGCGCAAGTCGCGCAAGAAAGTCATCAATATTCCCGGCGGGGTGGATAATGGCACGCAAATCCGCCTGGCGGGTGAAGGCCAGCCGGGGGTCAATGGCGGGCCGAACGGCAATCTTTACCTCGTCATCCAGGTCAAACCGCACAAATATTTCCGGCGGCGCGGCGAAGACATCATGCTCGACCTGAACATCAACATTGCCCAGGCCACCCTGGGAGCCGACGTGGAAGTGCCCAGCGTTGACGGCGCGGAAAAGCTCAAAATCCCGGCGGGCATCCAGCCGGGTAAAGTCTTGCGCCTCCGCAACAAAGGTTTCCCCTATTTACGAGGCACCGGGCGCGGCGACCAGCTTGTCGTGATCAACATCGAAATCCCCAAGCATCTCACCGGCGAGCAGCGCAAGCTGTTCGAGCAGTTGGCGAAGAGCCTGGGGAGCGAGGTGCGGCCGCAGGAGCGGAGTTTTCTGGATTGGCTGAAGGAAACGCTGGGAGGATGAAACAGTAATCAGTAGTCCGTGATCAGTCATCAGTGAGTTGCAAGAAGCACTGATAACTGATCACTGATGACTGATCACTGGTCACTGATATGAACTGGCTCGAAATCTCCCTTACCGTCAATGGCGAATTGGCCGAAGCTGTGGCCGAGGTGCTGGCGCGCTTTGCGCCTGGCGGCGTAGCGCTGGAAAGCACCGCCATCCTCCCCGACCCAGAGGGCGAAGGCATCCCCGCTGGCCCGCTGCGGGTGTGCGCCTATCTCCCGGTTGATGACCGTCTCGAAGAAACCCGCCAAAAGATCGAGGAGGCCTTGTGGTTCCTGGGGCGCATCAGCCCATTGCCCGCCCCGCAGTACCAAACGGTCAACGAAGAGGACTGGGCCAACGCCTGGAAAGAACACTATCACCCCATCCCCATCGGCCAGCATCTGATCATCGTCCCGGCCTGGCTGAATGCGCCGCCCGGCGAACGCATCCCCATCCGCATGGACCCCGGCATGGCCTTCGGCACCGGCACGCATCCTACCACCCAGCTTTGCCTGGAGCTGATCGAATCGCCGGTCAGCGGTCAACCGTCTACGGTCATTGACGTCGGCTGCGGGTCGGGGATTCTCTCAGCGGCAGCGCTGAAATTGGGGGCGGGATACGCCTTGGGAGTTGATATTGACCCCAGTGCGGTGGACATCTCCCGCGAGAATGCCGCCGCCAACGGGGTAGCTGAATCCTACCGGGCGGGAACCGGCTCGGTGGCGGAGATCCGCCGCGGGGATTTCGACATCCGTCAGGCCGACTTGGTCATCGCCAACATCCTGGCCCCGGTGATCATCCATCTCTTCGAGGATGGCCTGGCAGAGCTGGTCGCCCCTGGCGGGATGCTGATCCTCTCCGGCATCTTAAACGAACAGGCCGCCTCTGTGGTAGAAGCGGCCCGCAAGCATGGCATGGAACTCGTCGAAACGCGGCAGTTGGAAGATTGGGTGGCGCTGTGTTTACAGGCTGCTCAATCCAAATAGACGATCTCACCCGACGCATCACCCCCGGCAAGGGTCAGTAACCCGATGCTGGGGGCGATCTTTGTTTCCTCGGGGCAGCACGTCGAGCCAGGGTTGAACAGCAGCTTTCCGGCGTCACGCAGGTTGACCGGGCGGTGTGTGTGCCCGAAAACGATAACTTGCGCCTGGGGGAAATTCGTCTGAAGACGCGGCCAGTAGCGCTCTAACCGGTAGCCGCGCAGAATCCAATACGCTTTGCCCGCCCAATATTCCCAGGCCGAGCCATGCCCGTGCGTTAGCCCGACCGTGACCCCCTCGAAAGTCAGGGTGAGACGCAATGGCAGCTTGGGAAGAAAAACCCAGTCACGGTTGCCGCGCACAGCCGAAACTGGGGCAATCTCGCCCAGCCGCGCCAGCACATCGGGCGAGCAGATGTCCCCGGCGTGAAGGATGGCGCTAACTCCCGCCTCCCGGAAAACAGAGAACACCCGCGGGTTCAGCATCCGCACGCGGTCGGGAATATGGGTGTCGGAAAGAACGCCGAGGATCATGGGAAGGATGAGTCTGATAGTCGCTGGACTGATAGATACATCTGACTAGCAACTGTCAGACTATTGACTATCAGACTATGACACCGGCCACACCAGCGATGCCTGTCTGGGGAAAAGCGACGAAAGCAGCAAAGCCGTCTCTTCGTTGTTCGTCCAGCAATCCACAAAAGCGTATTTCAATTCGTCAAGCGAGCGATAGCCGAACAGCAGTTGCAAGAAGGTCAGGTCAGGGAAGGCGGCATCACCAGCGTGCCCGACCGGGGTGGGCTTGTATGGCTCAGCAGCCGTCAGTTTGCCCTGCTCGAAGGCCAGCCGCAGCCCATCACGATAGAAGGTGATTCTGATCTCGCCGGTATAACCGGGAATGAGCGACTGCGCCAGGCGCTGTTCGAGCACCGGGGCGATGAGCCGCACGAACGCCGGCAGATCGGGGACACGCACGTAAAAAGCGTATGGCTTGCGCTGGCGCGGCAGCCGGTCGGGGATGGCGTGGTAAACGGGATGCTCGCTGCCATGCCAGAAACCGAAGGACTGGAAGGGCTCTTTTTCACCCAATGGCGGCGGGTACACCTCGCCGGTTGATTGCAGGTAGCGGATCACACTGGGGGTCACGGCTGCCCACGAGACGCCCTCCTTCAGTTCGTATTGCTGGGCAACCATCATCGCGCCCCACACAAAGCCCGGGTGGCCGATGTAGCCCACCGGATTGCCGTCAGTGGTCTCGATGATACGCAGCTCCATACGGTTGACGTTCGTCTCGCACGCTCCGGTCAGTTCGTATCGCCAGATGGACTCATCGCGCACGCACCGTACGAGGGAACGCGCCCCCGCTCGTTCGTACACTCCGGCCATGAACGGCAGATCAGCCTCGACCGCCGGGCGAATGCGATACGGTTCGGCCTCGCCGTCTTTCAATTTGGGGATGTGCGCCAGGTACCCGGCCCGCCCGCCGCCCAGTTCCAGGCCCATCTCATAGCCGAAGATGCGATAATAATACGGGATGCCGGTGATGGCCTGCGCCAGCTCGCCGCGTTCGGCGCTCCATTGGTGGATCACTTCGAATTGGGCGCGCACCAGCCCCCGGTTGCGGTATGCCGGGTCGGTGCCCACCAATTCGGGCCGCCCCACCCCGAAGGGAATGCCCCCATACGACCAGGTTTGCGAGATCAGATTCAGGGACGAGACGATCTTCCCGGTGGCAGTCTCCTCGACAATGGTGAAATCGCCGGTGGAAAACGTGGGGTGCGGGCGCGCGATCAAATCCCGCGTCCATGCTCCCACCCGCAGGTCGGGCGTTTCCGGCCCGATATCGCTGTGGGTCTTCGAGTTGAACTCGACGAGTTTTTCGGTGTCGTCGAGGGTTGCCCGGCGCAGGATCAGCCCGCTGCCGAGGTCGCGCAGAATGTTGTTTGATTGCATGGTTAGCTCCGAATGAAAGTTGAAGAGCCTGCCCTGAGCTTGCCGAAGGGTTGCAGGTTGAAGGTTGTCCGGTTTGGCCTATTGGGGGTCAGGTTTTCTGTTCAGTGAGTGCACACATAATCCTGCGGCGGGTATCAGCAGCAATCCAGAGACAGTGATCGCGGCGCGCACCGACCAGTTGCCGATTGCGCCGACCATCGGCCCGCCCGCCACTTGCCCGATGGCATCCACCTGCGCGCTCATCGAGAGCACCGTCGCCCGCACCTGTGAATCGAGGCGATGGTTGACCCAGGCCTCATACACCGGCCCGGCCACACTGCGCGCCATGCTGATAATCCAAATCAGCGCTGCCGCCAGCGCAAACGTTCTCGACCAGGCAAATAGCGCCAATCCGGCGATGATCGTCAGCGTCGTGGCGAGCAGCGCCAGCGCCGCGCTGCGCGGGTTGTTGGTATCCACCCGCCGCCGCACCACCTCCACCGCCCCAATAGCGAGCACCGTCCCCACGCCGCTCACCAGGCCGAACCATACCACCGGCTGGAAATTGCCCACGGCTGGGAAGGCAATATTGTCCAGCACGAGCTTCGTCCACAGGCGGTCGTAGCCTTCGCTGTACAGCCCATAGAACAGGCCAATACCCAGGATGGTGACCAGCGCCGGGCGGCGCTGCACCGTGCGCAGGCCCTCCCGGAAGATGTGCGCCATGTGCTGCCACGAATTGCGGTCTTCGCGCGGTGTCGGCTTGAACCCGGTTTCGGGCATGATCAGCGCCAGCAGCGCACCCAGCGCCAGAAAAAGCGCGCCGCCGGCGACGATGGGAATGTTGATGCGCCACGCTCCCAACAGCGTCCCCATAGCGATACCCGGCAGCGAGACGAAACTTCCCACCTGGGATGAGCGCAGGAAAGCCCTGGCCGCACGGGCCTCGCCGATCTCA
This sequence comes from Candidatus Aquidulcis sp., assembly GCA_020723385.1. GTDB lineage: Bacteria > Chloroflexota > Anaerolineae > Anaerolineales > UBA4823 > DYIZ01. Next base: position 26,542 of record DYIZ01000002.1, read on the forward strand.
TCGGTGATCCAGGCCTGGGTGGCCCCGGAGGTGAAAGTATACCCGAGTCCCCAAAGCACTTGCGCGACCAGAATAACGGCAAAGATGGGAAACAACCCCTCGACGATGAACGCTATCCCGGTGATACTCACACCGATAATGATCGAAAGCCGCCGGCTGAAAGCGTCGGCGACGATCCCCGTAGGCACCTCGAACAGAAAAATCGAAACCTCGATGGTGGTGCCGACCAGCACCAGTTGCAGCGGGGTGAGATGCGCCAGCGTCACCTGGTAAATCGAGCTGGCGGTGAATATCATGCTAAAGAGGAAGGCAGTGCCGCCCTCCAGGAAAAGGTAAACTTTGTAAGGATCCGATTTATTCATACCACGTGGCAGGTTGCACGATGGGTTGAAGGTTGCAAGTTGAAGGTTTCGACGAACTTTCAACCTGCAACTTTCAACCTTCGACCTTCAACCTGGATTGCTCATACGTATGTGCCGCCCGTAGCAGCGCCCCCTCCCGCCAATGCCGGGAAACGATCTGCAATCCGATGGGCAGTCCATCGGCGGTGAAACCGCACGGAACGGAAAGCGCCGGGAGACCGGTCAAATTGAATGGGGCGGTAAAGCGGGTGAGCTGCCGCGCCCGCGCCACCGCGCTCGTCTCGCCGATGCGCGGTGCAGCCATCGGGGTGGCGGGGGTGAGCAGGAGATCGTACGTCTCGAAGAACTGCTCGAACCAGCGCGTGACCTGCATCTGCGTGCGGCGCAGGAGGCTATACTGGACGGCAGTCAGCGCCGCCCCCTGGCGCAGCCGCTCCAGCACGTCCGCGCCGAAATCATCGGGATGGGATTCCATCCGCTCCCGGTGGAAGGCGGCCGCGTCGCTGGTGACCAGGCGCACGTTGGCCTGCGCCGCCTCCAGCCCGTTGGGAATCGCCACCCGCTCGACACGCGCCCCCAACCGCTCGAAGACGCCCGCCGCTTTCTGAACAGCATCCAGCACTTCCGGGTCGGCGTCGCCGAAAAAGTCATCGTCGGCCAGTGCCACCCGCCAGCCGCTCACGCCCGCTTCGATCTTAGCGGTGTAATCATCCACCGGGATGTTGACCGAATAGGGGTCGTCGGGATCGTATCCAGCGATGGCTTGCAGCAGGATCGCCGCGTCCCGCACGGTGCGCGCCAGCGGCCCGGCGTGATCGAGATTCCACGAGAGCGGGACCACCCCGCGCAGGCTGACCCGCCCGCGGGTGGGTTTCAACCCGACGACGCCGCACAGCGCGGCCGGGATGCGGATCGAGCCGCCCGTGTCGGAGCCGAGCGAGCCGAAGATCATCTTCGCCGCCAGCGCCGCGGCGCTCCCGCCGGATGACCCGCCGGTGATGCGGGTGGTATCCCACGGGTTGTGGCAGTTGCCGAAGTGGGGATTCTCGTTAGTCACCCCCAGAGCAATCTCGTGCATGTTGAGTTTGCCGAGCAGCACGGCCCCGGCGGCGCGCAGCTTTTGGACCGCGCAGGCGTCGCCGCTCCCCGGCGGGAGCAGGTCGAACTTCGATCCCGCGGTCGTCGGCATGTCGGCGGTAGCGTAGAGGTCTTTCAGTGCCAGCGGGATGCCGTGCAGCGGGCCGCGATATTCGCCGCGGGCGATTTCGGCGTCGGCCTGCCGGGCGGCTTGCCGGGCGCTCTCGGCGGCGAGGGTGATGAAGGCGTTGATGCGCGGTTCCATTTGTTCGATGCGCGCCAGGCAGGCTTCGGTCAACTCGACGGATGATACTTCGCGCCGCTGGATCAGCGCCGCGGCCTCGGAGAGGGGGAGATCGGTGAGGGTCATGTCTCGGTCCTTGGTTAGTATCTATTAGCAAAATCGTAGCCTAGCCCCTTGTGGGCGATTGCGTGAGAAACGGGCACAAGGCCCTAGGCTACGCCTGGTATTCATGTCGAAGGTTGCAAGTGGCGCCAACTGTCAACTGTCAACTGTCAACCGTCAACTATCAACTGTCAACTGTCTCATCTCCTGTCGTATCTGCGCCAGATCGTGAAATTGGATGGCGAACAGCCCCGCCGCTTGCGCGCCGGTTACGTTTCCGGGCATGTCGTCCACGAATACCGCTTCGGAGGGCTGGACTCCAAGCCGGGAGACTGCCAGCTTGTAGATGCGCCGGTCGGGTTTGACCAATCCAACTTCCGCCGAGATGATCAGCTCATCAAAAAGATCGTCAATGCCCCAGCGATCGTGCAGCACCTGGCGCAGATCGTCCCAGGCGTTGGATAGCAGGCCGACTTTGTAACGCGGTCGCAGGGTGCGGATGAACTCGACCAGCTCTTGATCGAGCGCATCGGCAGCCCAAAAGAGCTGACGAAACTCGGGCAAATCTTCTGGCGGCAAGCCTAACGCCGCGCTGACTGCTTGCCAGTGCTGCTCGATGGTCAGCTCGCCCAAGGCGGCGCGTTGGGCCGTAAAACTGTCGAAAACCTGGCTGTAGATGGTCTCCAGCGGGATGCGGTAGCGTTCCGCCAGCTCGCGGCGCGGCGCTTCGTTTTCCATCCGCGCCAGCACACCGCCGAAGTCGAAGAGAATGGCTTTGATGGTCAAGGGCGTCTCCGAGTCAGTAATCAGTGATCAGTTATCAGTTATCAGTTATCAGTTATCAGTTATCAGTTATCAGTTATCAGTGATCAGTCACTGATAACTGATAACTATCCTTTTTCAATATCGCCGTCAAATCCTGCTGGACTTGCTCCCGGCTGATGAACTGAATGGCCTGCATCCCCACTGCCCGCGCCCCCTCAATGTTGTGGGCGAAATCGTCCACGAACACGGCTTCGGCGGGTTCCACGCCCAGGACAGACAGGGCGAGGTGAAAGATACGGGCGTCGGGTTTCATGATGCCGACTTCGGCGGAGAAGATCAGCGTGTCGAAAATTTCGCCCATGCCCCAGCGTCCCTCCGCCAACCGGCGTACATCGCTCAAGGCGTTGCTGATCACACCAGTTTTATAGCGCGGGCGCAGCGAGCGGATGAAATCGAGCAACCCGCCGTCGAGGCTGTCGCCGGTGAAGAATTCAGCTTCCAGCGCCCGCCAATCGGCCAGCGGCCAGCCAACGGTGCTGCAGACGTGCTCCCACTGCGCCTCGGCGCTGATCTCGCCAAGCTGGGCGCGCCGCCCGCTTTCGCCGCCGAAAACCAGCTCGGACAGCGCCTCATAGGTCGTCCCCAGCCGGGCGGCGAGCCGCTCGCGGGGCTGGCGGTTGTCGGTGCGTACCAGCACCCCGCCGATGTCGAAGTAGATGGAGCGAAGGGTCATAGGGTTTTCCTGAGAACGTGATTCGCAAAACGTAATGCGTAAAACGTAAGGGGCTTTTTACGGATTACGTTTTGCGGTTGTCCTACTTGTAAGCTACCACTCCAAACGCCCGCGGCGCCCGCTCGATGTGGCGGAAACCGGCCTGCTCGAGGCGTTTGATCACCCCGGCGGTCATGCTGCGCCCCGACTTGCTCTCCGGGTCGCCAATGTAGTGGAACAGCCGCCCGTTGCGGGTAAGGACGCGGGCCAGCTCGCGGTAGAAATCGAGCGAATACAAGTCGCCCGCCAGGCTGAAATAGGGCGGATCGTGGATGACTCGGGTGAACGCGCCATCCGGGAAATTGGCAACTTCCTCGAAACTGTCGCCGATGAGCTGGGTGATGTTGCTGGAGTTGAAGAGGGGCTGCGACCAGGGGTTGAGGCAGCAAATCTCGATAGCAGCCGGGTCCAGCTCGATGGTGGTCACCGTTGCAGCGGTTTTGGCGGCCTCGATGGCGGTGTAACCTAACCCGGTGCAGGTATCCAGCACGTTGCCGACCGGTTTGGCGGCGCGAATTTTCTCCAGCGTGTCTTTATGCGGGTCGGTGTCTTTGATGCGGTGCATGGGGAGGCCCGAGACGAGCATGGTCGGCGCGCCGGGGGTGGGGTAGAGGCTGTAGGCGCGCTCGGTCAGCTCGGAGAATAGCTGGACTTTTTGGGCTTCACAGATCCCTGGGGTTTTTAAAACCTCATGGGTCTTGATGATATAACACCCATTCTCATCCTCAGCAATGGCTTCGATGGCGTTCCAGGGGAGGCGGCTGCCTTCGGGGAGCAGAATCCCATCTGGTGCGAGGAGCACGGTTTGGCGCGTCAATCCCAGGTCGAGGGAAGTCTCGGCAATGGACAGTTTATTCCGGCGGCAGTCAAGCAGCGCTGCGGCTTGATAATGGGAGAGCGTTGGAAGCATCGGTGTATATCTTGTCGGTTGCGCGAGGGGCGTGGCCAGGAAGGATTTCCTCACACCTGGCTGTTCTGCCATTCTTTCACAATTTCAGCATGGGCAGCAACGTTGTTCAGGAATGAGCAGCGCAGGCTTTCATCGCTGATGAGGGATGCTTGCCGCTGCAAGAGCTGATAGGATGTGGTAAGCACCTGGGAAGCGCGGGAGTCCTGGCAGATACGTAGCACCTGGTAACAGGTCAACCGCACGCGGAAGGGTTCATCGGCGCCATCGAGTGTGTTGTTGGCTATGTGATCCAGGATTACATCCACTTCTTGACGGGCTTTGACCAGATCGCCCTGTGACAGGAAAACCCGCGCCAGTCCAGAGCGAGGCTCCATGGAAGTGGTGATCTCTCCAATTTCCAGATGTAAATCAGCCGCTTGTCTGTACAAACGGGCAGCATCCAATGGTTTTCCCATCGCTGCCAGCGCGTGGGCGAGATTGGTGTAACCTGCTGCCTGCATGGAGCGATAGCCGATTTCGATGGATAATTCGATACCCCGGGTTGCATGCTCACAAGCCGCTTTCTGGTCTCCCAGGTTGTGTGATACCAGGCCAAGGTTGCAGGTGGCGACAGTCTCGCTCCATCGTTCGCCGGTTTCCTGGCTGTTGCGGATAGATTGCTCGAAGTAATCTTTGGCGCGGGCATAATCACCTTGCTGGCGGGCAATGTCGCCAAGATTGTTGAGGGCGCTGCCAAACCCGCGCCGGTCACCCATCTCCTGGTAAAGGTTCAATGCCTGCACATAAGGAGCTTGCACATTGGAATAATCTCCCTGGTGGAAGGCGATTGCGCCAATGGTACGCCATGCCTGGGCCTGAATAACTTTCAAATCCGAAGCCTGTGCCAGTTCCAGTGCTTGCCGGTTGCGAAGCATTGCTTCGGAGAGGTTGCCCTGCCGCCAGAGCGCCCGCCCCCACAGCAGGATGCCTTCAGCCTCCTTGGCAACAATTCCCGCCAGGCGGGCCTGCTCGACGGCGTATTGTGCGGTAGTAATTGCCAGAGGGTAGTCTCCGGTTACTTCGGCATAGTTTGACCAGCGCGCGGCTATCGAAGCCTTGCGACAGGCGCTCTCTTCATCGTGAATAGATTCAACCAGGGCTTTCAGAGCGGTCAAATCATGAGTCTGTTCAGTGCGCATTCCCAATAAATCATAGACACGCTCGCGAGCCATCAAGATAGCATATCGCTCGGCGGCGAAGGATGGCGGCGTCAGGTCGAGAGCGCGGCTGAGAAATTGAACCGCTTCGGCGTTGGCGAATTGCCGGGATGCCCGGTTGCCAGCCTCGACCAGGTAGCGGGCAGCATGCTCAGCCTGACCGGCCAATTCCATGTGATCGGCCGCGATACCGATGAACTCCCCGGATCGCTCGCCGCTGTTGGCAATCAGCCATTCGGCTACCCGAGCATGATAGCCCCGGCGGTCGCGTTTGGAGACGCTTTCATAGGTCACATCGCGCAGCAGGGCGTGTTTGAAAATGTACTCGGTAACGCCCGAAAAGGCGCTTGTTTTCCGTTGGAAGATCAGCTCACGATAACAAAGCACTTGCAGGATTTCGGTGAGTTTCTCGGCGTTGACGGGTTGCCCGGTATCCGATACGGCTGTGCTGAGATAAGCCACGGTACTGTCCCAGAAGATGCGGCCAATGACAGAAGCTTGTTGCAAAATCATGCGCTCCATCGGCGACAGACTATCCAGGCGGGCCTGCAGAATGCCTGCCAGGGTTGGGGGTACACGTACTTTCAACAAGCGATCGGGTTCGATATGCCAGCGCTCATCCTCCTTCACGATCACGCCGTCGTCAATCAGCATTTTGATCAATTCTTCGACATAGTACGGGTTGCCTTCGGCTCCGCTGACAACCAGCTCGCGCAGCGCCTCAGGAACCTGAACGGCTTTATGCATAATCTCAGCTACCAGTTGACGGCTGTCATCCCGTGAGAGGGGATTCAGCGTTAGGAAAATGTGCCCCGGCTGGTTGGCCTGCCATTGAGGATAACGCTCGAAGAGTGCGGGGCGCGCCAGGCAGGCGATGAACAGGCGTTGATCGGGGAGAATTTGGGCCAGGTTTTCGGCCACAGCCAGAGAGCGACTGTCTGCCCAGTGGATGTCTTCGAGAAAGATCAAAGTGGGCCGCGCTTCGGTATTGGCCCGGAAAAACTCATTCAAGTAGAGCAGGGCGCGATCACGCAGCTGCTGGGCATCCTGCACACCCTGAAGGTAAGGGCTGCTGCTAAAGTCGTAACCCAGCAATTGACCAATAAAGTGGGCGCGCATCTCGATGTCCGACTGCAGGTTCTGAATATCCGGTCGGGATTCGACCGGGCTGGACAGGCTGGCTATCTGCCATCCACATTCGGCAATGCCTTGTTCCATTTTACGGCGCACCTCGGTGACCGGGTCGCTTTCCTGGATGCCGAAACGGCCTGCCAGCAGATCCCGTATCAGCGCGTAAGGCTGGCTCTGCATCTCCGGGCTGGCGCGCCCTTTGAAGTAACGAAACCTCTCCGGCTGGAGTTCGAGCCAGTTCTCGAGTTCAAACAACAGCCGCGATTTTCCGATCCCTGCTTCGCCCACGATAGTCATGATTCGGCGTTTTCCATCCTGAAGCATACTGGTGATGGCATCTTGCAGGCATTTCAGATCGGCATCGCGGCCCACCATGCGGGTGAGAACGCCCTCTAACCCGCGGGTACCCATACGGAATGTGCGTTTCTTGGCCCTTTGTACCAAATAAACCAGCATTGGCTCGGTTTTACCTTCGATATGAGCCGGCTGTAAGGGCTGTACATCGAAAATGCCGCGCACCAGCAGGTAAGTGTCGTGCGAGATGAGCACGTCACCCACCGGAGCCAGATGCTGCAAGCGATTTGTTGTGTTGACTGTGTCTCCCATGGCTGTATATTCGCTGGTGATGCCCACTTCGCTGAGAAATACGGGGCCGGAGTGAATACCAACGCGTATCTGAATTGGGGAGTTGTTGATCTTGAGATGCACTTCAGTCATGGCTTGCTGCATGGCTAAACCGGCACGAACGGCGCGCTCGGCATCGTCTTCGCGGGCGTTTTGCGCGCCCCACAAGGCCATCACGGCGTCGCCCATGTGTTTGTCAATGACGCCCCCATAATCCAGGATGACTTTATCGAGTTTGTCCCAAAGTGTGTTGACCGTTTCGGTAATGTCCTCGGCGTCGGATGTTTCGGACATCAATGTGAAGCCGGAGATGTCGGCAAACAGCACAGTAACCTGTCGGCGCTGCCTCCCCGCGCCGCTTTTGCGATGGAGCGCGTCTAATCTTTCCTTCATGGGAGCCACACCGACATCCACCACTGCGTCACCCAGGATGGCCCGTTGTGCTTCCAGGGCGGCGATCGCCTGTTCGAGACGTTCAATCTCATTTGCAGTCATGATTTGTACCCCAAATCGTTGCACTAGGCTATTCGTTGTGAAGATTCTACCCCATTCTATAATGGAACAGCAAGACGTTCAGATTTTGGCTGTCTCCTCGGTGCTTAAAAAATCTGCTTCCACGGCCATTCTTATGGTAGAATAAATAGAACAAAGTTTCGGGTTATGTTTCTCAATTGCGCATCTATAGTTTATTACCACCAATAACCCATTCGGTTCGAGCGGCTATTGGCCTGGGGTAACCTTTTTTACCAATTGGAAGCCAAGCGATGAACCAGAATCTCGAGTATTACCTCACCCACTCCCCGATCACTGATCCCGGCCCGTTTACCTCGCTCTACGATGATCTGCCGGACGGCATCGAGGCGCTTTTCGCCGTCATCCAGGGGGTGATGCTGCACCGCAACGCATCCCAATACTACGGCGTGCAGCGCACGGCGCAGCAGAACACCGAGATGGGCTTGCGCACCATGCAGCAGCGGCTGGCCCGCATGCAGGAACTCGACCCGTCTCCCCTGACCACAGCGCGTGACCCCTCCGAGCGGCAGATCGGCCTGTGCCGCGATTTTGCCCTCTTCCTGACTTCCATCCTACGCCACAAAGGCATCCCCGCCCGCATGAGAGTCGGATTCGCCGCCTACTTTCCCGACTCCCGCTGGTATGGCGACCACTGGATCACCGAGTATTGGAACGCATCCCTGGGCCGGTGGGTGCTGTGCGATGCCGATATTGGCGGTATGCCTGCAGATGCCTTCAAATCGCCGGTTATGTGCGACCCCACTGACATACGCCACGACGAGGAATTCTTCGTCGCTGGCAGCGCCTGGCAGTTGGCCCGCGCCGGCGAGGTGCGCTCCGACCATTTCCGCTACAGCGAGCGCTGGAAGGGTCTCCCCTGCATCCGCGGTAACCTGCTGCACGACTTCCAATCGCTGAACAAGCTCGAACTGCGCATCTTCGATTACTTCGACGATCTGCACCGCAAGCCGGAGCACCAGCTCACCGTTGAAGACAAGGCACTGCTCGACCGGATCGCCGCGCTGACCCACGAATCGGATGCCAGTTTCGACGAGATGCGCGCCCTCTTCGATGAATTGCCGCGCACCCGGCAAATCCTGGCGCAGCTTGGCCTGTCGGGACTCATCCCAGGGGCGGAGCAAGCCGATCCGAATGCGCTCCGGCCCTCGGGAGCCGAGCAACTGGCCGCGCTGGCCCAACCGGTTGCGCCGCGCTACTTCAGGATGCCCGGCAACGACACGCAGAGCGAATTGGCCGACCTGCCCTTCGCACCCATGCAGCAGCATGCCGCCGAGCCAATCCCCGGCATGGGCGACATCATCGTGCGCGGGGCGCGCCAGCACAACCTCAAGAACATCACCGTGCGCATCCCGCGCCACAAGCTGGTGGTCGTCACCGGGGTGTCGGGCAGCGGCAAGTCGTCGCTGGCCTTCGATACGATTTACGCCGAGGGGCAGCGGCGTTACGTGGAGAGCCTGTCATCCTTCGCCCGGCAGTTCATGGATCAGATGGAGAAGCCGCAGGTGGATCAGATCACCGGCCTCAACCCGGCGATTGCCATCGAGCAGAAGACCATCACCCGCAACCCGCGCTCGACGGTGGGCACGGTCACCGAGGTGCTGGATTACCTACGGGTGCTCTTCGCCCGGCTGGGCACGCCGCATTGCCCGCAGTGCGGGCGGGCGGTGCAGCCCCAGGGGGCGCAGCAGATCGCCAACCAGTTGGCGGCGCTCCCGGCTGGGACGCGCTTCCAACTGCTGGCCCCGGTTGCCCGCCACCGCAAGGGGACGCACGTCGCCACGCTCAAGGATGCCCTCGGGCAGGGATTCGCACGCGCCCGCGTGGACGGCGAGACGCTGGACATCGCCGAAGCGCTGAAAGGCAACAAGCTCCAGCTCGACAAGAACAAGAAACATTCCATCGAACTGGTGGTGGATAGGCTGGTTGTCCCCTCTTCCCACTCCCCTATCCCTTATCCCCTTTCCCCTGATAATTCCGAAAGGGATAAGGGACAGGGGATAGGGGAGGATGGGGATTTCCGCACCCGCCTGATGGATTCAGTCGAAACCAGTCTGAAGGCCGGGGATGGCGTGGTGATCGTGGCTGTGCAAGGCGAGAAGGAGATCCTGCTCTCCGAGCACAACGCCTGCCCGGAGTGCAATATTAGCTTCTCCGAGCTGCAGCCGCAGTTGTTCAGTTTCAACTCGCCGATGGGCATGTGCGACGAGTGCAACGGGCTGGGCGTGGTCTTGCAGGTGGACCCCAATCTCATCATCACCCGCCCCGATCTCTCGCTGATGGATGGCGCATCCCGCTGGCATGGCGACCTGCGCAAAAAGGGCGCGCAGGGCTGGCATGTCACCAATCTGAAAGCTATTGCCGATCATTATGGTGTGGATTTGGAAACGCCATGGAACGATCTGCCCGAGAAGTTCCGCCAGGTGGTGCTCTATGGCTCGGAGGGCGAACGCGTCCATTTCAAATTCCAATCCGAAAACGACTCGGGAAGCTGGCGCGGCGAGAGCGTGCGTGACGTGAAAGGGGTGATCTATCACGTCAACCGGCTGTTCCGCCAGACCAAGGCCGAAGGCTCCCGGCGCTGGTACATGAGCTTCATGAGCCAGCTTCCCTGCCCCAAGTGCCATGGCGAGCGGTTGTGCGCCGAAGCGCGTTTCGCCACGGTCGGCGACAAGCGGCTGCCGGAGCTTTCGGGGCACAGCATCGCCGCGCTGTATGATTGGATCAATGATTTGCCCTCCCGCCTCGACGCGGAGCAAACCGCCATCGGGGGTGAGCTGCTTAACGAGATTCGCCAGCGATTGGGGTTCCTGCGCAACGTGGGCCTCCATTACCTGACCCTCGACCGCCCTGCGCCGACCCTCTCCGGCGGCGAGGGGCAGCGCATCCGGCTGGCCTCGCAGATCGGCAGCGGGCTGGTGGGTGTCCTGTACATTCTGGACGAGCCATCCATTGGGCTGCACACCCGCGATCACCGCGCCCTGCTGGACACGCTCATCCACCTGCGCGACCTGGGCAACACCGTGCTGATCGTCGAGCACGACGCGGCGACGATGAAGGCCGCCGATTGGCTGATTGACCTCGGCCCCGGCCCCGGCATCCTGGGCGGCGAATTGATCTCGGCTGGCACGCCCGACGAGGTGATGGCCGATCCCAACTCGCTCACCGGGCAGTATCTCTCGGGCAAGCTGCGGGTTACGGCGCCTAATGGGCAGGCGGCGCCTAACGGACAGGCGGCGCCTAACGGACAGGCGGCGCCTAACGGACAGGTGCGCCGCTCGCCTTCCGGCTGGCTGACCATCCACGGGGCGCGGCTGCACAACCTAAAAAACCTGGAGGCGCGCTTCCCCCTGGGGACGCTGACCTGCATCACCGGGGTCAGCGGCTCCGGCAAGAGCAGCCTCATCGCCCAGACGTTGTACCCCGCCCTGATGCGGTCGCTCCATAATTCTCAGGTCTCTCCCGGTCCACACGACAAAATCGAGGGGCTGGATCAACTGGATAAGGTGGTCAATATCACGCAGGAACCCATCGGGCGCAACCCGCGCTCCAATCCCGGCACCTACGTCGGCGCGCTGGACGAGATTCGCAAGGTGTTCGCCAGCACGCCGGAGGCCAAAGCCTTGGGCTACGGGGCGGGGCGTTTCAGCTTCAACGTCAAGGGCGGGCGCTGCGAGGCCTGCGTTGGTTACGGCTCCAAGCGGGTGGAGATGCACTTCCTGTCGGATGTGTGGGTCACGTGCAAGGAATGCGGCGGCAAGCGCTTCAACTATCAGACCTTGAACATCCTCTACAAAGGCAAAACCATCGCCGATGTGCTCGACATGGACGTGCAGCAGGCGATGGAATTCTTCGCCCCCTACCCGCACATCAACCGCATCCTGCAAACGCTTCACGATGTGGGGCTGGATTATCTCAAGCTCGGGCAGAGCGCCCTGACTCTCAGCGGCGGCGAAGCCCAACGGGTCAAGCTGGCCAAAGAGTTGAGCGCGGTCGCCACCGGGCGCACGATCTATATCCTCGACGAACCCACCACCGGCCTGCATTTCGCCGACATCCAGCGGCTGCTGGATGTGCTTCACCGTTTGACTGACGCGGGGAACACCGTGATCGTGATCGAGCACAACCTGGATGTGATCAAAACCGCCGATTGGGTGCTCGACCTCGGCCCCGAGGGCGGCGACGCCGGCGGGCGAATCGTGGCCCAGGGGACGCCCGAAGCGGTAGCGCAGGTCGAGGCGAGCTTTACGGGCAAATATTTGAGAGAAGTGTTACATTAAACTCGGCAAGCCGCCGTAGCGGGATAGTTGGCGCAGTGAGTAAACGCGAGAGCAGCAAATAGCAATCAGCGATAAAAAGGAGCAATTCATGACAACTTCAATTCACGGACAGGTACAGCATTTAAATCCTGACGGTCTGTCGAAAAACCCTGCTTTCACCAACGTGATTGCAGTGACGGGTCAGGTAAAAACGATATACATTGGCGGGCAAGACGCGGTAGACGCTTCTGGAAAAATTGTAGGCAAGGGGAATATCAAGCAACAGACCGAGCAAGTTTTTAATAATTTGCTGACCGCTCTGAAAGCGAGCGGCGCTGAACTGGAACACATCGTCAAATGGAATATCTACATAGTTCAAGGGCAACCCATTCAGCCTGCTTTTGAAGTTTTCCAAAGCGTCTGGGGACGCAGACCTAATCCGCCTACCATTACCGTGATGTTTGTGTTTGGATTGGCGAACCCTGATTTTTTGGTAGAAATGGATGCAATTGCTGTTGTTCCTGAAATATAACGATCTAAAATCACAGGGGAAATTCGCCCGTTCGAGTTATTTGCGAAAAGCGCCCATCGTCGAACTTAACCAACCCCAGGCTGGTATATAATTCGGCACACACCACCGCACACATTGCAGCCAATCCTAACCCTCAGGAGGAAACCTGATATGCAAGATCGTTTGACCGAGGCCCTCAAGGCCCAAGATGTAGAATATGCTGACATCCGGGTGGAAGATACCACCAACACCTGGGTCAATTTCCGCGGCCCCGACCTGGACACCATCGGCTCGGCGCGCACCGTGGGCGGCATCGTCCGGGCGCTGTACAAGGGCGGATGGGGCTACGCCACTTTCAACGATTTGGACGATCTGCCCAAGCGGGTGCGTGAAGCCTGCGAGACCGCTAAACTGGTCGGCAGAGACACAACCTACTTTGCCCCGGCAGAACCGGTGGTGGATGTGATCCCGGCCAGGCTGGTCAAGGATTTCCGCCAGGTGCCGCTGGCCGAGAAGAAGGCCACCATGGAAGCTTACAACCGCATCGTTCTCGGCTACCACAAGAGCATCCAGGCCTCTTCCGTCCGCTATGCTGACTACTTCAAGACTGTCCATTACGCCAACTCCGAGGGAACCTACATCGAGGAGGAGATTCCCGATGTCAACATGATTGTGGCGGCGATTGCCCGCGATGGCGACGTCGTCCAGACCGCTTTCGAAACCGGCGGCGGTGCGGATGGATTTCAAAGCGTCGAAAATTTTCACGAGAAAGCCGAATCTGCTGCACGCAAGGCGGTCGAGCTGCTCGCTGCCCCGCCGGTGGCTGGCGGAAAATACAGCGTCATCACCAACCAGGTGATGACGGGCGTTTTCACCCACGAAGCCTTCGGCCACCTGTCCGAGTCCGACTTCGTTTACGAAAACCCGCGTATGCAGGAATTGATGCAGTTGGGCAAGCGTTTTGGCGGAGACGGGCTGAACATCCTCGACGACGGCTCACGGCCTGGCGGGTTAGGCACGCACCGCTACGATTACGAGGGAACGACTACTCGGAAGAATTATCTCATCAAGGATGGCATCCTCGTCGGGCGGCTGCACTCCCGAGAAACTGCGGCGAAGATGGGTGAGCAGATCACCGGGAATTCCCGCGCCGTCTTCTTCCAGCACCCGCCTATCGTGCGCATGACCAACACCTACATTGACCAGGGAACGGCGAAATTCGAGGACATGGTCAAGGGCATCGAGCTGGGCGTCTACGCCGTTAACTCCATCGGCGGGCAAACCGCCATGGAGATGTTCACCTTCAGCGCGGCCTACGGCTTCATGATCCGCAACGGTCAGATCGCCGAATTGGTGCGCGACGTGGTGCTGACCGGCAATGTCTTCGACACCTTGATGAACATTGATATGATCGGGAACGATCTGGGGTGGGAGCCCCACGGCCCCGGCGGCTGCGGCAAAGGCGGCCAGCACCCGCTGCGCGTGGGATTGGGCGGGCCGCACATCCGCATTCAGAATTGCGTCGTAGGAGGCCAGCAGTGATCGTCGAGAAAATCATCGAAAGAGCTATGCGGAAGGCGCAGGCCGCCCAGGCCATCATGCTGACGCAGGAAACCAGCGAAGTGAACTTCGAGAACGACCGGCTCAAGTCGGCTGAATCATCGCAGCGCACGCAGATTGACCTGAAAGTGATCGTGAATGGGAAAGTTGGCGTTTCGAGCACCACGGACCCGAACGATGTCGAAGGCGTGGTGAGCCGCGCCCTCGAAGCGGCTGAGTTCGGCAGTGAGGCGCACTTCGATCTGCCGGACGCCCAATCCCTCGAACCGGTGAAGATCTTCGACCCGGCGCTGCTGCCCCTCGAAAAGCCGGAGATGATCCGCATGGGCCAGCAGATGATGGACATGATCAAATCCTACAACCCGGAAATCCTGGCCGGCGCGGGGGTCAACAAAACAGTCTACAAAGTGGCGTATGCCAACTCGAAGGGCGCTAATTACACCGCCGATCACACCGAATTCAACGTCGGGGCAGGCGGGGCGCTCGTGCGCGGCACGGATATTCTCTATGCTGGTCACGGCATCGGACAGAAGAAGCGCGCCGTGGATACCGAGGAGATCGCCGCGCAGGCCATCGAGTATTTCCGACTGGCTGAGACCATCGTTCCCATCGAATCGGGCGAGATGCCAGTGATCTTCACCCCCTCCGGGCTGATTGCGCTGCTGCTCTCCTTGGGACTGGCAATTGACGGGAAGAACGTCCACCTGGGGGCCTCGCCCCTGCGGGACAAACTCGGCCAGCAGATCGCCGATCCGCGGCTGACGCTGGTGGACGATCCGTTTGTCGAGTTCGGCCCGCGTACCAGCGCTTTCGATGATGAGGGCACGCCGCGCAAGGTGACCCCATTGATCGAGAAAGGCGTGCTGCGCAACTTTATCTACGATCTGGATACCGCCGGGCGCGCCGGGGTCAAGCCCACCGGGCACGGCTCCAGCCGCCGCCTGACCAACCTGGTGATCAACGCAGGCGATACCCCTTACGAACAGATGCTGCGCGATATCCCCAATGGTTTGCTGGTACACGAATACCTGGGGCTGGGTCAGGGCAACCCGATCAACGGCGATTTCTCCGTCAACGTGTTCCTGGGTTATAAGATCGAGAACGGCAAGCTCATGGGACGTGTGAAAGATGTCATGCTGGCGGGCAACGCCTTCGATGCGCTGAAGAACATTGCCGCCATGAGCAAAGAACGCGAGTGGGTCAGCGGGCCGTTTGCCTGGTTTTCTGGCCTGATGCCGTATGTCCAGGTTGGCAAGTTGAGCGTGACGGCGAAGTAGAATTTTGTACAGGAAATTCTTGTTTTGTGCAAGGAAATAGAGAATCCGCTAATCCTCGCTAATCGGCGCTAATCTT
Organism: Candidatus Aquidulcis sp.; assembly: GCA_020723385.1. Lineage (GTDB taxonomy): Bacteria > Chloroflexota > Anaerolineae > Anaerolineales > UBA4823 > DYIZ01. The sequence goes on from DYIZ01000002.1 coordinate 41,939, forward strand.
TAAAAATTCGCGAAGATTAGCGAGGATTAGCGGATTTATGATGTCTTTTTGGGCTTGTCTGGATTAAGAAAATATGACCACTCAACCAAACATCCGCAATTTCACCTATACCCATGCCGTGCTGGAGGGGACTGCCTACGAAGTGGGCAGGCAGCAAGGCGAGATCATCCAGCGCATCCCGGCGGCGGCGAAATTCTTCACCTCGCCGCTGCCCGAGCGCGGCCCGCTCTCACCGCGGGAGGCCGAGGCTTTTCTGAAATTTTTCGCCACTTACTGCCCCGGGCTGAACGAGGAAATCGATGGATTTGCTCACGCTCTCGGGGCCTCGCCGGAACAGGTGGTTTATTACGCCTTCACTTACCAGCCTGGCGGACATTGCAGCCACTTCGCGGCGCTGCCCTCGCTCACCGAGGACGGGCATCTGCTGGTGGGGCGCAACTACGATTTCAACCCGGAGATGTCCGACCTGCGCCTGGTGACGGTGCGCATCGCCGGGCGGCCGGTGCACACCGGGTTCTCGGAAGTTCTTTTTGGGCGTGACGATGGCATCAACGAGCATGGGCTGTGCGCTACGATGTCAGCCGGCGCACCCATGGCGCCGACCGAACCCGGCGGGTGCATGTTCTGGGCGGTCATCCGCACCGTGCTCGACCGCTGCGCCACGGTGGACGAGGCCATCGAGTTGATCCAGACGATCCCCATCTCGTTCAACTTCAATCTTCTGCTGGCTGACCGCACGGGGCAGGCGGCGCTCATGGAGATCGCCAGCTCCCGCCGGGGGGTGAAACGCATCGGCCCCGGAACCCCCGATCAATTCCTGGTTGTCACCAATCATTACAATCTTCCCGAAATGAAACCCTACGATCTGGGCCGGATGTGGAACTCGCTGCTGCGCTACCGGGCTGTCCAAAGCCGCTTGCAAGCCGCCGCGCCGCGCATCAATTGTGAGACGATGCGGGGCATCCTGTCCGACCCGGTCCCGCAGGGGGTGTGCGGCTATTTCTACACCGAATACCTGGGGACGCTGTGGTCGGAGGTGATTGACGTGACCGCCGGTACGCTGGAGGTGTGCTTCGGGGCGGCGAGCCACAATCCCTGGCGCTCGTTCGATCTGCACAGCCCGCGGGGCGTGACGGAATACCCGGTGCAGTTACCCGACTTGCAGGCCCCGCCGGTATTTTGGAAGAAACTGGCGCCGGGCAGTGAACCCGAAACAATCGAGGAGGCATAATGGACACATTCGAAGCAATTGCCAGCCGGCGCAGCATCCGCAAATTCAAGAGCGATCCGCTCCCAGATGAGATTCTCCAAAAAATCCTGCTGGCAGCCACCCAGGCGCCCTCCGGCAAGAACCGGCAGCCGTGGCGCTTTATCGTCGTCCAGGGTGAGAAACGCGCCGAGATGCTCAACATCATGCGCCAGGGGATTGCACACGCAAAAGAGCAGAGGGGTGAGTCAGGCAGCAGTGAATGGTCAGCTTACGTGATGGAACAGGCGCCGGTGACGGTGTTCGTTTTCAACCCGGATGGCATTCACCCCTGGCTGGCGCATTCGATTGACCAGAATTTCGATGATCTGGTCAATGTGCAATCGGTCGGGGCGGCAATCCAGAACATGCTGCTGGCCGCACAGGCGCTGGGCGTCGGCTCGCTGTGGATTTGCGACGTTTTCTACGCCTACGAGGAACTGCTCCACTGGCTGGGCGAAAGCTGCCAAATGGTCGCCGCCGTCTCGCTGGGCTACGCAGATGAGAAACCCGATGCGCGCTCACGCAAGCCGGTGAGCGAAGTCACGCGTTGGATATAGAGGAATGCCATGATCGAAATGCCCGAAGCCGTCACTATCGCCCAGCAGATGAACGAGACCCTGACCGGGAAAACGATTGCCAGCTTTGCACGCGGCAATCTCATCCATAAATTCCTATGGCTCAACCGGCCCGACGAGGAATACCAGGCTATCCTGACTGGCAAAACCGTCAGCGGGGCGAGCAATTTTGGACGCTCGATTTATCTCCATCTGGGACCGGAAACCCGGCTTTGCTGGGGGGATTTCGGCGGGCGAATCCTCTACCACGAGGCGGGGCAGCCGCTCCCCAAGAGCTTCCACCTCGTTTGGGAGTTCAGCGACGGTGCGCACCTGACCTATGCGCTGCAAATGTGGGGCGGCGTGCGCTTGCTCGATTCAACACACATCGCCGAGCAATCCCACCCGGATGACGGCTTCCAGCCGCTCAGCCCGGAGTTCACCCTCGAACGTCTCGATGAGATGCTGGACGCTTACCCGGAGAAAACATCGAAGGGCGTCAAGGGTTTCCTGGTCGCCACCGGCTACGTTACGCCCAACCACATTGCCGGGCTGGGCAACGCCTACGCACAGGATATTCTCTTCCGGGCGGGGATAGACCCGCGGCGCAAGACTCCCAATCTCTCCGCGGATCACCGCCGCAAGCTGTTCGACGCCATCCAGCAGACGATGCAGGATGCAATTGCCCTGAACGGGCGCGATGAAGAGCATGATCTCTTCGACCAGCCGGGGCATTACACCCGGTTGATGGACAGCCGCAAGGTAGGCCAGCCCTGCCCGGTCTGCGGGACGGCGATTATGAAATTACAATACCTGGGCGGGGCGTGCTACCTGTGTCCAGGCTGCCAGGAGTAAAAATGCGGCGTGCGAAGCCCGGAGAACGCTTCGCACGCCATTTTTCTCGCTGCTGGATAAACCCAATCACGAATTTCACGAATGGACGAATGGACGAATGGCACGAATTGCTTATAAAATCATTCGTGATATTCGATTATTCGTGGCATTCGTGATGAAAAACACATTGCCCGTCGAGAATATCTCAAATCGCTTTCTGGTAAATCGTAAACTGCTTGACCGTGCGATAGCCCATGCTTTCGTAGAGTTTCGTCGCGCCGGAGATGTTTTGGGCATCCACACCCAGCGCGGCGTGATCCATGCCTCGCTCTTTGAGCGCCTGCAAGCTGAGAGCGATCAGCGCCTTCGCCAGGCCGCGCTTGCGCCACGGGCGGCGCACGGAAATATTCTCGGTGTAGCCGCGCTTACGGTTGTACTCTTCATTTTCGGCTTTGTTGATAAAGCTCTGCACCATCCCGGCCACCTGATCCCCTTCCCAGGCGACGCGCCACAGACTGGGGTCGAAATCGGGGCCTTCGAGCATCTTTTGGAACTCCTCTTCCGGTTCCTCGATGTAGCCCCAATGATCGCGAAATGCCTCATTGGAGGCATCCCAGATCGCGCGGTAATGCTCCGGCAGCACGGGGCGCACCTCCAGCCCATCGGGCAGCGGCAGGTCGGGGATGTTTTCCAGATCGGGACGCACCATGCTCAGGGCGTAACGAACAATCTGGTAACCGGCGCGCTGCATCAAGGCATGGCGGGCTTTTTCGGTCTCAGAAACTTCTTCGTTGGCAAGGTAGCGAGGCGCATCCGGCGATAACTCGCCGCTCCTCAATTGAGCCGCGGCGATCTCGCCCAAACGGGTCTCGATAAAATCAAGCAGGTTGCGCCCAATGCCTTTGCCGCGCCATTGGGGCTTGACGAACCCGAAGTGGAAGCCGAGCCAGTGGCCGTCGCCATCTATTTCCCACCAGCCGCGCGTGTAGCCGACTGTTTCGCCGTTGACTTCGGCGAACAGCATATCGCGCTGCGGGTCGCAGTGATGCAGGTGAGCGTATGTACGGGCCACGTCAGCGGGCGTATCGGCGCGTTCGAGCGCATCTGTCTCGTTGCAGGCCATGATGATTTTCCAGATTTCGAGATAATCGGTCTCGCCCTGAAAGCTGCGGAAGCGCAGGCCGGGCAGAGGGGTAGGGAGAGTTGTAGTCATAGAGTCCTCGTCTTATGGATTTCGGTTGGCGCGCCAAACTGACGCTTTGGTTCACACAAAGGATACAAAGGGTTCCACGAAGGACACAAAATATAAAAGCGCCCTTCGTGATCCCCTTTGCGACCTTTGTGTTTAAAGGATTAACATCAAACCGACTCGAATGCTTTGGGGTAGATCACATTTCCAGTCACGCCGGCCAGCGCGCCGGGGACAAGCTCCAGCGCCATCCAGGCCTCGCCGCAATCCCCAAAGGGGCACTTCAGCCCCTGGGCGAGACCGGCTGAAAAGCCGAAACGCGGGTAATAATGGATGTGACCGAGCACGATCACAATGGCGTGCCCCTGCTCCCGGCACGCATCCAGCCCGGCGCGGACGAGCGCCGAGCCGATGCCGCGCTTTTGGAAATCAGGGTGTACCGCCATCGGGGCCAGCGACATCGCCGGGAGGCTGCCCCCTTCGGTTTCAATCGTGATCGGGCTGAGAAGGATGTGCCCCACCACGCGGCCATCTTCATCGGCCACCAGCGAGATCGCGCCGGGAGAGCGGCGAATCGCATCTACAAGCTGAGGCTCAGCATCGCTCCCATCGAAAGCTAGGCGGTTGATTTCGTATACGCGGGCGTAATCCGCGGGGATTTCATTTCGTAGTGTCAGCATTGATTTCTTCTCCGTTGTCCACTTTCTTCTCGATTTTGAACTTCAGCCAGGCCGGGATGACGGCGATCAGCGAAACCCAGGCGGTGATGGCGAACGGGAACCACGGGCCGATCTTGTCCCACAGGAATGCGCCGATCATCGGGGCCGGAAGGGATACCAAACCCAGGGAAGTGTTGAACAGCCCGAAGGCTGTCCCGCGTACCTTCTTCGGCACCGCTTTGCTGATCAACGACTGGTAAGCGGGCATCATCAGCCCTACCCCCGTGCCGGCGATGGCCCAGGCCAGGCCAAACAACCAGACGTTGGAAATCGCCTGCCCCAGCCATTTCATCTCATGCTCCATTGCCCAGGCTGCGCCGGACAGCCAGATGCTGTTGGCGTTGATGAACATCTGCAATGCGACAAAGATCAGCACGAAACCAGAGACGATCCCCACCCGCTCACCTTTCTTATCGGCCAGCCAGCCGCCGGGGATGACGGTCAACATGGTGAACAACCCGAAAACGCTGTTGAGCAGGCCGATCTGACCCAACGTCAGATGGGCGATGTCTTCCTGGTAGATGGGCATGAAGTTGAACGACAACGCAAACGAGATATCGCGCACCCCGTCGGTGATGAGGATCCAGGTCACCACGCCGCCGGCGAAGAGCAGCCCAAACATCGTGCCCAGGTTATCGAGCAGCCCGCGCACCGACAGCTTTTTGGATGCGCCTTCTTCCTCGGTTTGAGATGCCTGGCGGGCCATGGCCACGCGCATCAGAGTCGCCACCCCATAGAACGCGGCAGCCACGAGCAGCATCACCCTGAAGCCAAATTTCTCGGCCAAAACGCCGCCCAGCACCGGCCCGGCCACGCTGACGATCTGGAACAACGCCTGGCTGATGCCGAAGACGCGCGCCCGGTTGTGATCGTCGGAGTGTTCGGCGATGAAGGCGTCGAAGCTGGCCCCCACCAGCGCTCCGCTGACCGAGCCGAAGGCCATCGTCACCAGCACCCATTCCCAGGATGGGGCCAGTATCAAGGCCACATATCCGCACAGCCCGGCCACGCTGCCGAAGGCAATCGCCCGCAGGCGGCCCAGCGTATCGGACACCCACCCCCCGAGGATTTGCAGCGACAGCGGGATGATTTGCGACAGCGTGAAGAACAGTCCGATCTCGGTCACGTTCGCCCCCAGGCGTTCCAGGTAAAGCGGCATCAGCCCGCCATACATGTTCCCGCCGATGTTGGCGAGGATCATCGCCAGCATGAAGAGCAGCAACAGAGGCGTGAGCAGGGGAGCTTTCTTGGGTGGAACCGCTGATTGATGAACTGTGCTCATTGAATTACCTTGCTACCTTTTGTGTTCCTGGATATGGGCGTGAATCCGTTCATTGGCAGTCCGAAAACTTGTCAGGCTTTCTTTCCAGGGTGTATCACTTCCAAAAGTCAACCCATCCAGAAAGGCAATCACATCTTCGAGCTTGCCTTCGATCAGATTCACACCTACCGGGCGGGTAGGGATGTCGGGCAATCCTCGATACGAATAATGGAATTCGTGGATCAATCGGTCAATGGCAAACATCCTGGCCGATGGAGATGCAGCTTGCCCGTAAGTTTGGATGAACGCCCGAAAAACATCCACTGCACCGCCAGGGTTGAGTTGCTGGCGTTTGAAGCTGAGGTGATATTCGCCCCAGGTAATCTGCCAGCCGCAAACGGGGCAGGTGAGCAGCACATCGCGGGGATCTCCTTTGCGGCAAGGCCGCTCGATAAACGTGACGATGCCTTGCCGGTCGCAGCGAGCGCAGTGGACACAGCCATGCTGGGCATCGTACACTTTCAGGATGTCGCTGCAACGCTGGAGCAGGATAGAGCCTACTTCGTCGAGCAGTTCTTCGTCCAACAGGCCCTGGGCGTCGGACTCGTACAAGCGGCGCAGCTTCCACTTGGGAACACGCCGCCCCCATTCGATAACGTCTCGACCGGTCATGGCGCAGCTTTTTGGGAGTTATCGAACCACTGCACGGGGCCTTTCCAGCGGGCGTCGTCCAGAAAGGTTTCATGGTACTCGCCGTGCGTGTATCTGTCAATCACCCGCCGCCAGAAGTGGTGCGAGGGCGGGTTGCCATGCTCTTCCTGCACCTCCCACTTGCCGGGGAAGCGGTCGAAAATGGCGCAGGCTGCCCACCCGCCCACCCCCATACGGCGATATTTGCGCATGACGAAAAATTCGCTGATGGATTGCTCGTTGCCAGGCAGGAAAGCGTGCCGGCTGACCAGTACGAACCCGGCCAGTTTGCCATCCACCCGGATGAAGAATGGATAGCGTCCGGCTTCCGTCCAGTAGTTGTCGAGATAGGGGTAGCCGAACACGCCATGCGCATTGATCTCCGCGCCGTCGTATTCCGAGAAGTCGTAGAGGTACAACTCCATCAACCGTTGGAGCACGATTTTGTCATCGTAGGAGACGGGTTGAATTTCGATGTTCATGGCTTATTCGAGCACCTTTTCCATCAAGAAAGTTCCCGGCATCTGGACATAACCCAGCTTGCGGTCAATGGCGATCATCGGCAGGTTTTTCATGTTGTGATGGGTGTGGACTTTTTGAACCTTCAATACCTCCCGTGCATAGCGCAGCGCCGTCACCTTCACCGCCTGTCCCAACTTGCGCCCGCGGTAGCGCACATCCACCCCAGTGAACAGGTTATAGGCGTAATCGTTGCCCTCCAGCCGGGTGATGGCGCTCATCGCAGCCCAGTCGCCGGTGGCGGTATCAATGACTACCATCTGCCCGCCAGGTTTATACCAAGCCGTCTGGCACACGCTTTTCTGGAAATCCTCGAACGAGACCCAGGGATGTTCACCCTCCGCGCCGGGCGTGGTGATACATACCGAGTCGTTCAGGAAATACAGCTTGCGCTGGGCATCTTCCGTATTCCCCAAAGCCTCCATCGAGGTGAACTGGAAACCCTCGCTCTCCAGGCTGGCAATGATCGCGTCATAAGGCCGGTCGTCAAAAGCGTCCAGGTCCAATGCCATCGCGAAATGATGCCTCAGCTCGGTGAAACCGCGCCGTTCAGCAAAAGCCCGGCATTCCGGGCTGGTGTCCCAAACGCTGACGCGCAGCTTTTTCGCCTGCGCGGCGGTGGCAGCCTGGGTCATAGCCTCGTACAACTGGCGGCCTATCCCTTGCCCGCGTTGCTCTGGCCTGACGAACAGATAAACGGACATCCGCTCTGGCTCCACTTTGTTGCGCATGGCCCAATAGAATCCCCCCTGCTCATCTTCAGCCACTTTCGCGATGATGCGCTGGCGGTATTTCTCGTATTCTTCCTTGAGACCAGGTTCAGTGGTTGGCTCATCCTCCAGGCTGGAGAACCAGGCGGCGAGTTCGCCAAAATCTCGTTCCGGCTCGGCCGGGCGTAAATGGATTGTTTTCATAGGTTTACCTTGATTTCAATCTGGCATCAGTTTTTCATACACAGTGTCGCGTTTGACTTCCTGGAATCCGCAGCTAACGTAAAGCTTATAGTTATTCAACTTTTCACCGTTGCATACCATCGCCGATTCCGTCATGCCAACCGCGCGCTGGGCTTTCAGGCTGCGGGCGATCAGGGCTTTGGCCACCCCGCGCCGCTGCCAGGCCGGCGTGGTGCTGATCCCTTCGGTGTACCCGCGCCGGATGCCAAGCTGTTTGTTTTCGGCGTGGTTGATATAAGTCATCACGCTGCCCGCCACCTTCCCGGCGCTGACTTCCCAGGCCACCTGCCACAGCTCAGGCTGGAAGTTCGGATCGTTCTTGAAATCGTCCGGCATCTCGCCGGTGGGCGGGGGGCCGCCTTCCGGCACGTAGGCTTCCTCCATCGCGTGCCAGATGGCAGGGAAGTGTTCGGGCAGCGCCGGGCGCAGCTCAAGCCCCTCGGGCAGCGGCGTGTCGGGGATGTCATCCAGGCTGGGGCGGACCATCAGCGCCCAGCTTTCTTTGATGCCGTAGCCGGCCCGCCGCATCAGCGCGTGCAGCCCGATCTGGTACTGCGTGGCATTGATATGCCAGAAATTGGGGGCCGTGGTGGGATGTTCTCCGGCTACTGCCTGGGCGCACGTCTCCAGCCAGGCCAGCAAAGCCCAGCCGATGCCTTTGCGCCGCCACCCTGGGAGGATATAGCCGGTCAGCCCATAAGTGCGGCGGGAGTCCTCATCCCACCAGCGCACGCGCCCAAAGCCGACCGCCTGCCCATCTACCTCGGCGATGATCAGGTCGCGGAACAGGTCAAAGCGGGGCGTTGCCCTCAGGTTTTTCGCCAGGTCGGCTGCGGAGACGGTCGCCGGTAGATTGTCTGCATTTTGGCTGGCGGTGAGGATGTCGGCGAGACGGGGGTAATCGTCGTCGCTGTGGAAAGGACGCAAAGTCAGTTTGTCAGGCATTATTGGCTCCTATTCTTCATCTGGTTCCCAAATGTACCAATCCAGGCCGCCCAGCTCCTCGAAACCCAATTTTTGGCAAATCGGGGCGGAGGAGGTGCGCACGGCCTGGATGACGGCGGCGCGTGCGCCATCCCGATAGGCATCGGCCAGGCGGCGGGCGACCAGGCCGGTGTACACCCCCTGGCCGCGCGCCCGTTCGAGCGTGGCGGCGCAGTACAGCTCGACGATGGGCTGGTTGGGGAAATTGATCAAGCTGGCATACGCCACCGGGTCGGGATCGTCGGGCAGATAGGCCAGGTAGGCGCGCCGCCGCAGCGGGCTGGGACCGAGCGCCAGCGCTTCGACGGTGGCGCGTGCGCCCTCGGGGGTGAAGCCGATCGCCTCGGAGAGCAGGGGAACGGCAATCTCCAGGTCGTCCACGCTGACCTCGCGGATCGTGACGGCGGGGTTCACCGGGATGGGGACATCCAGCCGGGTATTTGCCATCCCCGCCAGTTCGAGGACTTTTTCCATCCCCAGGCGGGATAACCGCTCCCCCAGATCAACCGGCGTGGTCAGCGGCCCCACGATCCAGCCAAATCCCTGCTTTCGATTGGTATACCGATCGTACACATGCCGGATAACGCCATCGGCGTTTTCGGTCGTCAGGCGCGCCACCCCCGTCAGGCTGACGAAAGCATCCGAACCGTTGATGCTGCGCCCCTGAATGCCGGGAATGTCGAGCCATTCGACACGCCCAGGCAGCTTGGGCAGCAAGAACATGCCGCTGTCAACGGCTTCGAGCAGATCGTTTTGTGAGATGGTCATCGTTTTCCTCGTTTCCTACTTTCCTAAGCCAATATCTCTTTAGCCTCACTTTTCCCCGGCTGGCGGAATTTGAGCCAGGCGATGGGAACCGAGATTGCGCAGGCGGCCACTGTCACCCAGAAAGGCGCCTGGGGGTGGATGCGCTCCCACAACTGCGCGCCAATCCACGGCATGGGCAGTGACAGGATACCTAGCGAGGTGCCAAACAGGCCATAGGCCAGGCCGCGCCGGTCTTCGGGCACAACTTTGGAGATCAGGGAGTCGTAGGCGGGCATCAGGCTGCCAACCCCAAACCCGAAGACGGCCATGGCGGCCGCGAAGACCAGAAAGCTTTCGGCCCGCAGCAGCAATAACATGCCCAGGGCTTCGATCAAGAAACCGCCAGCGATCACGGCGCGCTCGTTGAGTCTGTCGCTCAACCAGCCTGCCAGGAACGAAGCCAGGATGACGGCTACGCCCCAGGCGGAATTCACCAACCCGATTTGCTGGACGTTCAGCTTCCCGATGTCGGACAGATAGATGGGGTACAACTGGCCGATCAGGTTGAATGCCGTATCCCCGATAGCATCGGTGACCCAAATCCAGGTCAGGACACCGCCCGCAAAAAGCAGGGTAAAAATGGCTGCAACCTGGGTTTTGAGTCCGGCCAGCGACGGCTTTTCGGCGTCTTTTTTGGGCGCAAAACGTTCGGCCGTTCCCATCCAAACCCGCATCGCCGTGGCCAGCGCGTAAAAGACGAAAGCCACCAGCATCATTGGCCGGAAGCCGAACCGGAACGCCAGAAACCCTGCCAGCGCCGGGCCGATGACGGTGACGGTCATGTAGATGCTCTTCGTCAGGCCGAAAACCCGCCCGCGCTCTGCCTCGGCAGACTGCTCGGCGATGTAGGCGCTGAAACTCGGCCCCACGACCGAGTTGGAGACATACTCGATGCACAACCCCAGCATGACCCATTCCCAGGAGGGCGACACGAAGAAGAGCAGGTACCCGAAGACGGAGATGGCGCTGCCCAGAGCGATGACGCGCAGCCGCCCAATGGTGTCGGACAGCCAGCCACCGAGGATTTGCAAGGCCATCGGGATGAGCGATGCCACAGTGAAAACCAGCCCCACCTGCCCGACGCTGGCTCCCAGGTCAACCAGGTAGAGCGACAGCATACTGTAAGCCATCTGCCCGGCGATGTTCGCCAGGATCATTGCCAGCAGGAACCAGCGCAGGTTGGCGTTGAGGATGGGGGTTTTCTTCGGTTTCGAAAGGTTATCGTTCACCACGCCCGCACCCACGGTTCGCTCAGCTCGTGATCATTGCCCATCACCGATGTATAGAGGGCATTGGCAGCCGGACTGTAGCCGCCCACAAAGGCCAGAGTCGCGCCCAAGCGCTGCAAGCGGCGCAACCCGTCGAACATCAGCGCTTTGCCCAGGCCGCGCCGCTGGTGGGCGGGAACGGTCGCCACTGGCTCGAAGTAGGCGCTGCGGGTGACATCGTCGAACCAGATGGTGCAGAAAGCGGCGATCGCGCCATCCGGGGCGACGGCGACGAGATCGAGATCGCGGCGGTACAGCGGGGCGGTCTGGATGTTGCGATACCAGGTGGGATCGTCGCGATTCTCGACAGCGATTTTGATATCCCCGTCGTGGAAACCCAGCCCGGAGGCGTAGCAGCGCTCGAGGAGTTCCAGCCCGTCCCCCAGGGGGCGGATGGTGTACCCCGGCGGGAGAGTCGCTTCCGGGATGGGGGCATCCAATCGGCGGCGGTGCTGGTGTTCGGCATCGCCTTGTTTCGTGTAACCGCGCCGGGCAAGAATCTCCTGGAAACCGACATCCTTCCCAGGCGACCATACACACAAATTATGAGTCCCATCGGCCTCTGAAGCGAACAGGCGTTCCTCGGCCACTACAACCATTTCTTCTTGAAGCTGGTTGGTCTGATAGGCTGGATGAATATTCAGGTGCGCTTCGCCTCGCCCGCCATCGGGCATGAGGAAGGCGGCCAGGTCACCATCCGCGGTCTCCCATAGAAAGGCTACCTCGTTCAGGGTGACGTTGGCGCAGTTGAGGCAGGTGTGCCAGCGGGCGTAGTCGAGGCGGGCGACGTGCCAGCTCGTTTCGCGGCAATCATTAGCGACGAAGACGCGGCGCAGGAATTCGCGCATTCGCCAGAAATCGTCTTCGGCTTGGTAGGGACGTGAAATGAGTTTCATAAATGACCTCGTGTGATATGATTTCGGAATGTTACTCGATCTTCTTTTTCAACTTTGGCGGCGATTGAGGGGAAGTTGGCAATGGCGGCTGTTGTGGCTGGTGAACGGCAAATTCATGGTCAGCGTGGCAGGCGTGGTTTTAGACGATGCGAGTCGGGTGCTGCTGCAACGTCACCGCCACTGGGTTCCAGATGTGTGGGGGCTTCCCGGCGGGATCGTACACGGCGGCGAGACGCTCGAAGCGGCTTTCGCCCGTGAAGTGTGGGAGGAAACCGGGCTGCGGGTGGATGATGTGCAGTTGGTTCAAATATTCAGCGGCTATAAGCTGCGGCTGGAGGCTTTCTTCAAGGCCAGGCTGGCCGGAGAAGCAGCGATCCGGCTGCAAGCCAGCGAAGTGTTGGAAGCGTGCTTCTTTCCTGTAGATGAGCTGCCTGCCAATGTACTGCCGCAGCAGCGGGAAGTGATTCGGGCGGCGGTGAAGAAAGTTTGAATGTGCTCCTCCAAACCAGTTGAATCTCCTAATTTATGCTAAAATAGGTGAGTCGGATCACTTTTTTATGGAGAATTACATGATTCAATACTCGCGCGCACTTCAGCCTGTCATCGAACAATCTTTGTTCAAGGGGAAGGTGATTGTGATTTATGGGGCCAGGCAGGTGGGTAAAACCACGCTGATCCGCACGATCCAGGATCAATACCCTGATCGGTCCCTATACCTGAATTGTGATGAACCGGATATTCGCAGCGCCTTGAGCGAGAGGACCTCGACCGAGTTGCGCCTGTTATTAGGCAGCAAAACCCTGATTTTGATTGACGAGGCGCAACGTGTAAAAAACATTGGCTTGACGTTGAAGCTTCTGGTGGATACTTTTCCTCAAATCCAGGTGATTGCTACCGGATCGTCATCGCTCGATTTGTCGAATGACATTTCTGAACCCCTGACTGGTCGCAAGGTGGAATTTTATCTCTACCCTCTTTCGGTGGGTGAGCTACTGACGCAACGCACCTCACTCGAAATGCAGCGATCCCTGGATTATCACTTGCGCTTTGGCATGTATCCGGGCGTCCTTGCCAGCGATCAGCCTGCTGAGGACCTGTTCGAAATTACAAAAAGCTATTTGTACAAAGACTTGCTGGAATTCCAAACGGTGAAAAATCCGGATATACTGCGCAAATTATTGCAGGCGTTGGCGCTGCAAATTGGCAGTGAAGTTTCTCTCAACGAGTTGGGTACTCTCCTGGGGTTGGATAAGGTTACAGTGGCTCGTTATCTGGCGCTTCTCGAACAGGGGTATGTCATCTTCCATCTGTCCCCATTCAGCCGCAATTTACGCAAAGAGCTGGGTAAGCAGCGCAAAGTATACTTCTACGATCTGGGCGTGAGGAATGCCCTTATCAACAATTTCAACCCGTTGGAATTACGTCAGGATGTGGGCGGGTTGTGGGAAAATTTCTTTATCAGTGAGCGGATCAAATTTGTTCACAATCAGCGCAAGCACCCCAACCTATATTTCTGGCGCACGTATGACGGCAAGGAGATTGATTATTTGGAAGAAGATGGGGGGCAATTGACCGGTTTCGAGTGCAAATGGGGCAAGGAAACCTGGCGAGCGCCCGCCATTTTCACGGAAACTTATCCCAACAGTTCCGTGTCTTTGGTGAACCAGTCGAACGTGTTAGAGTATCTATGAGTTTATTCGAGTTACCACCCCAATCCATTCGCTCGCCTCGTAATACGATTGCCCGATGAGATCGCCCCACAGGCTTTCGATGGCGAAGCCGCCCGCTTCCAGCTCGGCGGTGATTGACTCGGGGGTGTAATCCTGAAACCAGTTGCGATAGACTGAAATCTTGCCATCGGCCTCGATGACGATAGCCTGATCGAGCCAGATGGATTGTTCCGGGTAGTCGAATCCCTCTTCGAGCGCCAGGTGCGGACCGGGCTTCCAGAAGCCGCTTTCGAGAGCGTACCAGCCGTTGCGGCTGCCGTGTTTTCTGCGGCATTCGCGGGTGGAGACGTCCAACACAAAACGCCCGCCGGGCTTGAGGGCGCGGCGTACATTGGCGAGCAGGGTAGCGCGCTGGTGAGGGTTGAGCGGGCAATAGTCGCCGAAGATCAGCAGAGCCGCATCGTATTGGGCCTCGTCGGTTAGCTCCAGGTAGTTTTGGTAGCGGTAGGCGACAGCGAGGCTGTGATCGCGGGCATATCCGGCAGCATAGTCAATCGAGCGGCGGGAGTAGTCCACCCCGGTGACGGTGAACCCCTTGCGGGCCAGGCGGGAGGTGTACAATCCCGGGCCGCAGCCCAGGTCGAGGATGGCAGCCCCGGCAGGGAGGCCCAACGTCGAGAGTATCCAATCCACCGAGCGGTCAATCGTCTCGGGGCGGCGGCTGGCCAGGTCTGTAGTGGGATCGAGGTGGGTAGCCAGCATCTGCGCTGAGATGTGGGGATCATTCCAAAACAGGGCCTCGCCGGGGGTGAAAGGGGCGGGTTTTTCCTGTAAAGCCAGCAAAGCGGGAATATCGAGGGTTTGAGTATTGAGAATCAGGTTATGTGTCATCTTTTGGCAATCCTTGCGGTGATTTGTGCAACCCTGTCCTCCAGGCGCGGCAGGTCGGGCAGGCTGTATTCGATGATGCCGCCCAAATCTTTGGCGTCTTGTGCGTCATCGGTGTTGTGGTACAAAATGCGCGCCACCCAATCAGTCAGGTCTTCGAGCGTGCGGTGATAGAAGTAGAATCCCAAAACGGCGCTATCCAGGCGGGCTGGCCCAAACTCGCGCTCGTACGCCGGTAAAAAAATCTCCCAGAAATCTTCCTCTCCGGCGAAGAAGAACAGGTCACGCTCCTGGGGGGCGATGTGTGCGCCCTCCCAATCCAGGATGTAGAGATTGTCCTGATCGTCGAGCAGCAGGTTGCCGCCGTGCAGGTCAGCGTGGCAAAGCACTTGAGCTTTATTGGCAGCCATAGCCTGCACCTGGAATTCTTTGAGGCGGCGCAGCAAGCTCAGGACTTTGTCTTTCCGAGGCAGGAGCAAATCCCGCAGGGCGTGTTTTCCCTGGCGGTCGGCGGGGGTAAGATCCTGAAGGATGTCGAAACTGCGCAGCAGAGTGGGTTCGAAAGCCAGGGCATACTGCTCACGGAGCGGATTTGGCAGCGAGAGCAGGGGGAGGCTGCGGTGGAGGATGCCCACCAGCCCGGCAACCCGGGGCAAGAGGTCGCGGGTGATCTTGCCAAAACCTATCGTCTGGCCTGAAATGTAGTTGGACAGCACCCAGTGAAAGCCATCCAAATTGAGCATCAGCCGCCCGTCGCTTGCCGGGATAGGATAAACAATGTGGGGGAGAATCCCCTGGGCGTGCAGGGCATGGGTCACAGGCAGGTAAAAGTCAGGGTCGTGGGTAAACGACGCGGTCCAGTCCACCCCCTGGAGCTTGAGGAAGTAGCGCTCACATCCGGTGCAGGTGACGCGGTAACAATAGGCCATCCAGCCGGTGGGTAAAGGTTCGACCAGTTCTACGGATAATCCATACTCACGCTGGAGGGTTTCAGCCAGAAAGGTTTTTTCGAGCGGGGATTCGGTTGTCATGGCTGCTTTCTTGTCCAATGTTGATCGTAGATTTCGGCGACATGCGGCTTGACATCGTGCCTATTCGGATTTCGGCTCATCTTCCCTTCTCGGCGGGTGCAAGCTCGACCGGGGCAGAACTTCTTTGGGAGAGGGTTCCAATTCGATAGGCCAACCCCGCCCCGGCCGCATACAGAATGATACTCAAAACGAATGGGAAACCTTTGTTGATCGCAGACAGCGTCCCCGCAATCCAGCCGAACGGCGAGGAGAGCAGAATGATGCCCATGTAAAGGATTGCCAGGATGCGGGCGCGCTCCCTGGCGTCAATGGTCAGCACGGTCAGCTTGTCGAGCAGCGGACCGACCGTGGCGAAGCTGCAAGCTTCTAAAAAGACGCTCAAGATCAAAAAGAAATAGCTCTGACTGGGCGCAGTGACCAGCAGCACCTGGCTGGCAACGAAACCCAGGAATCCGACCGTCAGAGGCAGTTTGAAGTGCAGTTTGTTGATCAGCGGTATCGCCGCGAAAAAGAAGATCAGCATAATGCTGGATTTGACGAATGGGAAGATTGCCAGGTATTGATTGGGGACGTGCAATTTCTGGGTAACGATGATAGCCCAGAAACTGCCGTTGATCATCCCCGTGATCTGGATCACGAGCAAGATGGCCGCGGTGTACAGCGTTTGGGGTGTGCGGAGCAGAGCCTGAAAAACGCCTTTGTACTCGCCCAATACGCTCAAAACGCTCTGGCGGCGCGTCTCTTCCATGCGAACCATGCCCTGCTTCGTCTCCGTCGTCAGCCAATAGGTGACAAAGGCCTTCAAAGCGAACATAAACGCGGCGAAGAAGTACAGCCCGCGCATGGTGGGCACCAGGCTGAAAGCGCCGATCAGCACCCCGGCCAGCGGGGCCGCAAACCCCACCAATTGATTGGAAATATAGATCCAGGTATAGATATCCACCAGTTGGTCTGGCTCGGCGTCTTCAACCAGCAGGCAAGACCACGAGTTAAAGGTTATGCGCCAGATGGTGTTGAACAAACCGGCCGCCAGGAAATACCAGAAGTTCTGCGCAACCGCAGAGATGAGCGCCGGGACACTCCAGGCCAGGATGTCGAAAATCAGCGTGGTGCGCCGCCTCCCCAGCTTATCGGTCACCACGCCGCTCAACAGCATCATGACGATCTGCACACTCCCGGTGATGCTGACGATCAGCCCGATCTGCTGATCCGACAGCCCGAGGGCGATCATGTAAACTGAGATGTACGGAGCATACAGGTTATAGGGAATGCCCCACAAAGGCTCCGTGTAAACGCAGCCGCGCGGGTTGCCGCGCAGGCTGATGAGGGTGGCGATGAGGGCATGTCGTTTCAAAACCAGAACTCCTGAAGAATTTTTATGATGCCGGGGAAAGGGAAATTGGACGCGGATAAGAGCCTCGAAGCCTTTGGATCGTTAGACATCAATCTTACCGCGAAGGAACAAGGGATTTACCCCAATGTGCGAAATTTCTCCCGTGTATCGAGATTCGCATCATAGCGGCATTCTTCAGCCATCCACGCTGGCAGCCGGTCGAGTTCAAACAGCCGGTCAACTGCAAAGCTGCGGCAAAAGGCGCATGGATCATACTCATAAAGTGCCAGCATCAACCGTTCTTCGCTCTCTGGGTTGGGATGAGCTTCGCAAAAATCTAATACACCAAGACCTAGCCGATGATAGTCACCCTTTTTTAGAGATTTTGCCAAAAGGCTTTCGAGAATCAGGTGATCGCCTTCCTGGAAATTGTTGATCAGCAAATCAGGTACCCAGCCTACTTCACCAGATGGCTTTGCGACCAACTCTAATGCGAAGGCTCGCACTTTGGGGTGGATGATGTTTTCTAAAGCCCGCATCGCCAGGGCTGCATTTTTAATCTTGGAATTTCGCGCTAACCCAATAAGCGGTTCGATATCCAACGGGAAGCATCTACGCCTGAAGATCCGCACATAAGCCCGCAATCGCTTCGGGTTAGTTTCGAGCAAGAGATCTGCCGCTGCTTGAGCTAATTCTGTTTCCGAGGCTTGTTTACCCCACAATACTAATGACATACCTGGCGGATAGCCATTGTGATTGATGATCAATTGCTTGAGTTGTGCATAGCTGATCGTGGCATGATCCAGGTCGGCCTCAGCGCACTTTTCCTGCTTTGCTCGAACTTCAGCGACGCAATCCATGTAGGCTTTAACTTGCACGTTCTCGGCGGATGCCCGCTTGACTGCCCGACGGGTCTTAGCCTTTCCACATCGTTCTTCCACCTCCCGATACAGGTATCCATAAACCCAATCATTTTCAGTATTCAGCAGAATTCCCCCGATCTCGTCAGCCGCGAAGAGAAAACCCGCGATGCCGTCCAACTGAATTATGGCCGTTGCATCCGTACAATCGCCCTTCGAGCAGTTGGATACAAATTTATCATAGATTGCCTGCCGCGCCTCGACATCACCCTGTTGTGCGAACAGCCGCGCCAGATCGAACAATTGGATAGCGTCGGCCTCGTCCCCAGAATCAGCCAGTGCGGCCAGGATTTGCTCACGGTAATAATCCTTTTCGTCGGTCAATTCGATGATGTCGAACATATACTCGGCGCGATTTCCCTCGATTTGGGCGTCGTAAGCCCAATTGTGCAGGCAGGCGTCGAGAATGGCGTCGCGGTGGGGAGCCGCCGGATGCTCCTGCAAATACAGGATGGCCCGCCCCAAACCAAGCTTCAACGACCGGTCGAATTCTGAATCATCCACTATCTGCCCTATACTTTTACGAAAAGCACCCTGAGCGTAGTCGAAGGGTGCGGCGCATCATCACCATGTGCGTGCTTCGACTACCCCTTCGGCAAGCTCAGGGCGGCGGCTCAGCATGCCTACCACGGCAATTCCCGGAGAGCCTAATTTTGCTGCCAGGTAAAGAAGAATGGGACTCGGATATAGGATTGTCCAAACGCTCAAAGCCTTGTATACTGTGGATGTGAGTTTTGGCGCAACTCAATGTATGGTTACAGATTCGGAGCAGCGATGACACTCTCAGAAATACTCCAAAAATGTAAAACTGCCCTGGCAGACAATTACCAATCCAATTTTACAGGGTTAATCCTGTATGGGTCTTTGGCCCGCAACCAGGGTACTTCTGCCAGCGATATTGATTTGCTCGTCTTGCTCGACCAGCCTTTCGATTATTTTCGGGAGCTGCGCACGATTATCGAACTGCTCTATCCCATTCAATTGGAGTCAGAGCAATTGATTTCCGCAAAGCCTGCTCTTTCCAAAGATTTCGAGCGTGGGGCGATGTCGCTTTATCGCAATGCTCTGCGTGAGGGGGTATCGGTATGACAACCTATGCGGTTGAAATCTCAGCCAATATGGAACGGGCAGAGCAATCCATCCAGGCGGCGCGTCAACTGGCAGCGGGCGGCTACGATGATTTTGCGGCTTCGCGGGCTTATTACGCAGTTTTCTATGCAGCCAGCGCGTTGTTGCTGCATGAAGGCCTGGAATTGAGCAAGCACAGCGCGGTGATAGCCTCAATCCATCAAAGATTCGTAAAAACCAGCAAGCTGGATAAAGAGCAGGGGAGGATGTTGAACTGGCTTTTTGAATTACGCAGCGTTGGCGATTATGGGGGAGCAGCGCACGTCTCTGCGCAGGAAGCGGGGCGAGCGATTGATGCTGCGGAAGAATTTCTTAAGACCGTTCGGTCATTGTTGATATAGACGCTGTTCCCCTGACGCCGCTCTGCGGCGCAATGTCGAGAGAAACTAGCGCCGCGCCACCTTCCCCCTCGACTGCCGCTCGGCGATGATCGCCTCTGCCAGCTTCTCGGGGACGATCTCGTAGCGGCGAAATTCGAGGGTGAAATCGCCGCGCCCGGAGGTCATGTCGCGCAGGTCGGTGACGTAGCCGCGCACTTCGGCCAGCGGCGCTTCGCCGAGCAGTTGGCGCGAGCCGCCACGTACCTGCAAATCGCGGATGTCGCCGCGCCGCCGGGTGAAATCGGCCATCACCGTCCCGATGTAGGGGTCGCCCACCCGGATGTCGGCGGCCATCACCGGTTCGAGCAGCGCCGGGCGGGCCAGCTTCAACGCCTGCCGCACCGCCATCGAGCCGGCGATGTGAAAGTCCATTGGGCCAGAGTCCACCTCGTGGTAGCGCCCGCCGGTGATCGTCACGCGCACATCGGTCACCGGGTAGCAGGCCAGCGCCCCTTTTGCCAGCGCCTCGCGGATGCCGCCCTGGGCGTGGCGGGCAAAGCTTTCGGGCACTTCCACCGGCGAGGCTTTGTTCTCGATCTCCACGCCCTGGCCGCGCTCCAATGGCTGCACGCGCACCCGCACGACAGCGAAATGCCCGTGCCCGCCGCTCTGTTTGCGGTAATCGCCGGTGGCCACGGCTTTTTGGCGCACCGTCTCACGGTAGGCCACCTGCGGCGGGCTGGATTTGGCGGCGATGCCGAACTCGGTGCGCATGCGGTCCACCGTGATTTCCAGGTGCAACTCGCCCATGCCGGAGAGAGTCTCCTCTTCCGTTTCGGAGTCGTAACCGGCCAGCAGGGTGGGGTCTTCGGCGCACAGCCGGTTGATCGCCTGGCGCAGCTTCTCGCGCTCGTCGGGGGTGGCGGGCGACAGCGCCACGGTAATGACCGGCTCAGGGAAGGTGAATGGCTCCAGCTCGATGGGGTTGTCCGGGTCGCACAGCGTATCGCCGGTGGCGGCGGTTTTGACGCCCACCAGCGCCATCACGTCGCCAGCCTGCATCTGGTTGACCAGCTCGCGGCGGTTGGCGTGGATGCGATAGATGCGGTCAATGCGCTCTTTGGCGTCGGTACGCGGGTTGTACACCCACTGGCTGGTCTTCAGGCTGCCAGAGAAAGCCCGCACCCAGGTGAGATGCCCCACGTGCGGGTCGGAGACGATCTTGAAAGCCGCCGCGCAGAATGGCGCGGCCGGGTCGGGCAGGCGCTCGGCGATTTCGCCCCCGGCAACTCCACCCAGCACCGCCAGGCGATCCGATGGAGCAGGCAGGTAGGCGACGATGGCGTCGAGCAAGGGCTGGATGCCGAGGTGGTCTTTGGCTGAGCCGCACAGCACCGGGACGAGCTTCCCAGAAATGACCGCGCGGCGCAAAGCGGATTGGTAATCGGCCAGGGATGGCTCGTCGCCATCGAGACGCCGCCTCAGCAGGGATTCGTCCGTCTCGCAGATCGAATCGAGCAGCGCGGAGCGGGCCTGCGCCGACTGGGATTGCGCTTCCGGCGGGATTGGCGACTCCCGGGGTTCGATGCTCCCCTCCGGCCACAGCAGGGCGCGGCCCCGCAGTAGATCCACCACACCTCGAAAAGAAACCTCGCTCCCGATGGGAAGTTGCAGCGCCGCGGCGCGCCGGGTCAGTTTCTGGCGAATCTCGCCCAACACCTGCTCGAAATCCGCCCCCGCCCGGTCGAGCTTGTTGACGAACAGGATACGCGGCAGGCTTTCGCGCTCGGCGTGCCGCCAGACGGTCTCGGTCTGCGTTTCCACGCCGCCCACGCCGCACAGCACGATGACCGCGCCGTCAATCACGCGGATCGAGCGCACCACTTCGGCGGTGAAATCAATGTGACCGGGCGTGTCAATCAGGTTGAGATGGCAGCCCTGCCACTCGCAGGTGGTTGCGGCGGCGGTGATGGTGATGCCGCGCGCCCGCTCCTGCTCCATCCAGTCGAGGGCGGCGCTGCCTTCATCCACGCTGCCCAGGCGATGGATGCGGCCTGTGTCGTACAGGATGGCCTCGGAGGTGGTGGTTTTTCCGGCGTCTATGTGGGCGAAGATGCCGAAGACGCGGGTGTGGGAGATAAGGTCTGGGTTCATGGGCTATTGGTGATACATGATGAGGAATGCGTAATGGGTTGTCCCAATCGTGTCTCAATAGGCTTTTAGAGCTTTTACACGGATGAATATTATGCTATGCTATGAAAGAGAGCGTTCTCGCGCAGGCTGTGTGATGAAAACAAAACTTTCCGGGCAACTCGATTTTTATTTCAGGAAGGCAGGGCTTCCCTTACGGCGGATTGCCCGCCAGGCGGGTATTCCCCACCAGACGCTGTTCAACTGGCTGAGGGGAACGCAGCCACGTTGGTATCCTGCTTTGCCGAACGATTTTCAACGCCTGGGGGCTGCCCTGGGCCTTGCCGATGATGAGATCAAACTATTGTTACGATTGGCCGGGTGCATCTCGGTGCGGTCGCTATCGTTCGAGTCCCAGGAGGCTCCGATGGAAAATTCTTTCTGTATCCCCAAAGGCTGGTTCGTCACGGGCGACGCCCCGGACAAGTATGAGATGGGATTAGATCCCGCCGTCACCCATGAAAATCGCCCCTGTGTCACCATCAAAGCGCTCCCAGAGCCTACTGCGTTTGCAGGGTTAGCTCAGACTTTCAAAGCGAATGTCTATCGCGGCAAACGCCTGCGTTTCTCGGCCGCAGTACGCTCGGTGGATGTAGATAATTGCGCCGCCTTATTTATGCGGGTAGGCGGGGCCAACGGAAAATCGCTTGCTTTTGACAACATGCTGCATCGTCAAATCAACGGCACCAACGACTGGGCGCATCATGCAATTGTGCTGGATGTGGCTGAAGATGCTGAAGATATCATATTCGGTTTCTTCTTGTCGCTGAATGGTCAGGTCTGGATAACAGATGTTAGCCTGGATGCGGTTGACCGGGATGTTCCTACCACCGATGTGCAGGCGGAAATCGCGCCATATTTACCGGTCAATCTGGGGTTCGATGAATGATGGCGTGATGCGTCGGACGAGGTTACATTTCCTGGTGAAGGGCAGCGAAATCGAACGTCACATAAGGCACGTCGGCGGCCAGGCGCTCGCGGCGGCCATCCATGATGTGCGCCACCCAGGGTGAATCGTCGTACGGGCCGGGGCCGAGACTGCGGTGGATCACGGCGTACAGGTCAATTTCGCGCAGCTTGAGAAAGTGGGGAATTTCGGCGAGCCAGGCGGGATCGAGGTGATTCTCCCGCCGGTAGCCGCGCAAAAAAGGGACAAGAAAATCCCGCGTGGCCTGGGGCGGGTCTTTGGCCATCGAGATGGCGTAGAACAGCACGATGGCGATGTCGTTGGCGAACCAGCTATAGGCGCAGTCGTCGAAGTCGAAAAGGGTGATGACCGGCGGGTCGGCGTGATCGTCTACGAACAGGTTCGACGTATGAGCGTCGAAGTGGATCAGGCCGTAAGATTGCAGGTCGCGTGGCAATGCGTGCAGATGATCCAACAGGCGGTTGAAATTTTCGAGGATTGCTGAGTCCTCTGGGGGCAGGAATTCGTCCACACTCAGGTGAATGGGATCGTCCCAATGGGGCCGCCAGGTCTCCGCCGGAGGGGTGTACTGCTTCGTAAGGGCGTGCATCCTCCCGAGGAGTGCGCCGTAAACCTCGTAGAAGTTTGGCGTCCAATGCTCTCTTTTCATTCGGCCGCCCGGGGCTTTGACGAAGGCGGTCGCCAGAAAATGCTCGCCTTGCCCGTCGGGGGCCAGCTCGACCAGGCTGCCCTGCTCGGAAAAGATCGCTTTGGCCACGCCCGCCCCGCCGGCGGCCAGGTAGTTGATCCAATCCACTTCGCCGCGGATCATGGGGATGCTGCGCCGCTGACTGTGACCGATGCGCAAGATAAAATCGCCATCAGGACGGGTGAACTCGTAGATAAAGCTTTCGAATCCATCCAGCTCGCGGGCCGCATCTGCTGTGACGGCGTAACGTTGCAGGATGTCGTTGAGGATAGTCTGGTTGAAACGTTCTTTGATGCGAGGGTCCATGATCAAGTGATCTCCGTTTGTTCAAGTGTGAAGTGTAGATATTCCAGCGTGGCGTTGATTTCGTCGTTTTGTTCGCCCTCGGGCCAGGCCAGCGCCCGCTCGATGAGGCCGGCCCACTGCGGGAATTGTGCCTGCGCCCAGCGGGCGGCCACCGGCTTCGAGACGATGTTCCCATGCCGCAGGGCGTGCAGCGCCCGGCACATGGTCAATGTGGTGAAAGCCTGGTAATCGCGGCGTTGAAGGAAAGTGGGATTATTCAGCATAGGCTGCCACCACTCGGTTAAGATACCCCGCACAGCCCCGCGCAGTTCATCCGGCGAGACGGGGTCAATCAGCGGGCGGAGCTGCGGCCCGGCTACGGCCGCGCCGCTCTCACGCAGGATGTGGCGCTGGATGATCCAGTCGCTGCCGTGGCGGGCGAGGTAAAACTTCCCTTCGTTGACGCACGGGAACGGGCCGTCTTGCGGGTTGTAGCGGCGCAGGCAATCCTGGGGGAGATACGTCCCTTCGAGCTTGGCGGCCCATTTCTGGCCGCTCGACCACAGGCGGGTGTGCATGGCTTCGAGAGCAGAAACCAGGTTGCCGGGAAGCTCTTCGGTCGTGATCACGACGAAATCAATGTCACTGCTGTGGGGATTGAAATCGCCGCTCGGATGATCTTTATCCGCGGAGAGCGAGCCGTAGAGATACAAGCCAACGAAGCGGCTGCCCAGAACGGTCTGCACCTCGGCAAGCAGCGCTGCCAGCACGAGGTTGACTTCGGGATAGGAGGTGGGTTGGGTTGGCAATGATTACCTCGATAAAGCACGTTTCAATCGAAACACTCGATCTTTGGCAGCCCCAGCATCCCGCAGACCCGTTGGGTATCCGCAAGATGTTCGGCCGATGGCTCGGCGTACTCCAGGCACCAAAACAACTGGTAAACGGCGCGGCGTTGAGTGTAGCGCTGATCCACCGGGCAGATGGAGCGGTAAGCCTGCCAGAATTCAGATCCCGTCATCCCATGCCAAAACTCGAGCCGCGCCAGGTCTGACTCGGCATGGCCGGCCCAGGCTTTGTCGAAGTCCAATATTCCTGCCAGTTGCCAGCGGTCCTGGCGCGGCTGGAAGAGAATATTGTATTGGTGTAAATCCTCATGGCACAGGCTGGGCTGCTGCACATCCTCGAAGAGGCGCGCTTGCTGATCGAGCGCAGAGAAGAACAACTCCCGGCTGCGCGCTCCCTTGATGAACTGACGCGCCCGTTCCCGCAGCGCCGGTAACCAGGATATTTTCTTTTCAGGATGCAAGTCGCCGAAAGCCGGGAAATGGATAGTATGGAGCTGGGCTGCGGCTTCGCCAAGTTGCCGTTGCGCTTCGACCGTTGCCGCATTATCCCATTGTTCGCGAAGACTCGCCCAGGTTTGTCCCGGGATATGGCGTGCAATCAGGTAACGCCAGGGCCAGGCTCGATACGAAACATCCACGGCCAGGATTTCGGCCACCGGCACGCTGGTATGCCTCTTCACCAGCGCATGGAGGCTGGCTGTCTGCTCGAACGGGCAGGCTAGTGGAGCCTGCGGCCCGGCGAGCTTGACGATCACCGCCACATCAGGAGAACTCAGCCGGGCAAACAACACCCAGTAATCGTCAAGCTGTTTGTCTACCCGGCAGGCGACGAGCTGGGTCTCGGCGCCCAGCGCGCTACGCAGCAATGAGATTAATTGCTGCCGGATGGATCCGCCGTCATTAGTTTGCAGAGCCATTGTATCAGCTCGTCAATGGGCAGATGTATATCATCTCGCCGTCTTCGATCTCGGTGGCGTGGAAGCCCATGCTTTCGTACAGACCGATGGCCTTGAAATTGTCGGGGTGAGTGCTCAAACCTACTTCCGGGTAGCCCAGCCGGCGCGCCTCGGCGAGGATGAGCTGCAAAACGGCGCGCCCGTAGCCTTTGCCGCGCTGATCCTCGGCGATCATCAGCCGCCCGATCCACAGCGACGGGTGGAAATCGTCGTCGTCGCAATCCGGGCCGTACATTGCATAGCCTACCATTTCGTCGCCGTGGTAGATGCAACACGAGCGGCAGCCGGGCCAGAACTGCGCCTCGGCAATCGAGTAGGCGTTGGGGGCCACATGCTGGTGATCGGGGCCGGTGGGTAATTTGATGCATTGGCCGAAGTTGTCGCGGTTGACCGGGACGAGGCGGATATCCGCCTCACCTCCCCCATCGGCGTTTTCCCGATAGGGGAGGCCGGGAGGGGGTAGGGAGGGGTTGGGCAGATTCGGATCGAGAGGATCGTCATACAGATGGATGCCGCGTGCCTCGAAGATTTGCTCCATCCCCGCGAACACGGCGAGGGTCACCTCCCCCAGGTGGGGCAAATCCCGATAGGTTCCCTGCACCAGGATGTCGAGCAGATCGTCGAATCGCTCCGGCTTGATGGGGAACTGGCGCGCCTGGGCGATATAGCGGGCGAAGGTGACAAATGGCTGACGGTTGATCAATGCCAGGATTTGCAGCACCCGCATCGTGGCGTCCATCACCACCAGGCTTATCCCTTCCAGATTATTCTGCTCGATAGCGTTCAGCACCTTGCCGAAGGTTTCCTGCAATTCATAGCGCTCCGCGGCTGCAACGCGCAGGAAGTCAGCCTCGGAATGCTGCGCGGCCTGCACCTGCTGCATGATCTTCTCGATAGCGGGCGCGTTGTACACCGGCAACAGGCGGTCGGAGGCTGAGATATGCCAGTGCGGGGCGATCCCGGTGCGATCGCCCAGAAATTCCCCGGGGGTGTGGTAGATCACCTCGATCAGCAGGCCATCCACCACTCGCTGGAAATAGGCATCTTCGCCTGCGGGAAGCTCTTTGACGAAAAGCTCAAGCTCCAGATCGGAGTAGGCAATATCTTCGCCACGCGCATACGAGGCGCATGCCCCGATGCCAAGTAAATTCTCGCCGAATTTCTGCTGCCAGAGAGGAATTAGCTGCGAGAGTATGGCAGCGCGTTCGGCATGAGTGTGGGCTTTGAGTCCGTGAGAGTTCATTCTATTTTCCTTCAGACCGATTGCATCGCGTAGAACACGTAGCTATACCAATCGGCGTATTTGCGGTACATATCCACTTCGCGTTGGTGTTCGGCTAACTGCGCCTGGGCTGCAGGGTCTTTGGCATATTGCCGGCGTAAAGCAGCAACTCGTTTTTCGATGGGCAGGTAATAGGCGTCCCACCAATCGGATGGCGGCTGGACGAAATGCCCCAGGTCGCGGTATCCGGCGGATTGGATGATCGCCAGGTTTTCATCCAGCGACTTCATCGGCGGGTATTCGCGGCCCCAATAGGCTGTGATCTCCTCCGGAGCAGCAGGGCGCAGCCAGGTCAATTCCGATACGGCCAGGCAGCCGCCTGGCTTTAGCAGGCGCTTCCAGCCCCGCAGACCGGTCTCGAATCCCATGATGTAGATCGCCCCCTCCGACCAGATGGCGTCGAAGCTGGCATCGGGAAAATCGAGGGCTGACATGGATTGGTTGACGGTGATGATGTGACTGGCCAGCCCGGCTTGCTGCGCCCGGCAGGCCAGGTCATCCAGAAATGGCTGGTGGGTGTCCACGGCGACGATCTGCCCGCCGCTGAGGCGCGCCAGCTCGAGCGTTTGCATGCCCGGCCCACAGCCAACATCCAGAATGCGCGGATTGAGCGGCAGCCCTTTGAGCAAGCCGAAGGCTTTACGGGTCGAGCCGTCGCTGCCGGGGCCTTCGCGGGGCAAATCTTTATGAACTTGAAAGAAGATGTCCATATTATTCCCTAAAAGTAGCTCGGCATCGGATGAATCCGATGCCTAAAATTTTGCAAAACCCGCTAAAGCGGGTTGTCAGCGGCGTTTTGAACCCGCTTCAGCGGGTTTCTGGCCCTTCCAGACGCCGATTTCAATCGGCGACGATGGCTATTGAGTAGTAACCCGAATTATTCGTAATCCTTGCGGTAAACGAGAACGTCTCGAATGACATCGAATCCCATGTGTTCATAGAGCGCCAGGGCTGTGTTGCGATATTTGTCTGTCTCAACGTAAATTGCCTGCGCCCCGCGCGCCTGCAGGCGGCGCAGCACTTCGGCGAGGGCTACACGCCCCAGGGCGTAGCGACGGCAGTCCTCGCGGCAGCCCAATGACTCGATGTGCCCGCGCCCTGTGGCCTGATCCAGCCATCCGACGCAAAACGCTGCCAGGCTGCCATCCGGCGCAGCGATGACGATGTCCAGGTCGGGTTGATAAGCGGGGTGGCGCAGGATGCGCTGCCGCCATTCGATTGTCATACTCTTGGACTCGAATACGGCGCGGTGCAGCTCAACGTAGGCGCCCACCTCGCTCTCGCCTCCCAGGGGGCGCAGGGTAAATCCGGCGGGCAGCCGGTAGGTCCCAACGGGCATATTCGCTTCGCGCCGCATGAACACTTTCGACCAGGGATCATCACCCGGGGGTACATTTTCCGGGTCGGACTGGCAGGCAAATCCAACAGCTTGAAGGTCGCGAATGCGCTCGGTCTGACCATCGAAGACGTTTACGAACCATGAGAGATGTCCGGCAGGCGTCGCCGCGATTTCCCGAGAGCGGGTGTCGGCCCAGGCCAGGATCTCGCCGTGCAGCGCCATATCCTGCGGGTCGCAAACATAGTCAACAAACCAGAATGGCGTTTGCAGCACAGCCCAGGCGAGCAAGTTCCCCTGGGCGTCGAACCACAGGCGGGTGTTGCCAGGGTCGTCCAAGGCCCACGAACTGAGGCGGTAAGGCAGGTCAATCACGTGCAGGTGATCGTCAAAGAACCGGCGCGCCAGGGCAGACAAGAGCAGCTTGTCGGATTCGGCTTCGTAAGTTCGGGTAGTGTAATTCATAGGAATGTCTCGGATGTCGAATGGCGGAAAGTATATTACGCCTGAGCAGTAAACATCATAAATCGCAGCACTTCGAAGTAATCGTCCGTCTCGAAGCGCACGATCATATCGTCAATTTGCCGCGCGCCGGGATAAAAAGCATCGTGATAGGCGTTGTATCCTGCCCGGTAGCGGCTCTCGACTGAGAAGTGGGCCGGCAGCGCCGGTTGGACAAAGTTGGCAACCTGCGTCACCGCCTGCGCCATTCCCTCCCGGATGCGGGCCGTCGCCAACTCGGGATGGATGTTCACCGTGGAATTGCCCACACCCTGTTTGACCGCCGCCGTCTGGATGCGCGGGTTGAATGCAGCCGCTTCGTCGCAGATGCCCCGGTCGCCGGAGATGAAGACCAGGGGCACGCCTGCGTAAGCCGCGGTGTAGGCATCCATCAAAAACTCGGAGGCAAACACATCATTGATCTTGAGGGTAGTCAGCTTTCCGGTGAAGCTGTGCGCCAGCGGGCTGGTGCCCGATCCGGCGCGGGAGTGATAGCCAATGAGCGCCACCGCGGCAAAGGTCTTGTCCAGCCCTTGCAGGGTGAGAAACGGGTGGCCGCTCCAGCCGCGGATCAGGCGAGCCTCTTTCGGAAGTTTGGCGGCGATCAGGTTGCGGGCGCTGTCGTGCGAATCCTTCACCCAGATTTCGGTTGCCCCGGCCTGGAGCGCCCCCTCGCAAGCAGCGGCGACCTCGGCGGTCATTTGCTCACGGGCGGCGTAGTGCTCGCCGTGGCCCAATTCGGTTTCGTCCCAGTGAGTGACGTCGGTGATGCCTTCGATGTCGGCGCTGATAAAGATTTTCATAATGTTTCTACCTTCTTTGTTGTCAAAAAATTGAAATAGAGATCGGATTTTTTACATCAAACTTTCATGGCTTGATCGCCCTGGTGGCGATGTAATGCGGCATATAGGCCCCCAGCGGGGTATTTTGGGTATCTTCGTACAGCCCGGCCAGCCGGAAACCGGCCTCGAGCTGCCCGCCGATCTGGTCTTCGAGCGAGTGGCTGAATTCCCACGGGTCGTCAGGGTCATACTCGGCGGCAAGCTCTTCGGGGGTCAGGTTTCGGCTGTCGAAGGGCAACTTATGGCGCACCTCGAAGATGCCCTGCTCGGCTTTGCGCCAGTCGAATAGATAGGCAGCGGGATTGTTGAAACCCGCCAGCAAAGCGCCGCCGCGCCGCAGGACGCGGTAGGCTTCTTGCCACACCGGGCGGATTTCGTGGATGAAGCAGTTAGAGACCGGGTGAAAGATCAGATCGAAGGATTCATCGGCGAAAATCGAGAGATCACGCATATCGCCTTCGACGGTGGTGATCGCCAGCCCCTCGCGGGCAGCCACCTCCTGGTCACGCGCCAATTGGCGGGGGGAGTTGTCCAGGATGGTGACGCGCGCCCCGAGGGCGGCAAACACCGGCCCCTGCTGCCCGCCGCCGCACGCCAGCCCCAGGAGGTCAATCCCGGCCAGCGAGGCGGGGAACCATCCCCGGGGGACAGGTTTCGTCTCGGTGAGCAGCACTCCCCATCGGCCAAGTTTCGCTTCGGCGATCACTTCCGGCGAGACCGGGACCGTCCACGGGTTGCCAGATTCGACCTGTTTATTCCATTTGTCACGGTTGTAAGCTCGAATGTCCATTTCTATTTTCCATTGTTACTAAACTTTGCCAAATTCAGACGATGGCTTTGTTCGGCTGCCATATATTATCAACAATGGCGCTAAAAACACACCCGATAGACCCAAGGCGCGGCGAACCCCGAAATGGTCGCCGAACACCCCCAGGCTTGTGCTGGCTCCCATCTGGCCCACCATTCCCACCTGGCTGTTCATCGAGAGCACCGTCGAGCGGATGCTGGAGGGGATATTTTGATTCAGCCAGGTTTCGGTAACGGGGCTGCCGATCTCTTGCAGCCCGCTGACGACCAGCCAGGCGAGGATCGCCAGGGCAAAGTTGCCTGTCCAGGCGAATACAGCCAACCCCGCAAGTATGAGCGCGTAGAACCCAAGCAGAACACGCGCCGCCATCCCAGCCCGGTTGAGATTGACCCATCGGCGCACGCCCTCCATCCCGATGAGAGAAAACGACCCTTGCAGCATTTCCAGCAGTCCAAACCATACGTTCTCTTTCAAAGTACCGAGGAGTGGTAAGGTCAAGGTGGGCAGGGCAAAACCCTGGAGGATGTTGGCGCGCGAGAATTTGTAGAAGCAGTCGGAGAAAGCGCTGCTGAATAATTGGGCCAGGAAGAGCAGAACCAGTACCCGTGAGCCGCGAACGAGCCGCGCCCCCTCTGCAAACACATTCAGCGTCGTGCGAAATTGACCGAGCAAAGCGTCACGACCGAGCGGCGCTGTCTCACTGTTTCGTCGAAAATTCGTTTCCGGCATGAACGCGATCAGGAAGAGCGTCAACACGAACCACAGGATACCGCCCACCATGATGGGAGTCTGGCAATTGAACCAGGCAGCCAGGGCAATGCTCAGGACAACGCCGATCCAATGCGCTGGAATTGCAACCTGCCTGCCGCGCAAGAAAACCCCGCCCACCCGATCGGTACCCACTTCATCGGTGATCCATGCCTGCAATGCGCCGCTCACGAAGGTATCGCCGATGGCTTCGATGAAAGCTGCCAGCAGCGCAATGGCAAAGATGGGGAATATCCCAATCGTCGTAAATGCCAGGCCGATGAAAATCCCTCCCAGGATCACCGACAGCCGGCGTGAGTACACATCGGCCAGGACGCCGGTGGGGACTTCAAAAACCAGGTTGGAAACTGTGCTGACGATGAAAATCAGCGACACCTCGAACAGGCTGAGTTTCATCACCGAATAGTAGAGCACCCAGATGCTGGTGAAGATCAGGCCGCCGTTGAATTCCCAGGCGGCGCAGCGGATATAGTAGATTTGTTCAGCAGGAAGCTTTTTCACACTTTTAGCGCATTTTGCTGTATCGAGTGGCCCACGCATGGAACCAGTCGAGATGCCGGTCGAAATAATTGTCTGTGAGCCAACTGACGCCAATTTGGGGCGTCCAATAGCGGATCGTCAGGCCCATCAATTCCAGGTGACGCAGGGGGAGGCACAATTGTGCAACGGCCAGCTCATTTTGGCTCAACGGGCGCTGCGTGGTATAGCCTTCGACAAAGGCTTCCCAAAACCGGGCCTTTTTGCGCCGGGTTTCGTCATCCAGGGCCATCCAATCGAAACTGACGGGATAAACCCCAATGTCAATCGCCCGCCAGCCATAGCCAAAGCTATCGAAATCGAACAGGGTGAGGCGGCCGCGTTGATCGAAACGGGCGTTGCCCGTGTGGAGGTCGCCGTGGCACAGGCCATACATCGGGCTTTCTTTCGGCAGCAGGTGATGAAGCTCGGCCAGAATCTCGCTTCCCAATGTGCGCAGATATTCCCAGTCGTTTGACCGATGTTCCAGGTAGGGCTGGAGGCAAGCCAGGGGTTGATCCACCAGATATGTCTCATCGAGATGCCAGCGGTTATACTTTTTCTGTAACTGATCGGCGCAACAGTGGAGGCGGCCAGCCAATTGCCCAAAGCTGCGGCTGTGCTCCAGGTTTTCCTCTTTCGGCTCATCACCAGGAATGGCGTGGAACAGCACAGCAAAACGCTTCCCTTCCGGGGCGTTCAATTCATTCACGTAAATGTTGTCGCTATTCGCAACTGGAATGACCACCGGAATATCTTGCTCGAGCAGATCATTCAGAAAAGCGATTTCTGCTTCTATCGCGCCCTGGGGGTGCCGGTTGTGCAGGTAAACCTTCAGGATATACGCAGCCTTGGGGGTATCCAGACGATAGACATCACTCATGCTGCCTCTGAGAAAGCAGCATCGAACCGGCTCACTCAGGCTATAACGAGATTGCGCCCATTCTGCCAGGGCAGACTCGCTTAAAATGGAGTACTGCACAGGGAAAGGGGAACCAGGCACAGTGGGGAGCTTTTTCATCGGTCACAACCCAGCCACAAATTGCGAGAAGCGTTGTTTGCTGGGGGATGCGTCAATGATCCTGGATGGTCATTCGCTCGATACCTGGCAGACGAAAATCATCATCAGGCTCTCGCTTGTCAACGGGCTGCGATCCCAATCGCCGTAGCGTTCCAACACCTCGAAGCCGTTGTGTTGCAGCAGCAGATCCATCTCTTGAGGGAAGAAGTAGCGCAGCGAAAGCGGCGCGACTTGCAAAATTTCCTGCCCGGTTTCATCTTTCCAGCGCCGGTAAGCGGTTTCGGTGTGAACTTGGCTGAGATCGTTATAAGAATCGGTGCCGGTCACGCGCACTTCCTGGTCAAGATCGTTAGTGTAGACGAACCATTCCTGCTCGGTCTCGCAGGTTTCCATGTTCCGGGCGTGTGGGAAAAGGACGCCGAACACGAACCGTCCCTCCGGGGCCAGGTGGGCGCGCACGCAGGCCAGGGCAGCCTCCTGGTCGGCGCGGGTGAGGAAGTGCTGCATCCCGGCGGATGACATGAAGATCAGGCGAAATTGCATCCCCAGGTTGAAATAGCGGGCGTCGGCTTCCACCCAGCGGATGGGGAGATGGGGCGCCTTCTCTTTAGCCCGCGCCAACATGCCGGGAACGATGTCCAGCCCGGTGATCTCCACGCCCTGCTCGGCCATGGGGATGGTGAGCCGCCCGGTGCCGCAGGCGATTTCGAGCGCCGGGCCGCCCAACTGCTGCGCCAGCGTTAGGAAGAACGGGCCATCCGGGTCGAAATCGTGGTTTTCCCAATCATAGACAATGGGATCGTCATATTCGATGAGGTTGGTGGTATCCAAGATTTTCTCCAATGTATGAATTCACAGCGGAGATCGCTGAGTCCGCAGAGGTGTTTTGAACAAGCGAGCTTCGCTCGCTGTCGACACTTTTTTTACCGTTCTCCATTTGGCTCAGGTGTAGACTCTTGCTGCCAAAGCTGCTGCATCTCTTCGCAGGATTCGAGCAGTTCGTCCAGGGCACCCTCGGCCTCCACCCGGCCATTCTTGAGCACAATGATGTGGTCGGCGCGGCGCAGCACCGGGCGGCGGTGGGAGACGGCTAGAACAGTTGCAGGGAGGGATGGAGCAGCTAAACAGGTATCAGGTAGACAAGTAGACAGGGCTGTGTTTACCTGTGTACCTGTGTACTTGCCTACTTGTTTACCTTCGACTATCCTCTCCCACAACACCCTTTCCGTCTCGACATCCAGCGCGGACGACAGATCGTCGAAGACCAGCAGTTCGGCGTCGCGGATGAACATGCGCGCCGCGGCGGTGCGCTGCGCCTGCCCGCCGGAGAGTTTGACGCCGCGTGCGCCAACCATCGTATCCAGGCCGTTCTCCAACTCTTCCAGGTCGCGTTCCATCACCGCCTGCCGCAGAGCCTGGCGAATCTCCGCGTCCCCGCGCGCCAGGCCGAGCAGGATGTTGTCTTTCAAGGTGGCGCTGAACAGGCGCGGCACCTGGGCGGTGTAGGCGCAGCGCGGCGGGGTGAAGAAATCGGCGGGGTTTCGCACGGGCAAGCCGTTCCAGCGGATGTCGCCGGACTCTTTGGGCAGCAGTCCCAGGAGCACGCGCAGCAGCGTCGTTTTACCGGACCCCACGCGGCCAGTAACCACTGTCAGGGCACCACGTTTCAGGCGGAGGTTGATCTCTTCGATGCCGTTCGAACTGCCGGGGAAGTGATAGGTCAAGCCGGTTGCATCGAGAGTTTCCAGATGGTCAGCATCTTTGCGAGTCGGGTAGAAAACCAGCGGGAGCGGGCCACTCAGATTGATCGGGCTGGGTTCCACCAACGCTTCGAGCGGCGCGCCTTCCATCAGCCGGTACATGCGTTCCACAGAAACGCTCAATTGTTTGTAACGCGCCACGATCATCCCGGCGAAGGTGGTCAAATCGCTCACGCTGGTCAGCAGATAGACGAACAACGATAAATCGCCCACCGTAAATGTGCCGCTGCGCATGGCCTGCCCGACGAGGATGAGGATGACGCCTGTCCCCAGGCTGGAGGTGTTACGGTAGAGCGCATCCAGTATGGTGTCGAACAGGCGCTCTTTGAGCGATACATTACGACGCGCTTCGTTGAGGTCGTCGAAGCGCCGGATGACGTTGTGCTCTGCCCCGGCGACTTTGACCGCCTGCACCGCGCCAAAAAACTCGCCGATGAAGCCGGTGACTTTACCAGTGGCTTGCCGGCTGGCGCGGCGGTAACGCTCGATGCGGCTGGAGGCGGCGTTGGCGATGAAGCCCACCAGGATCACCGGCAGCAGTGAGATCAACGTCACCACCAAACTGATGCTCGCCATCATGCCGATGGAAACAATGATCACCATCAACCCGACCAGGATGTCGTTGATCCAGATGACGAACAGCGGGATCTCGTTGACATCGTTGCGAAAGCGGCTGATGGCCTCGCCGGGGGAATCGGGCAGCGGGGAAGCGCCCGGCCGCCGCAGGATGTGACGCAGCAAATTCTTGCGCAGCAGCGTATCGTCATCAGCAAACAGGGGCACATCGGCGTAGAAGAAACCCAATTCGCCCGTCACCCGCATCAGATAGCTGGCGGCGACCATGCCAATCACTGTCCAGAGGTTGACTCCTGCCGGGGCCTGACCGCTCAACAGGTCGAAGAAAACTTTGAGGATCAAGGCAGGCGCAAGCTGCCAGGCCGCCCGGAATAACAGCACCGAGAAGAAGTCTACCACCCAGTACCACGTGCGGAAGCCCACCATCGCCAGGATGACGCGCCAGGCGGGCAGGGCGGGGATTTTTATGTTTTCGTTTGTAGTTGATGTCATTCGATGCTCTGTGCAATTCCCTGGCGACAACGTTCCACGTTGTCGCTGCTTGCCGACGCTCTGCGTCGTCGTCGGCGCGCGACGCGGAGCGTCGCGCTTGGCGTTCCACCGCAGAGCGGTGGAACGAGATAAAAGCTACGCCAATACCTCTTCCAACCCCGTTTGCAGCAGACTGTAAAAACGCGAGTCCGGATCGGCAGCCAGCGCCAGGCGCTCGCCGTGCTCGCACACCTGCCCGTCTTCCAGGATCATGATCTGATCGGCGCGCTGTACGGTGCCCAGGCGGTGAGCGATGACGATGGCGGTGCGATTTTGCAGCAGCCGGTCAATCGCCCGCTCGATGCGCTGCTCGGTGGCGGGGTCGAGGCGGGAGGATGCCTCGTCGAGGATGACCAGCCCCGGGTCGCGCAGGAATATGCGGGTGAAGGCCAGGAGCTGCGCCTCCCCCGCGGAGAGGCTGTGCCCCCCGGCTTCGAGGCGGGTGTCCAGCCCCTCGGGAAGCGCCGCGTACCAGTCGCCCAGCCCCAATTCTGCGATGACAGCTTCGATACGCTCGTCGGGGATGCTCCGGTCGAAGAAAGTCAGGTTGTCGCGTACGCTGGCTTGAAACAATTGCACATCCTGGGTGACGAAGGCGATGCGCTGGCGCAGATCGGCGAGGCGGGCATCCCGCAAGGACGCGCCGTCCAGTCGAATCTGGCCCGAGGTGGGATCATACAGCCGGAAGATCAGCCGGGCGAGGGTGGTTTTCCCGCTGCCGGTGCGCCCTAAAAGGCCCAGGACGGTTGAAGGTCGAAGGTTGAAGGTCAGGTTATGTAAGATCGGCTCGTCAGAGTTATAGGCAAAGGAAACGTTGTCGAACGCCAGCCCCAGCGGCCCGGCAGGAATCGCCGCCCCCGCGCCGTCCTGAATCTGGCTCTGCACTTTGCGAAGTTCCCCAAGCCTCTCGACGCACGCCCCGATGGTCTGGAAACTCTCCGTCTGGCGGGTGAGCGCCCAAATGGGCTGCTCCAGCAGATTGACGTAATTCACCAGCAGGTACACTGTCCCGAGAGTGATCGAACTGCCGGTGAAAAGCCAGTAACCGATGCCGATTGCCAGTCCATTGCCCAGGGCAAGCACCGCGCCCATCGCCATCATGATCAACATACCCATCCAATGAGCCTTACGATTGGTGCGCAGGATGCCGGTTTGCAGTCGGTACAACTCGCGGATCGAGTAATCTACCGCGCCGCTGGAGCGAATATCTTCCGTGGCGGCCAATTGCTCTTCGAGGAAGCCGAACAGGTTGGCTTCGGCCTGGCGGCGCGCTTTTTGGTGAGGCACGGCGATGTCGCGCATCCGGTAAAGGATGGTGAATGCCACCACCGCGAACACTGTGAAGGCCAGCCCGGCGCGCCAGTCTTCCAGGAAGAGGGCGGCCAGAATCCCGACAAGCAGTAGTCCATTGCCGACCAGCGTCACGACGAACTGTGAGAAGAAATCGGCCATCGCAGCCACGTCGCCGTCAATGCGCTCGATCAGCTCGCCGGGAGTGTGGTTGTTGTGGAAGCTCATGTCCAGGTTGAGACAATGGCGGGCCAGCTCGGCGCGCAGGGCGTTGGTCGCCGTCCAGGCCACGCTTTCGCCCAGGTAGGTCACGCTGACCGAAACACCCTGCTGCAGGAGGGCTATGCCGATGAAGGCCAGGGCGGTGATCGCCAGGAGCAGGTTGGTCGCTACACTGCCCAGGGCGGCGTCAATGAAACGGCGCATGATTTGCGGGAGCAGGAGCTGCAAGCCGATACCGCCGAGCAAGAGCACCATCAGCAGGGCAAAGCGCCGTTTTTGCGGGCGGATGTGACGGGAGAGTAAATCCCAATAGGATTTGAGGGGGAGGTTCATAAGAGAGTCAGAAAATCCGTTTGATGCGCTGGTAAAAATTCAGCGCGTCGGTTGAGTCGGTAAATTGATCTATGGAGCCTAAGAATTGCGGCAGGCCGCGCACCGCTTCATCGGCGATGACATCCCAAATGGCCTGTGCGAACCGGTCAGCCTGGATTACCCAAAACGGGCGATTGAAGAAAGATGTCGCTTTGGCCTCCAGCGGGGGGGTAATTCCCAACCGGTTGTGCCAACCGGCGAGGAATTCATACGCCGCAACCAAGGGGGGCTGGCGCTCCTGCCAGGTTTCCGCCGTCAGCACCTGATCCAACACGGGGCTGAGCTGAGCGGCGCAGTCAAGCTGCCGGAAGGCTGTGCCGAACCATTTGATATACGGTGCATATTTGCACTCCATCAGGAAGCATAGCCGCATCACGTCGCGCACAAGCCGGGCCGCCACCAGCCGTGATCCCAACTCGTCGCCCACCTGCCCGCAGCGGCCCATGAAAGGCTCTTCCTGCCCGATGCGCTGCCATTGCGCCGCCAGGAGATACAGCCAGACCTCGCGGGGGTAGTAACTCAACCGGGTCCGCAGCGCCCCCAGTTCTCCCAGTCCGTCGTGGAAGACGCGCCCGCTGGTCAGGCTGCGCAAATGCTGCTCAGTGAAGGTCAGCCAGTCGCCAGCCGTCCACTTAGCATCCATTTCAATCCCTAAGATTTGCTGGACCCAGGCGCGCAGCGAATGGATCGCCACACCGTGATGGACTTTGTCGCCGCCGGGCTGCTGCTGGCCATCGTGGCCGCTGCGATAAACCCAGGTCATATCAATCGGGAAGCCATGAATTTCCGGTGGAAGCTCCTCATGCAGCGCCCGCTCGATTTGGGGGCGATACATCTCGACATCGGCATCTGCCAGGAACAACAGCAAGCGCGGCCCCCAATCGTGGTCGGTGGATTGGGGTGTGTCGAAGCCCAGCACATCGGAACCTGGCCCGATCAGCGCTGCAGAATAAGCTAACGATGGGAAATGTTTTGCCAGGATGGGCCGGACGGCTTCATCGAAAAGATACTGGCTGAGGGTCAAACCTGGAATGAATGGCTGATCCATAATTCCTTCAATAGGGGTTTCCCGAGGCTTTCATTTTGCGCGGCTCATGCACTGCAAAACGCAACAGCACCCAACTGGCTGCCCCGACGATCGCAGAAAGGGTAAACATCGCCCGGTAGCTTACCACCCCGGCCAGCCAGCCGCCGATCAGCGGCGCGATCACCACCATGACGCCTGGAATGGTATTGGCAAAGCCAATATAGGTCGGACGGTTTTCCGCCTCGGTGAATTCATAAACGATAGAGAAGCCGGAGATCGTGGTTCCTGCCTCGACGGCCCCGCGCAGGAAAAAGATCGGGAAAAACCACCACGGGCTGGGAGCAATAACTGCCAGGGCAAGCGCCGCAGCGCTCAATAACCAGCACACCTCCAGGCTCAATTTGTGGCCTTTGCGGTCCGAGAAAAAGCCAAAAAACAGGTTCGCCAGAGCCAAGCCGATTTGCAAGGCGATCATAAATCCACTGGCCTGCGCATCCGGCAGATTCCAGGTCTGAACGGAATAAACCACCAAAAAACCGGTTGCCATCCCGCTCAGCGCAAAGATAATCTGCGCCAGCAGATACAGGCTGAAGTTGCGATCTTTGCGCAGAACTTCTGGCAAGGAACGCAGGTAATCCAGTTGCGAGACCGGGGGTTTGCTGCTGGCGACAGCCGGTTCGCGGGTGAGCGAGAGAGACGCCCAGGAAAGGAAAAACAACGCGCCAGCCACGGCGAAGGAAAAGACGTAACCCAGCGGGAAGGTGAATTTGTCGAGCACATAGGGTACAGCCAGCGCCCCCAGGATGCCGGTTCCATTCCCGATGAAATTTGAGATGCCAAAGAACCGCCCGCGCTTCTCCACCGGGATGACTTTCGCGATCATATCCTGCCAGCCCACAATGATCACACCTGCCCCAAGGTTGTGCCAGGTGTACAGAACGAAAAAAACGACCAGGGTCAAAACCGGCTGGCTGACTGCCAGGAAATAGACCGCTGGAGCAAGCAGGAGAACAGGCAGGCGTTCGAGGAAAAAACCGAGCGTCATCGGGAAGAACTTCTTCCGGGGGGCGCGCTCGACCGCATTGGCCATAAAAAGCTGCGGTAAGAGAACGCCAGCCCAACCGAGAAATGAGATCAGGCCGATTACAAGGGGGCTATTGGTAAAATGGCTGACAAACAAGGGGAGAATGATGGTGGATGAAAAAAAGCTCATCCCAAACCCGAAAGTGGCTCCATCCAGCGTGTTGACCAGGAAATTCCAACGATAGTTTCGCGCTATATCCTGCTGAACAGCCGCGTTGCTGGCAATCTGTTGGTGGAGGCCGGTTTCAAGCGATTCGTTCATGCGCCTCGAATTCCTCGCGGGTCATCCCCAGAACAAACTCATCGTGATACTGCCCATTAGTGAAAACCATCTGGCGCAGATGGCCCTCGTGGACGAAGCCCAGCTTTTCGTGCAGCTTGATCGAAGCTTCGTTGAAATCGTAGATTTCGACCGTCACTTTCTGGTAACGCAATTCCTGGAAGAAGTAACGCAGTAACAGCCGGATGGCCTCCGAAGCATAACCTTTGCGCCTCTGTTCGCGGCGGATGGCAAGCCCGTAGCTGAACGTGCCATTACGCGGGTCGCAGTGATGGGTGTTGATCGTGCCGGCGAATTCACCCTCCAGGGTTTCGATCACAAAGTTGAAAACGTCACCCTTCGGGCGGGCCAGCGATTGCTCGGTTGCCCATTTGCGTGCAGCTTCGTGCGATTTTGGGAAAGGGATGAAGTAGCACTCGCGGGCGGTTTCAGTGTCCAGATCCCACTGGCTGAAGATTTCCCAATCTTCGGGTTCTATCGCCCGCAAGCGGATGTGTGTGCCTTGCCAAATAGAATTGTTATTCATTCCGTCTCTACGTTTGATTCTGAGAGGAGGGTGTGATGTATAATAAAGCTGTGGTAACGAAAAATGGCTAAAACAGCAAAGCTGGGTCTAAAAGGCGCTACCCTCAGCCAGGCTGAAACGCAGGCATTGCAGGCGTTCACAGCGCGGCTGCGGCAAGCATTTCCTGATCAGGTTTACCAAATATTTCTATTCGGCTCGAAGGCAAGAGGGGAAGGGAATGCTGATTCCGACATTGATGTTCTGGTTATCACGTTCGCCGAAGATCGCAGCCTGCGACACGCCATCATTGATCTTGCCTCAGATTTTTCGCTCGAATACAACGTGCTGCTGAGTCCGAGGGTCATCAGCGATCAGCGTTGGCGGTCGAAGCAGGGATTCGGCCTTTACCAAAATATTGCCCGCGATGCACGCGCCATAACAACAGGGGGTTTTTCACCGTGACGGCGCTTCCAGTTTCTTGACCATCATCAAACACGGATTGGCCTCGCCCCACAGGGTGGGAAATTCCTCCAAGGGGCGAAATCCCATCGCCTGGTAGTAGGCGCGGGTCTTGGCATACCCGGCATCGGGATGCGCCGCGCTCAAGGTTTTGACTTGCAGATATTCGATTCCCTGCTCCCGAAGGTAGGCTTCGGCGCGGCCGAGCAGGGCGCGGCCAACCCCCTGGCGATGCGCCTCCGGGAGAACACCCATCACGTAGATTTCCGCGGCGGCGGGACTGTGCTGCATGATAGCGAGAAACCCCAAGGGGACACCGTCCAGCGAGGCAAGCCAGGTCGGGAGTGTTGCTATCGTTTCGATGTAATGCTGCGTGGCCTCCTCGATGCCGAACCATTCGGGCAGGGTACGTAAAATGGGAGCGCAAACCGCCGAAAGACCAAGGGCGGGGCCGGTGATGGCGTAGGGCGAACTGGCAGCTCGCCCTACAAAAGCCCGCGGCGGATTGTTTTGGATATGTGAGTGGATCATCCGGGCGCATTCTTCGGGGGAAAGCAGGGAAGTGTCTACTTCGAGATCGTAGGTCTTCACGAAGGCATGTACCCGCTCGTACTGCGCCCGCGCCTGCCCGAGAGTGCGGTCTTTGCGGTCGCGCTCGCGTTGCTCGAGCACTTCCAGAGGGCAACGCACACCAATCAGATAGGCGGGCAAACCGCTGAACAATACCGCACACTCATCCACCCAGGCTGGCTCCACCAGCACGTGATCGGCGACCACGTTCAACCCGGCGCGGGAAAGTGTGGCGATGGCCTGATGCATCCCGGAGAACACACGATGGCCGGTCTCCCCAGCTTCTGTGGCTCGCCCGAGCACATCGTCCCACAGCGGGCGGTCGAGATAACGCTTCGGCATCATCCAGATGAATTTATCAATTCCGGCGTTGAGATAAGGTTCATCCAGCAGCGATTGCAGCGCAGCCAGCAGGCAGGTCTTGCCTGAGCTTGATGTCCCGTTGAGTAAAATGATGGTTCCGTTCTTATGCGTCATAATATTTTTTCGTAGAGTCCCAGTTGATTGACCGTGCGAAAACCGACGACCTCGTACAATTTCACCGCCGGCTCATTTTCTGAATCGGTGCAGACGTTGGCGCTGGTCATACCGCACCCCTGCAAGCGGCGGAGCGCATCGGTCATCACGGCTTTGCCCAGCCCCTTGCGCTGGAAATCGGGATGCGTACCCACCGGCTCGAACAACCCAACTTTGTTCAGCGGGTCGGGCCAGGCGATGCAGAACGCGCCGATGCGCCCATCCGGGGCTGCCGCGACCACATCGAGATCGGGATCGTACACCGGCGACTGCATGAAGCGCCGGAAGCGCGCCTCGTACCGGTCGAAAGGCGCTGACGATTCGAACGCGCCATACTGAGCTGCGGCGCGGGCGGCGGCTTCATTCTCGCCCGCCGAGCTGCGCACCGTGTAACCTTCCGGCAGGCTGGGGGCCGCGATGGGCATATCCAATGTTCGGGTCATGTAAACGTCCGAATGGATCAGCCGGAAGCCGCGGCCTTGCAGCCAGCCGGTGAGCACGGCATCATCCTGTGCGACCCACATCATGTGGATTTTGTCTTTCCCGTTGGCGCGCGCCAGAGCCGCGCGGCGATCTTCGGCCCAGGCGTACATGGCCTCGGCCTCGGGCGCGCCGCGCAATTCGGGCTGCACGTAAACATCGAAAGTGCTCGACAGCAGCGCCCAGCCCAGGATTCGCCCAGGATTGGTTGGATCGTCCCACAGGTAGATATTCTGCCAATGATCGTGATCGAGCGGCGGGTAGTAGAGCCACCAGCTCAGGTCGCCGGTGTGAACGTAGTAGGTTCCGTTATTGGCAGCGCGCCCGGCTTGCAGCAAGGCGCACATTTTCTGAAAGTCAGTCTGGCCCTGGTAGGGGCGAGGATCAGAACTCATGTTTTCTCCGTTGCGTCTATTTTTTCGTTGCCAATGATGTTGCCCTCCGCGTCGGTGATCAGCAGCCCTTTGCTCATATCCAGGAACACCAGGGGATTACCCCACGGGTCAGCAACGACCACGCAGCGCCCGATGCGGATGTCGAACGGGCCGGCGAGCACTTTCCCGCCTGCCGCAACCCAGCGGGCGGCGGCTTCATCGGCGGAGGCCACCGTGAAATCCACTTCCAGGCCGGGGCGCTCGTCTTGCAGCACCAGCTC
Source organism: Candidatus Aquidulcis sp. (assembly GCA_020723385.1). Taxonomy (GTDB): domain Bacteria; phylum Chloroflexota; class Anaerolineae; order Anaerolineales; family UBA4823; genus DYIZ01. The sequence goes on from DYIZ01000002.1 coordinate 84,447, forward strand.
GGCCTCGCTCCCCGGGAGGCGCAGCCCCGCCTCGTGGGCGGCGCGCCAGATGAGGGCGTGCCCCATTCGGTCGCGGTAGAAGGCCAGTCCCGCATCGAGATCGGGAACATACAGCCGGATGCAGTCAACTTTTTGGAAAAGAGGGTTAGGCATTACGATTCTCCCAGACGGCAGACCGTAGACCGTCAATGCCGGTCATCGGTCGTCGGTCTATGGTCTGCCGTCGTCCGTCCCCGGTCTCTCTTCACACCGCCAGCTTCTCCCATTCCACCATCAACTCTTCTAACTTGGCCTGGGCTTGCGAATATTGCAAGCTGAGGGTGTGAATTTGATCGTACGACCAGCGTTTGCCGGTTTGTTGCATCTCGGACGACAGGCGCTTCACGGCCATCTCCTGCTCGCGGATGCGGCTTTCGATGAGCGACATCGCCTGCTGGCGCTTGCGTGTCTCGCGGCTGTTGTCGCGCACCAGCGGCTTGGGGGCCAGCAAAAGCTGGCGGGGGCGGGTGTCTGTGGGGGTCACGCGGCTCAACACAAATTGGCGGTAGGTGCCATCGAAGACGGTCAGCTTATTATCGCGCAGCTCCCAGATGCGGGTCGCCAGGCGGTCAACCAGGTAACGGTCGTGTGAGACGAGCAGGATCGTGCCGGGGAAATCTTGCAGCACCTCTTGCAGCACTTCCTGCGCGGGCAGGTCGAGATGGTTGGTCGGCTCGTCGAGCAGCAGGAAGTTCGCGCCCTGTAAAGCCAGGATCGCCAGCGCCAGCCGCCCGCGCTCGCCGCCGGAAAGCGCTGAAACCGGTTTGAACACATCGTCGCCGCGGAACAGGTACTGCGCCAGGTAACTGCGCGCCTCGCCGGGGTGCATCTCCTTGTGGCTCAACAGCTCATCGAGCACCGACAGCTTCGGATCGAGACCATCGTGCGCCTGGGCGAAGTAGCCGATTTTGAGACTCGCCCCGCGGTACAACTCGCCTTCGAGGGCTTCCATCTGGCCCAGGAGGGTCTTGAGAAACGTAGTTTTGCCGCTCCCGTTGGGGCCGATCAGTGCGGCGCACTCGCCGCGCCGCAGTTCGACGCCATCCGCACGAAACAGCGGGGTGCCGGGATAGCCGATCAGCACCTCATTGGCGCGCAGCACGATGTTGCCGCTGTTGTAGGTTTGCGTGAGCCGGGGGTGAATCTTCGGCGGGCGGCCGGGCATACTCAGCGCGTTGACCGCCCGGATGGCCTCGATTACATCCAGGGGTTTGTCGGCGCGCAGCCCCAACCGCGACCATTTCGAGCCATCGCGCAGCACACCGATGCCGTAGGACTCGATGGCGGCGATCTCACGGCTGACCTTGCGCAGCGTTCCCAGGGCGCGGGCGTGTGTGCTGGCGCGCACCCAGTTACGCTGGATGAAATCCACCTCTTTGAGCAGGCGCGCCTTTTCTTCCTCGAATACGCGCTGGTCGTATTCCCAATGCTCGTCGCGCTGGAGCATGTAGGCACTGTAGTTGCCAGGGTAAACCTCGATGCCGCCGCGCCCCATCTCCCAGATCGTATTGACCACGTTGTCCAGAAAATATCGGTCGTGGCTGGCGACCAGCACCGCCCCCTCCCACTCGCCGAGGGTGTGCTCCAGCCATTCGGTGGCTTCGGCGTCGAGGTGGTTGGTGGGTTCGTCGAGCATGAGCAGATCGGGTTTTTCGAGCAGCAGGCGCGCCAGCAGCGCCCGCGTCTTTTGACCGCCGCTGAGATGATTGATGGGCATTTCCCAGCAGGATTTGTTCAATCCCAGGCCGCTCAGCGTTTGCTGGATGCGCAAATCATAGTCGTAGCCGCCGGCGTGCTCGAAAGCCTCTTGCAGCGCGCCGTACTCTTCGAGCAGCTCATCGGTGTAGCGTTCAGCCATCTCGGCTTCCAGGGCGTGCAGGCGTTCTTGCTGCTCTTGCAGACCGGCGAAAACCGTCAGCATCTCGGCGTAGACGGTGTTTTCGCGGGAGCCGAAAGCTTCCACCGCCTCCTGGCGCAGATAACCCAGGCGGCGGCTGCGGGCGATGTTGACGCTGCCCGATGTGGGCTGGCTCAAACCAGCCAGGATCATCAGCAGCGAGGTTTTGCCAATCCCGTTGGGGCCGATCAGCCCAATCTTGCCATCGTTGGCAATCGAGACTGAAATGTCGAAAAAGAGATCGAAATCTCCAAAAGATAATGTCAGGTTGTGGGTGGTGATAATAGGCATGGCAGCCTCCAAAAAAAGTGTTGCGTCCGCGCTCCGCCCTTCCGACATCGGAGCGGGGAAAGAGTCAGTAAATCTCGGTTTTAGGATCGTAGTGTGCGCTTTAGCGCAGACAAGGGCGCTGAAGCGCCTACTACGAACCAGGATTGTGATTGATTTTTCTCGATCAGAGGACCAAACTCATAGCGCCACTGTCAACTGTCAACCGTCAACCGGTCACTGATTTCGTGAACCATCCATACATTCGGCTCGATATACACGCCGAGATTCTTTTCAAGATTCATCGTCACCGGGTTGAGCGCGCCGGGGACGATGTATTTTCCACTTTCGGGGAAGCGCATCCCTGTCCAGCTTTCCCAATCGGCGAGGCTGCCGGGGATTTTCATCGAGCGGTGAGCCACTTTGATGGTTTTGGCGCCCATCCGGTGGTGAACGCGCAGCCACGGGTCGAACGGCAGCCCATCGGGACGCGCCCACCGGATATAGCGTTCCATCGGGGTGAGCGGGTAATCGCTTTTCTTCGAGGGCCGCACCGGGGCGATCAACGCTCCCAGCCCGTGCTGCGCAGCGATCTCCTGCATCCCACGGATGACCTCGGCGCTGAGACCCTTTCCCTGTTGGCCGGAAACCACCACGGCTTGCAGGGCGGAGAGAACTGTGGGCGCAATGCCTTTCAGCAGGTTAGCGACCCCCTGCTCGAAGACGGCATCCCACCCCCGGTTGGGGAGCGTTTCGGGGCTGCCATCCCACGTGACGGGGATCGAATTTCCCACGGCCACGATGGCGTCGCTCTCGTCGCACAGGAAAAACTGGAACGCGGCGAACTCATCTGTCAAATACCCCCAATTGCTGTTAGCAACCAGGTCTTGCAGCATAAATTCCGGCCAGACGGTGGGACACAAGGCGTCGGCTTCTTCGGCGCGGTCGGGGCGCTCGGCAAACGTGTAACGGGTATAGTTCGACATCTCAGGACTCCTCATTCATTGGGTTATCGAGTTGCTTGCTGAAACACAAGGTGCGCGCCGCCATGCGGAACCCGACCGACTCGGCAGTGTGTTGCATGGCAAGGTTGTCGCTGCTGGTGCCCATGAGGGCGGTATCAATCCCGCGGTCTTTCAGCCGTTGCATACCGGCCAGCATGAGCGCCCTGGCCAGGCCGAGCTGCCGGTAAGCCGGGTGCGTGCCGATGGGGTCGGTCCAGCCTTCTTTTTGGCCGCCGGCGCGGGGCGAGTCGTCTGGAAAAATCTGGCAGACACAAAAAGCCGCCAGCTCACCATTGGGGGCGACGGCGACTAAATCCAGTTCCGGGATGTAATCCGGGGCGCTCATGATGACCCGGCGGTAGGCGACGGTCATATTTCCGGTGCCGAAGGCGGCGCGGTGGAGGTCCACGTAAGCCTCGATCTCCGCCTCGCCGCCCATCGGGCGAATGGTAAAGCCGGCGGGCAGCGCCGGAGCGGGGATGGGCTGGTCGAGCGGGCGAGACATCAGGATCGAGTCGCCCGACAGGCGCTCGAAACCGTGCCGGGCGAGAAGCGCCAGCCGGGGAAAATCATCTTCCAGACAATAGGCATCCACCAGGGTCAGCGTTCCGCCCTGGGCATGGCCGCGATTCCGGACGACTGATTCAACCCAGGCCATCATTTCCACTTCGACCGAGGGGGTGAACACTTTTTGGTCAAATACATCCACCAGATTCCGATACTGATTCACGTAAACGAAACCCACCAGCTTGCCGGTTGAATCATTCCACAGCCGTGCAGTGGTTTGGACTTCGGCTACAGCCAACTCTTCGAACAGGTCAGCCGCGATGGGGTAGACCCGCTGCCCATTGACGCGCAGCATTTGTGTCAAGGCAATCATGGCTTGTAAATCGGCGGTGCCGGTATAAATTCGCGAAGTAAGTGTACTCATTTCTTTGCCTCAATGAAAAAGTAGTGAGATTATGATTCCGCCGACCCGAAGAAACTCCGGTTGATCCAGGTGCGCAGTCGCGCCAGGAGGTTGGAAGCAGCACTCGACTCACCTGGCTGGCCGTGCGCCAGCGGGGCAGAGTAATCAGCCTTCGAGCCTTGTTCCGACGATTTGCGCCGGTTTCCAGGCTTCTCAGGCTTGGGTGTATTATTTTCGTGAAACTCGATCGTAATCATAGTGTGCCTCGATGTATTTCTGTGAAGCAGCCTGCCAGAGGAGAATCATGTAGCTTCCATAAGGCTGAGTTGTTCCCATTCTTCTCGCAGGATGCCCATATAAATTACGTCCCAACGCTCGCCTTCTTTCAAAATAGCCTGGCGTACGCGGCCCTCGATTTTGAAGCCGCACTTTTCGTAAGAACGAACCGCGCGGGGATTGTAGCCAAACACGTTGAGTGAAACGCGGCGCAGGTTCATCTCCCGGAAGGTATAGCCCAGAAAGAGCTGTAGCGCTTCCGTGCCGTAACCTTTGCCCCAAAAATCCTCTTCGCCGATGCCAATGGCGAAGAATGTGTCGCCGTGCTGCCAGCTTAGACCCCAGGCCCCGATGAAACCGATCAGCTTGTCGTCGGCAATGGAGCGGATGGAGAAAAATGGTGTGGTGGAGTCTTTATCCAGTCCTTTTTCGAACCACTCTTTGTTTTTCTTCTCCGACCACAGGCGGGATGGATCGCTGTCGAGTAGCCGTGAGAAAGTCGAGTTGCGTCCCCAGCGGGCGAAAGCTTCGGCCAGGATATTGGGATCTTCAGCGGTCAGGCGGACGAGCCGCCCTTCAAATAAGTTCGTATTCATAAACAAAATCTCCATCTTCAACCTGCGACCTGCCACTTGCTACCTGCAAGCCATTCGTCCCGTAGCAGCCCCATCATAATCTCATCCCAGATTTGCCCATCCAAGCGGAGGGCCTGGCGGCGGCGCACTTCTTCGACAAAGCCGAATTTTTGAAAGAAGGTCAGCGCGGGGGCGTTGTACCCTGGAACAATGGCGCTGACATGGTGCAGATTCAACTCGGAGAAGGCAAAGCGCAATAGCAGAGCGAGCGTTTCCGAGCCATAGCCCTTGCGCCGGTCGGCAGGGTTGGCGATGGCAAGACGCAGGCTGGCATTGCCATTCGACCACTCGACCCAAGCCAGGCGGGCGAAACCGAGCAGGCGGTCATTTTGTTCGGCTTCGTCAGAACGCAGGCGCACGGTAAAGTGGAAAAAGTTTTTATCTTCTTCCATAGACTTTTCGAGCGCCTCGTATTTTTTCTTGATGCGCTCTTTTGACGCGGGCCAGGATGGCCAGGCGGCGATCAGGCGCATAAAGCCGCTGTCGTGCGTCCACGCCGATTCAACGGCGGGATCTTTCTCGTGATCAATCGGCCCCAGGCAGATGAGCTGGCCTTCGTACAGTGATGTTTGAATATTCATCGCAATTTCCTTTTGATAAAAAATGGACAACTAAAAACAAAACGGCCACGGGACTACCTACCCGTGGCCGGCGAAACGAACAGTTTATCGCTGGGAAACAAAACGGCCACGGGGCGGAGCGTCCCGTGGCCGAAAAGGTTATGCGTATAACCGAACGGTCAACAGGCGCACTCCGACAAGGCAAATACGACACCGCCGCTTTCGAGAGCGGCGCGCAAGCCGGGGATGATACTGAAGATTGTCATTGTCATCGGAGCGCGGTCCTTTCTTAGAATTGGATTAACACCGGGCGGGAGTTTATCACGCGTGTTCGAGATATGTCAAGGCTCAATATTTTTCATCACTTGATCTCGAACTGGTAAGTCGCAGTCTGCCGCGTAAAGCGGGTGGCGCCACTTACCACCAGAACGACCTCATCCACACCGCTGCCAATGGTCAGCGGGATGTTGGCTACATTATCCGGCGAGAGGGTGATGAATTCGACGGTGGTGGCGCTGCCGATTTTGATGAGCGCCAGCCGGAAGGTTTGCGGCAGAACATTCTGAATGCGGACAAATCCCGCATTTTCCCAGCCATCCGCTCCGGTCTCGAAGTCGGTCGTGTAACCCACCTCCGGGATAGAGACATCATCAAGCAGCAGCCCCTCCCCGTTGACCGCCGCATCGGTCACATATTCGAAGCGCAGCCAGACCTGCTTCCCAGCGTAAGCCGACAAATCCACTTTTTCGTTGATCCAGCGCGCCGCGCCGCCGCCGCCGGACATACCGTTATAACCGCAGCCATAGCTGTTGCCCGAAATGTCTTCAGTCGTGCAGGAGGGCGTGTCGAGAAGCTGCCAGTTTTCGCCATCGGTCGAGGCCTCCAGATAGAGGTAATCGTAATCTTCCTCGAGGTCATACCACGTCCAGTACGAGAAGGTCAACGGCCCGCTCTGGCCGGTGAAATCGAACTGGCGAGTGAGGGTCATATCGGATTCATCGCCTTTATTCGACCAAAATGCATAACTGCCGCTGTGCGCGTCTTCAGGCAGCACGCCCACCTGAGTGGAACCCTCGAAGTGCAGCGTGTAGCTGCCGTCGCAGGTGATGCGGATATAATCCACACCGTATTGGGTCACACTGCGACGGGAGACCGGCGTTGGGCAAGTGCGGGCGGTCTCGGTTTCAGAAGTCTGGGGGGCGTTGGTGTAGTTGTGATATGTGTATCGCCCATCGGCCACATCCTCATCATGCAGATAATTAGCGATCACCCAATCCTGGAAAACATCGTCAGCGGTGATGGTCAAACCCGTCAATGGATCGGTAGCCTTGATCTGGGCCAGCACATTGTCCACGCTGTCCATGCCATTTTCAGGGTCAGCCACCAGTGCTTTGGTCGCATCCTCGCCAAATCGGTCGAGGAAATACGTGGTGAACAGGAAACCTGCGCCATAGTGCGGCAGCGTCTCGTTGGAATCAGCCGGCCAATCGTTGAGCTGAATATCGGGATCGCTGGTATACGAATAATCGTGCCCGCCGACGTCATAGCCGTTGATGAAAGCCGCCAGTTCCGCAAAACCTTCGTTCAGCCAGGATGTCTCGTTGCGATCGCGGTACCAGTGGATCATGTGCTGGAACTCGTGAGCCAACACGGCATATGTGAATTCCTCGTCGAATCGGACGTTGTCGGCGCTGAATAGGAACATCTCGTGCTGGTTGGAGTATTCGTGAACCATGGCAGGCACTTCATCGGCGGAGGAGAAATATCCGGCGATAGAGAATCCCATCCCTTTGGCGTACAACACGTAGAGGTGTTCGTCGCCGTCAATGCCCGGCGTCCACTCGCTGCCGAAGAACTCCCGGTTGGTGGGGTAGATTTTGTTCTCGAAAGTATCCGCCAGCTTTTGGAGATCGCCCGCGTCGAAGCTGACGCCATCCTCGACCCAAAAATAGGCATGGTCGGTCACATATTCCAGCGTGGCATCCACCCGGAAATTTTGATTATTGTCAATATTCGTCGCCCAAAAAGTTTGCTGGTCCCCCACCTGGAACGGCTCCTCCGGGGGCGGCAGAGTCTCCGGGATGTCGGTCAACCCGGTGAGACGCATCGCCAGCTCTCGCAGGTCGTTCACCGGGACGATGGTGCTTTCCAGCGCCTCCAGGGTATCGGTAGGAACTGGGTCTAACTGGCGCACCAGCGGCGGCGCGGTCGGGGTCGCCAGCGTGAAATATCCGGGCGAGTCAATGGCAAATATGCTGACGCCGCCAATCAACACGGCAATCACCAGGCAGAAACAGCAAATAATCGCCAGCACGGCGACAACGATCCCACACGGGATAATCCAGGCACGATCCATGAGTCACACTCCATCTTCGGGTTTTGACGCCCGCCGGGCCAGCAGGCCCGCCGCCGAGAGCAGCCCGGCGGCGAACCACACGTACGGCAGAGCGAACGAGTCGATACTGAAACCCTCCACCAAAAAAGCGATCAGCGCAAACTGCCCCGCCGCGCCGAGCGTGCGCAGCAGCGGGTCACGTACGCCACGCGCCAACTGCCCCGATTGCCACAAAACGAACAACCAGCTCGCGAACACCGCGAAACCCACGATCCCCGTCTCAGCCAACAGGCGCACCCACAAGCTCTTGGTGTTCGGCGTGAACCCCTGCCGATTGAACAAATCATCCACTTCAACCAACGCGTGCCCATAAGCCGGCATCTTGTCGGGGAAATAGAACCCGGCGTTGCCCAACCCCATCCCCAGCAGCGGATGGTCGCCGAAAATCTCGAACCCGGAGGCCCAATATACCACCCGCTCGGCGAACGCCAATTGATTGGTCAACTCGAAGAAACCGCCGGCTTGCGACAAATCTTCCTGAAAGATGCGCCCCAGGCGCGGCTCGAACTGCGCCCCGACAAAAGCCAACCCCACCGTCGCCCCGGCGTACGCTGCCAGAAAGACGATCAGCAGCATCCCCATCAACACCGGGCGGACGAACCGCTGCGCCGCAGCGTGAAGCTTCCACCGGGCAAATACCCCGTGCAGGATGCGCCGGATCAGGCTCAAGTTAGCCGAAATGACGACGAAGGCGACCACCAGCAAAAACGAGACCCACCCCACGCGCGAGAATGACAGGAACAATTCGAGAACCCCGCCCGCCAGCAGGAGATTCTCGACCGAGAGACGCCACACCTTCCGCGGGTGGGCGGTGTACCCATAGAGCGACGCCGCCAGCCACAGGGGAAGGTAAACCAGGTTGAGCTGGTGCGCCAGCCAGGAAGGCTCGTAGGCTACCCCGGTCACCCGGGCGAAGAACAGCGGGGCGTGGCGCGCCACGAACACATTTTGAATCTCCACCAAAATATTCGGATATTGGCTCACGTAGAAAACGGCGTAAATCGCCTGCACCAGCGACCACAAAATGACCACCAGCCCGCTCCAGTTGACCAGCCGCAGCGTCAGGCGCAGCGTCTTCGTACTGCTTGCAGCGAAAGCCGCCGTCGCCAGGTAAACCACCACGCCCATCGCCAGCGTGATGAAAGCCTCGCGCGCCTCGGTGAGGATCGTCTTACCCCGGAAAGGCGGAATCTCGGCGAAAAACGCCTCCGCCCAGGCTACCACCGCCACCCCAACGAAGGCCAGCAGCGGCGTCGCCTCGACCGGGATCAGCTCCCGTTGGAAAACATACGGCACGCCCCACAACGCGACCAGCAAAATCAGCAGTACCACCGAGGGCGGCGCGACCGATGATGACCCGCTCAAATCCACCAGCAGCGGCAGACTGGTGATGGGCAGCATAACCACTGCGCCAACCCACAGCGCCCGGCAGATCGTTTGATAAACCGGGGAATGCCACCCACTCGACAAGATTGCAGCCATCATCCTGCCTTCGGCTGGCGCGCCGTCGCCAGCGCCGCGCCGATGACGAAACCGATCAGCGCCCCCGCCAACACAAGCCAATTGGCTCGAAACGCCACTGGCGACTCCGGCGCAACAGCCCGCCGCGACCAATCGAATACCAGCGCCGGGGCGATGCCCTTGCCCGCCAGCGTCTCCGCGTCCAACTCGGCCTGAGCCGTTTCGAGTTCTTTTTGCACGTCAGTCAGCGATAACCCGGCGCAGATGCTGCCTGCCTCGGGCTGCGGGTTTTGCAGGCAGCCGTTCAGCCCGTTGAGATACTGGCGCAGCGTCCAGGCGCGTTGGGCGTGGCCTTGCGCTTCAACCAGCGCATCGTAGGCGCGCTGCGCCCACAGGTTGGCGATCGCCGCTGCGGTCTGCGGGTCGCGGTTGCGCACGCGCAGCTCGGTGATAGCCTGTTTGCGCTCGATGAACACATACTTCCCGTAAGTCAGCGCCTCGGGCGGGATGCCCAAAGCCCGCACATCTGCCGACACCTGCTCGGTGACCGCCGTCGAGACCATCAGCGATTTGGCAGCCAGGATGATATGATCTTCCTCATAGCGATCCTGATCCCACCGGCTGACCGCATCCGGGCGGGTGAAATCAATGCTCACCGTAAACTCGGCGATGGCTTCGTAAACTGGCGGCTGCAACTTATGGAACAGCCACCCCAGCCCGCCGCCAGCGATCATCAACAGCGCCACCAGCCACCAGCGGCGCATCGCAAAATCGAATGTTTCGAGAGGAGATAATTCTTTCACTACGTTCCTTGTAGTATTGCTCATCCGGCTTGAACATGGAAGAGATCGGATTTTGGGATGTGTGGGCAGCGTAGCCGCCCACACATCCCAAAATCCGAGTACTCATCTAATGGGTGGCTGTCGAAATCATCGGCTCTCTGAATTTCGAGAGCTTTCGTTCAAAACTCGCCGGTAAACATCCAGCGTCGCAGCATTTACCCGATCGGTGGTGAACTGATCCAGCACCCGCCGCCGCCCGGCTGCGCCCATTCTACCACGCAGCGACGGGTCAACCGCCAATTTTTCGAGGGCCGCGGCCAGCCCCGCCGGATCGTTCTGCGGGACGATCAGGCCGTTGACGCCATCCTCGACCACGTGCCGGCAGCCGGGAACATCGCTGGCGACCAGCGGACGCCCGCAGGCCGCCGCTTCGAGCAGCACGGTGGGCACACCCTCGCCGTACATCGTTGGCAGGGTGACGATGTGGCTGCTGGCGTAAACCGCGGGCATGTCGCCGCGCCAGCCCCACCATTCCACCACTCCCTCGTCGGCCCAGCCCCGGAGAGTAGAATCATCCACCGTCGCCGGGTTGCCGGGATCCGGCTCGCCCGCCAGCGCCACCCGCGCCGCCACACGTCCCCGCAGCAACCGCGCCGCTTCAACGAGAACGCCCACCCCTTTATCCCACAGCATCCGTGACGCAAACAAGATGACGGGAATCCCATCCGGCTCAGGTGTGGGCGAGAAAATCTGCGGGTCCACGCCCACCCCTTCGATCAGCCATACCCGGCTGGCAGAGACCAGCTTCTCATCCACAAAATACTGCTGATCGGTCGTATTTTCGAAGATAACGGCGCTTTGGCGGGATTTCAGCACCATCCGGTAGAAGGATTTGACTAACGGCCGGAGCAAACGGGCCTTAGGGTCGCTGCCCAGGAAAACGTAGCCCCGCCCAGGAATCGAATTGACGATAGCGGACACGCCCGCCCAGCGCGCTGCCAGCGTGCCGTAAAGCACCGGTTTGATGGTGTGGTGATGCACGAGAGCGGGACGCTCCTCCCGGTAGATGCGCGCCAACCGGAAGGCGGCCGCCAGCTCCTGCCAGGGCGCTAGTGTCTGCCGCCCGACGCGCCACTCGACCCAGCGGAAACCGGCTTGTTCGAGCAGCGGCGCAAAACGGCCCGGCGGCGAGACCAGCACTACCTCGTAGCCCTGCTCGCGCAAATGCCGCGCCAGCGACAGGCGGAAATTGTACAGATACCATTCGGTATTGGAAACGAGAATGAGCTTAGTCACGATCAACAAATGAGCAAATCAACAAATCAGCAAATTGGCAAATCGACAAATCGGCAAACAACAAACGCTGAAACACCGTGTCACCGTGTCACCGTGTCACTGATCGCCCTCTCACACGCCGCATAAACCTCCTGCGCAATTCTATCCCAATTGCGGCGATCGCGGTATTCGCGCAGCAGGTTGTCCCCCAGGTTACGCGCCAGCGCCGGGTCGTCGAGCAGCCGCTCGATGGCTGCAGCCAGCTCCGCCGCCGAACCGGGAGCGACCAGCAGGCCCGTCTCGCCGTCGCTGATCTGTTCGGGCAGCCCGCCGGTGCGCGTGGCGATCACCGGCAGCCCGTAACCCGCGGCGATGGCCGCCACCCCCGACTGCGAAGCGCTGGTGTACGGCAGAGTCACGAGGCTCGCCTGCCGGAAGAAACCGTCAATTTCGGCCTCGCTCACCCAGCGGTTGACGATTTCCACATTTGGGAGACCGTCCGCCAATGTGCGATAGGGGCGAAAATCGCCGTCGCCAACGATCAACAGCCGGACAGGGCGGCGCGCGCTCACCTGCCGGAAAGCTTCGAACAGCACATCCAGCCCTTTGTAAGCTGTAATTCGCCCGAAAAAGAGCAGCTTGGGTGTTTCGGGAGGCGCGGCTGACGCGGATAGATCAAAACGCCGGTAATAGGATAACTCGCCGTGCGGGATCACATCCACCCGCTGAGGATTAGCGCACCGGCGGGCGATATCGGGCAGAAAGGCCTGGCTGAAGATCAGGCAGCGCGTCGCCTGGCGAATGGACAAATCTTCCAGCCAGTGGTAGACGCGGTCACGCAGCCCCGGGTGCGGCTCGACATCGTGAACAGCGACCACCGAGGGGATGCCGCGCAGGTGCATTTGCAGAAACGGGTTGAGCGTGTAGAACAGGGGGTAGATCAGCACATCCGGCTGCCAGGCGCGGATGCGGCGCGCCAGCCGGTGCAGAGCAATGTGATTCGCCCAGGCCAGCGCCGCCCCGAGGGTGGTGCGATAGGTCTCGGTGAGCAGCAGCGGCAGGCCGCTGGCGCGCCAGGCGTCGAGGCTCTCAGCTTGCGTGGAGAGCACCGCCAGCACGTCAGCCTGCGCAGCGAGGTGTGTCGCCAGCTCGAAACTGAGCGGCCCGCCCGACCCGCGGCGGCCGAGATAGATGATTGCAATGCGCATCGAATTTCAAGACCCCAGGGGTCTGCTGATCTCCCGATACAAATCCAGCAGCCGCGACTGCATGGTTTCCCAGTTGTAGGTTGTCTCGAAGGCGCGGCGGGCATTGGCGCCCAAATTCTGGCGCAAACTGTCATCATTTTGCAGCCGCAGCAGCGCGGCTTCCAGTGCGGCCTCGTCGCCATAGTCTATCACCAGCCCACAGACCGCCTGCTCGACGATGGAGTCCACGTTCGTGCCGCGCGCCGCCAGGATGGGCTTACCCAGCAACATCGCTTCGAAAACCTTGTTCGGGCTGGAATAGCGGTGATTGGGAATCGCCGGGTCATAGGTGGCGATGAGCACATCCGCGGCGGCTTCGAGCTGCAAAGCCTGGTCGTAGGGAACCAGCCCATGCCAGGTCACGCTGGGCAGGCTGGCGGCTGCCTCCCGAATACGGGCTTCGTCGCCGCCAAAACCGGCCAGCGCCAGCGTCCACTCGGGATGGCGGCGCAGCACGGCCAGCAGATGCAGCAGCCCGCGCTCGATCTGCAGATTGCCCACGTAAGCGATGTGCAGGCGGCCATGCGTTCCCCTTTTCCCATCCTCCCCTTTCCCTTTTATCAACCGATCATCCAACGCATTATAGATGATTGCGATGCGTTTCGGCTTCGACCCGGCAATCTGCGCCGTGCGCGAGTCGTCGGCCAAAATGACCGCGTCGGCGCGTCCGATGGCCCACAATTCAGCCGCCCGGATGATCGCCTTCAGCGGGCGAGGGGTGAGGCGCAGCATGTCGGCGTAGAAATCGAAGATATCGTAGATCACCAGCTTGCGCCACAGCCAGCGGCACAGCAGGGCAGGCAGCAGCGTGTCGAAATCGCAGGCGTGCAGCAAATCGAAATCCCGCCGGTGACGCCGCAGCCAGCCAAACAGCGCCCACTGCCAGCGCAGCGCGTGGCCCAGGTTGCTCAGCCCGCGCCCGAAGACGGCGCGCAGCGGGATGAGCAGCACTTTTACTTCGTCGGCTTGCGCGTTCGGGAAGGCTTTGCCGTCCGGCAAAGCGCCGTCTTTGTCCCAACCCAAAGCAGTAACCGCGTAACCTCCGGCAGCCAGCGAGCGGGCGATCTTCTCGACGCGCGGGTCGGGGGCGAGGTTGTTCGAGCGCAGGATGATGATGCGTTTGGGCATAAATACAGAGATTCACCGCTGAGACCGCCGAGTCCGCTGAGAAAATCAATTAAACTCTGCGATCCCCGCGGTGAAAATCAGCCTTTCCGGTGAAACGCCAAGATCACAGGGTTGATGTTCCCGCCTTGAAAATCGTCTCCACCTGGTCACGGTCGAGCGCGGCCGGGTAGACGCGCAGGTCACGGGCGTCCCAGCCGCTCCCGGCCAGCGGCAGGGTGCTCTCGGGGCGCAAATCCTTCGGGGTGCTGCCCTCCTCGTGGACCACCTCCCCCATCCAGTCCAGCGGGCGCATCCCCACTGCCACGAAACGCAACAGTTCGCGACCGTCGTCATTCTGGCGGGAGTAACGTTTCTCCACGGCCAGCCAGTCATCGAGATATAGGCGCAGAGTCCCCTCGAGATAGCCATCCCACGTCACCGTCACGAGGTGCCAGGCGTCGGGAGTCAACCGACCGGCGGTTCCACTCTCATCTGGGCAGACTTCCAGCGTCGCCTCGGGGAAGCTGGCCGTGCCGAAGTACGTGTCGAAGGCGCGCCGGTTGCCCCCGGCGCGGGCAATGACCAGCCAGATGTCGCGCTGGAACTCTGGTGAGTAGTATGCGCCGACGTACAGCACGAAGCGGCTGTCATCGGAATGGAGGATCATCGCGTCGCGGTGAGGTTGGCTGGAATCGAATTTCAGCCAGGCCGAGATCGAGCCGTGGGCCACGTCGAGCAGCCCCTGGGCTGGATAGACTGCGCCCGACGCGGCGAGCGGCAGCGAAACGGGCGCTGGAACCGGACGGGGGAGGGTTATCCCAGGGGATTCGGCTGCCTCGATGGGTTCGGGTGAGGCCGCCGGAGCGCTCTGGCCGCGTTCCGCCTTGACATACTCGCGCACCACATCTTCCGCTTTTCCCAGCGCGGCCAGCCGCCCGCCATCCAGCCAGGCGGCGCGCTGGCAAAAGGCTTCCACCGTTGCCATGCTGTGCGAGACGAAAAGAATGGTCGTGCCCTGGTCGCGGAACGAAAACATCCGGTCGAGACATTTCTGCTGGAAGCGCCCGTCGCCCACCGAAAGCACCTCGTCGAGCAGCAGAATTTCGGGGCGGGTGCAGGTGGCAACGGCAAAGCCCAGCCGGGCGACCATGCCGGTGGAATAGGTGCGGATGGGGGCGTCAATGAAATCGCCGATTTCGGCAAAATCTACGATTTCGGCAAACAGGTCTTCGGTTTGCTGGCGCGGGTAGCCGAGCAGGGCGGCATTGAGGTAGACGTTCTCGCGGCCGGTCAGCTCGGGATGGAAACCCCCGCCCAATTCCAGCAAAGGTGCGACTCTCCCGCAAGTGACGATGCGGCCCTGTGTGGGATGCAGCACGCGGGAGACCACCTTCAACAGGGTGCTCTTTCCGGAGCCGTTGCGGCCGATCACCCCGAAGGATTCGCCGCGCCCCACGGAGAAAGTCACCTCCCGCAAGGCCAAAAATTGTTCGTAATGCACCCGCCGCTGAAGCCAGCGGATGGCGAATTCTTTGAAGCCCGAGACGCGCTCGCGCGGCACGCGGTACAGCACCGAGATGCCGTCGAGGGTAATGGCAGGCTGAGACTCAGACACGGTAGGCATACTCATTGGATTTCGAGGTAAAGACCACCCCGCCGACGATCAAAGCAACCAGCGCTGTCAGTCCGGCGACGACCCAGAAACGCAGCTCGGGGACCGTACCCTCCCATAAAGGCTGTCGGAAAAGGAGCAAAAAATAATACATCGGGTTCAGCTTGAACAGCCAGACCCACTGCGCCGGGATGATGTTGAGGGGGTAGAAGATGGGCGTGGCGTACATCCAGACCGTCAGGATGACCTG
>DYIZ01000158.1:0-1329 GCA_020723385.1 Candidatus Aquidulcis sp.
CAGCTGGCAGCCTGGTGGTTCCGCACCACCGCCGACATCATCCCCAACCATACCGTGTTGATTCCCGATCCCAACGCCCTGATCGCCCAGGAAGTGGAGCCGTTCTCGGTGGAGGTGATCGTGCGCGGTTACATCACCGGCGTGACATCCACCGCCCTGTGGTATCGCTACTCGTTGGGCGAACGCGACATCTACGGATACACCTTCCCCGAGGGGCTCCAGAAAAACCAGGCCCTCCCCGAGCCGATCATCACCCCCACCACCAAAGGCGGCCCCACCGGCCACGACGAACGCCTGACCTGCGCCGAAGTGGTCAGCAAAGGCTACCTGGACGCCGCCACCTGGGAACAGTTGATGGCCGCCGCGCTGGCCATCTTCAAACGCGGGCAGGAAGTGGCGCACAAGGCCGGGCTGATTTTGGTGGATACCAAATACGAATTCGGCCGCGCTCCCGACGGGCGGATAATGTTGATTGACGAGGTCCACACCCCCGATTCGTCCCGTTTCTGGAAGGCCGATTCGTACCCGCAGCGTTTCGCCGCCGGCGAGGAGCCGGAGAATTTCGACAAGGAATTCGTGCGCCTGGAATACGCCAAGGCCGGCTACCGCGGCGACGGCCCCATCCCTGAGATGCCCGCCAGCCTGTGGGCGACCGCCAGCCAACGCTACATCGGCATCTACGAGATGCTCACCGGCCAAGCCTTCGAACCAGGCGCTTACCCTGTGGAGCCGCGCCTGGCTGCCAACCTGGAGAAAGCAGGAATTATCTGAGCGTAGACAGATGACCGAAGACCGTGGAAAGTCAACGGTCATCCGTCCACCGTTATCCAGTCACCCCTCCACCGTCGAGGAAACCATGTTCCCACCCTCCCTCGCTCCCGTTACCTTGATGACTCACCTGCGCGCCGTGTGCAAGGAAATCGGGCCGCGCCCCTCGGCCTCCGCCAAAGAACGCCAGGCGGCCGGATACGTGCAGACAGTACTGAAACGGCTGGGCGTCGCCGACGTGCAGGAGCAGCCATTTCGCAGCCAGACTTCGCTGGGCTGGAATTTGATTCCGCTAACGTTGGCGGGGATCGCCGCGATTACAATCGCCTGGCTGGGAGGGCCGTGGGGGCGCATCATCGCTGGCGGACTGTTATGGGTCAGTTGTTGGATGTACCGGCAGATGTTGTTGACCATTCCCACGCTGCTGCAATCGCTCATCGAGCGCGGGCGCAGCCAAAACGTCATCGCCCGCATCCCGGCGGCGCAAACGGCGCAGCGCACGATCTACCTGGTGGGACACCTCGACAGCAACAAGCAGCGTTTCCTGTTTCCGCCTGCCCA
>DYIZ01000158.1:1429-16697 GCA_020723385.1 Candidatus Aquidulcis sp.
ACCTGGTGGGACACCTCGACAGCAACAAGCAGCGTTTCCTGTTTCCGCCTGCCCAACCGCAGACGATGAAAATCGAGCATACCCTGGTGATGGCGTCCCTGCTGGTCAATGGCGCGCTGTTGCTCGCCTGCGGACTGTGGCCCCATCCACTCTTGACCGGCATCGCCCTCGGGATGGGAACGCTACTGGGGCTGGTCTCTCTGGCGATGCTGTTTTTCCTGATCTCCGACGAGCGCCAGCCGCACGTCGAAGGGGCCAACGACAACGCCACGGCGGTCTCTATTCTGCTGGGGATGGCCGAGGCCTTGCAAAGCCAGCCGCTGCATACCAGCGAAGTGGTGTTGCTGTTCACCGGCTGCGAAGAAGCCGGCTGCGTGGGCATGGAAAGCTACCTGCGCCAGTTCCACCCCAAGCGCGAGGATACTTTTTGGATTGACCTGGAAATGGTGGGAACCGGCAACCTGTGTTATATCACCCGCCATGGGGTTAGCCGCTTCTCCGAGTATCGCCCCCACCCCGAGATGGCAGCCCTCGCGGCCGGCGTCGCCCGCCAATTCCCTGGGTTGGGCGTCACCGGCAAGGAGATGCTCATCCTCGAGGAAATCGCCAGCCTGCGGCGGCATGGCTACCGCGCCGTATGCGTTGCCGGGCACAATCAGCAAGGCTACCTTCCCAACTGGCACCGCATCTCTGATACACTGGAAAATATCGAACCCGAAACGCTCACCCGCGCCGCCCACTACACCTGGGCGCTGATGAAAGCCCTGGACGTATGAACACTCTCGACTTCCCCCAAAGCATCTCACTAACCATCACCAACCACTGCAATTTGCGCTGCCAGATGTGCGGCCAGTGGAGCCCCGAAGGCTACATGCACGCCCAGAAAGACAGCCTGCGCCGCGAAATGACCCTGGCCGACTGGAAGCGCGTGGTAGACGAGCTGGCCGAACACCAGATTTCATCCCTGCTCCTGCGGGGCGGCGAGCCGTTTCTTTTCCCGGGCATCGTGGAGTTGCTCGAATACATCCACAGCAAAGGCATTTTCATCTCCATTGACACCAACGGCACGATGCTGAAGCAATTCGCCACCGACATCGTGCGCATGGGTAATATCCATTTGACGATCTCGGTGGACGGGCCGGAAGCCATTCACGACGCCGTGCGCGGTGTGCCGGGCTGTTTCCAGCGCATTCGCGACGGCCTCGCCCAGCTCGAAGCCGAAGAACGCGCCGCCGGCAAGACCATCAGCCGCTCGATCAACTTCACCATCAGCCCCTACTCCATTCAGGGGTTGGGCGTCCTGCCCGAGGTGGCGCGCAGCCTCGGCGTCCGCACGATCTCGATCGTGCCGTATTATTACACGCCGGAACACGTCGGCCAGCGATACGAGCAAGAGCTGCGCTCCCTGGGCTGCCCGGCGTTTTCGTGGGCCGGTTTCCACCACGAAGAGTCCGGCGTGGCCGCCGAGGTGTTCCAGGAACAGTACCGCCAATATCTCGCCACACTGGGCGAAGTGTACAACTTCCCCTATATGGCCTTATCAGAAGCGGAATACGAGACGTGGTTCCGCGACCCGCTCACGCCGGTTGGCCCGCTGCACTGCACCAACGTCGAGAAGCTGATAGACATCCAGCCCAACGGCGAGGCCAACTTCTGCGTGGATTACCCGGATTACGCCTTCGGCAACGTGCGGCAAAACAGCATCGCAACGATCTGGAACGGCGAACGCGCCGAGAAATTCCGCCAGTACCGGCGGCAAAGCCCGCTGGCGGTGTGCTATCGCTGCGGCGCAAAATTCATGTCCGAAATGGGAAACTGATATGAATCAACCCCTGGTCGTTATTTTGATGGGCTCCAAAGCCGACGAAGCCCACTGCCAGAAGATCGCCGAGGCAGCGCGCGGCTTTGGGCTGGATGCGATTCTGCGCGTCGCTTCGGCGCACAAAACGCCCGAACACGCCCTGGGCATCCTGCGCCAATACGAGGCCGACCCGCGCCCCAAGGTGTATATCACCGTAGCCGGGCGCAGCAACGCCTTGAGCGGGTTCACCGACGGCAGCGTGGCCGCCCCGGTGATCGCCTGCCCGCCGCCCAGCGAGGCGTTCGGCGGCGCGGACGTATATTCGTCGCTGCGCATGCCCTCGGGCATCGCCCCCGCTGTCGTCCTAGAACCGTCCAACGCCGCCCTGCTGGCCGCCAAAATCCTGGGCCTGGTTGACCCGGCAGTGCGGGAAAAGGTATTCCAATTCCAGAAGCAGCAGGCGGATAAGATCATTCAAGATGATAAGGGGGTAGGGGAAAAGGGATAGGGGCTTTAGCCCCCTATCCCCTTTCCCCTATCCCTTGATTCGGCAAAAACGCATGATGGATTATCTCGACTCCCCTCACGAAGAATGCGGCATCGTCGGCGTGTACGCCCCCAACGAAGATGTAGCGACGATGGCCTTTTTCAGCCTGTTCGCTTTGCAGCACCGCGGGCAGGAGGCCGCCGGGATTGCCGTCTCGGATGGCGCGACGGTTCGCCTGCACAAAGATGTGGGGTTGGTGGGTCAGGTGTTCATGCCGCAAAACCTGGCCCCGCTGCAAGGTCATTATGCCATTGGGCACACGCGTTACTCAACCACCGGCTCATCGTCGGCGCGCAATGCCCAGCCATTCCTCATCGAGACACAGCACGGCCCGCTGGCGATTGCGCACAACGGGAACCTGGTCAATACCGCCGAACTGCGCGCCGATTTGCTGCACCGCGGGGTGGGGTTATCCTCATCCTCGGACAGCGAGGTGATGACGATGATGCTGGCTGGCGCGGAGGGGCAGACTTGGGAGGAGCGCATCCGGGCGACGATGCCCAAATGGCGCGGCGCCTATTCGCTGGTGGTGCTGACGTTGAACTGCGTGTATGCGGTGCGTGATCCGTGGGGAGTGCGCCCATTGAGCGTGGGTCTGCTGCTGAGCGGGGGGCATACTGTGGCATCTGAGAGCGGGGCGCTGCGCACGCTGGGATGCCTGGCAATCCGGGAAGTGCTGCCGGGTGAGATCGTCACATTGAGCAACCACGCGCTGCGCGTTTACCAGGCTGTGCCGCCCGCGGCGCGGCTGGCGCGCTGCGTTTTCGAGCACATCTATTTTTCGCGGCCCGACAGCATCTGGGATGGGCTGACGGTCCATCGGGTGCGGCAGCGCCTGGGGGAACAGCTCGCCCAGGCGGCCCCGGTCGAGGCGGATGTGGTCATCCCCGCGCCGGATTCCTCGATCCCCGCGGCGATTGGCTACTCACGGGTTTCCGGCATCCCCTACAATGATGGTTTCGTCAAAAATCGGTACATCGGGCGCACCTTCATCCAGCCGACCGATTCGCTGCGCCAGCAGGGCATTGCGATGAAATTCAACGTGATCGAAGACAACGTGCGCGACCAGCGGGTGGTGGTGATTGACGATTCGATTGTGAGGGGCAACACATCGGGGCCGCTGCTCAAGCTGCTGCGTGATGCCGGGGCGCGCGAAATCCACCTGCGCATCACCTGCCCGCCGATCCGCCACCCATGTTTCATGGGGGTGGACATGGGCACGTACGATGAGCTGATCGCCCACCGGATGAGCGTGGAGGCGATCCGTGAGCATATCGGCTGCGATTCGCTGCATTACCTGTCGCTGGAGAGGATGATGGCGGCAATCAATCGTGACGGCGGCTACTGCGACGCGTGTTTTACTGGGAATTACCCGATCGAAGTGAGCGCGGGGACGACAAAGACGGGATTCGAGAGGAATGGGATGGCGTAAAACGTAATGAGTAAAACGTAAGGAGCCTTTTATGGATTACGTTTTATGGTTTACGAGGTTTTGGAGGAATTGGGATGAGAGTCTTACTTGTCGGTTCTGGCGGACGCGAACACGCCATTGCGTGGAAGGTGGCGCAATCGCCGCGGCTTGCGAAGCTGTGGATCGCGCCGGGGAATGCGGGGACAGGGCAGCTTTCAGCTTTCAGCGGTCAGCATTCAGCCATCAGCGATCAGCAAGTGATCAAGAATGTGCCGATTCGGGCGGAGGATAGCCGGGGGGTGGTGGCTTTTGCCCGCGAGAACGCGGTGGATTTGGTGATCGTGGGGCCGGAGGGACCGCTGGCGGCGGGGCTGGCGGATGATTTGCGGGAAGCAGGGGTGCGCGTCTTTGGGCCGTCGCGGGCGGCGGCGCAAATCGAGACGTCCAAATCGTTTGCCAAGGCTTTCATGGTACGGCATGGCATTCCGACGGCACGCTATGCGGCGTTTACGGAATATTGGGAAGCGGCAGCCTATCTGCGTGAGTGGGGCACGGGGCAAGGCTTGCCCGTTATCAAGGCTTCTGGTCTGGCCGCTGGGAAAGGGGTGTTGGTTCCCGAGACGTTGGCAGGGGCAGAGGCAGGTCTGCGGGCGATGATGGTGGATCAGGAATTGGGCGATGCAGCGCGGGAGATCATCATCGAGGAGCGGCTGGCTGGCGAGGAAGTCTCGCTGTTGGCGTTCACCGATGGTGCAACGGTGAAGGCGATGCCGCCCGCGCAGGATCACAAGCGCCTGCTGGATGGCGACCGCGGCCCAAACACCGGCGGGATGGGGGCATACGCTCCGGCGCCGATTTGCCCCCCGGCGCTGGCGGATGAGATCGTCCGAACGGTACTGCAACCGGCTGTGGACGGCTTGCGCGCCGAGGGGATGCCGTTCGTGGGGGTGCTGTACGCCGGGATGATGTTGACCACTTCGACTTCGCTCAGTGCAGGCCCTGAAGGGCCGAAGGTGCTCGAATTCAACTGCCGCTTTGGCGATCCCGAGACGCAGGTTATCCTCCCGCTGCTGGAGACCGATCTACTCGATATTGTCGAAGCCTGTGTGGATGGGCGGCTGGATCAAGTGGATATTCACTGGAAGAGTGGCGCGGCGGTATGTGTCGTGCTGGCGAGCGAGGGTTATCCAGTCAAGCCGGTGGTTGGCAGGCCATTGACCGGCGATTTGGGCGGACGGCAAAATGTCATCGTTTTTCATGCGGGAACGAAGATGCAGGATGGCCAGGTGGTGACTTCCGGCGGGCGGGTGTTGGGGGTGACGGGGATGGGGAGTACGCTGAGGGATGCGTTGGATGCGGCGTATGAGGGGGTAGGGAAGGTGGAGTTCGAGGGGAGGCAGTATAGGAAAGATATCGGCAACAGATTATTGGCGCGGATTAGCGGATGACACGGATGGAACCGGCAGCGGATTTTTAACACAGATTCACGGATGAAACGGATTGCAGGAGAATGACATGAGCAAGTTAATCAAGATGGATTACGATGATTTGACTTTCAAGGTCAATGGCCTGGCAATGCAAGTTCACAACGAACTCAAGCCAGGGCATCGCGAGCGCGTTTATCAGCAGCGGCTGTACCAGCGATTGGTGGATGAAGGCCTGAAGGCCGAAATGGAAAAGCCGGTTGAAGTGTACATCAACGAGGTACAAGTTGGGCTGATGTATCTCGATTTATGGGTCGAAGATATCCTGGTTGTCGAGTGCAAAGCCCACCAGCATGACCCCTTTTCGAATGACGAGATTGGACAGGTCAACGCCTATCTGGCAGCTACTGGCAGCCCGGTTGGAATGCTCTATAACTTTGGATTGAAATCATTGAAGAATCGGCGCGTGCTTCCGCCGAAGTCGGTGCAGGAGTGGCATCCCTATCTTTACCGCTGTGTTTGGACGCCTAAAGGCCAGTCATTGCCGCCGTATGAAGACATCACCTCCGGCATTCCTATTCGTTTCAGTGTCACCAGCCCTTTCAAAAAGCAACCCCCATCCGTGCAATCCGTGAATCCGTGGAAAAATCCGTTGCCCGCTCAATCCGCGTCATCCGCGAATCCGCGCAACCATCCGTTGCCCTCCGCCTATGCCTCCTCCGGCGTCTCGATTGACTCCGGAAATCGCGCCGTCGCGCTGATGACAGCTGCCGTCCGCTCAACTTACGGCCCCGAAGTACTGGCCGGTATCGGCGCATTCGGCGGGCTGTACGATGCCGCCGCGCTCCAAGGGATGCGCCACCCGGTGCTGGTTGGCTCCACCGATGGGGTCGGCACCAAAGTCAAGCTGGCGGCGCAGGCCGGGCGTTATCGCTCCATCGGGCACGACATCGTCAACCATTGCATCAACGACATCCTTGTGCAAGGGGCGCGGCCGTTGTTCTTTTTGGATTATTTCGCTACCTCGAAATTGACCCCCGAAACCGTGGCCGAAGCGGTCGCTGGCATCTCGGAGGCGTGCCGCGCCGCCGGATGCGCCCTGCTCGGGGGGGAAACCGCCGAGATGCCAGGCGTCTACGCCGAAGGCGAATTCGACGTAGCCGGGACGATCATCGGCATCGTAGAGAAAGACGCCATCCTGCCGCGCCCCGACCTGTGTCCCGGCGATGTGCTGATTGGCTTGCGCTCCTCGGGGCCGCACACCAATGGCTATTCGCTGATCCGCCAGGTTTTCGCCGACACCCCGCTCGACGCCGTTTTTCCCGAGCTTGGAATCCCCCTCGCCGATGCGCTCCTCGCCCCACACCGCCAGTATCTAACCCTTCTCATGCCATTCCTGGGCAACGGTCAGCCGTCGCCCATCAAAGCCCTCGCCCACCTCACCGGCGGCGGATTTATCGAAAATATTCCCCGCGTTTTGCCCGATAGTGTGGGCGCGGTGATTCGCATCGGAAGTTGGCCTGTATCGCCTTTGTTCAGCTTGATCCAACAACGCGGCGAAATCTCCACCGAGGAGATGCACCGCGTGTTCAACATGGGCATCGGGATGGTGATTGTGACCTCACCTGAAGACGCCGCCGCCCTGCAAACTACCCTCCCCGAAGAAACCTGGATCGTCGGCCAGCTTATCCCTGGCGAACGAAAAGTTACCCTGGCATGAATCCCCTATCCCCTTTTCCCCTATCTCTTGTCGTTCTCATCTCCGGCCACGGCTCCAACCTCCAGGCCATTCTCGACGCCTGCCAAACGGGTGACCTCCCGGCCCGCGTGGCCGCGGTCATCTCGAACAAGCGCGACGCCTACGGGCTGGAACGCGCTCGCTTGGCGAAAGTCCCCGCGGTTTACCATCCCAAGCCGAAGGAACAGGATCGCCGCGAGTACGATGCGGGGCTAGCCGATCTCGTCGCCGCGTATCAGCCGGAATGGGTTGTTCTCGCCGGGTGGATGCGACTGCTATCGAACGAATTCCTGAGGCGATTTCCCAACCGGGTGGTCAACCTGCACCCGGCGCTGCCCGGCGCGTTCCCCGGAACAGAGGCGATTTCCCGCGCCTTCGAAGCCTTCCAGCGCGGCGAGATCTCCCAAACCGGCGTGATGGTGCATCTCGTTCCCGATGAAGGGGTCGATTCCGGCCCGGTGCTGGCGCAGGTGATCGTGCCGATTTTCTCGTCCGACACGCTGGAATTGCTGGAAGAACGGGTGCATCATGTGGAACATCAATTGCTGGTCAACACACTGAAATCGTTGTGCGTGCAACCAAAGAGGAGTATTTTATGACGCTTTATTATTCGATTGCCCCCGAAATTTTTGCCCGCTTTCCCGGTTACTGCCGCGGGGTGGTGCTGGCCTACGAGGTCACCAACCGCGAGTCGCCGCCGGAGCTGGTGGAATTATTGCGCCAGGCTGAGGCCGGCTTGCGCGAAAACCTTTCCATCGAGACGCTCACCGCCAATCCGCGCATCAACGCCTGGCGGGAGGCTTATCGCTCGTTTGGGGCTAAACCCAGCGAGTTTCGCTCGTCCATCGAAGCGATGGCGCGCCGTGCCTTGCGCAGCGAGCCGCTGCCGGCGATCAACGCTCTGGTTGACATCGGCAACGTGATCTCGCTGCGCCATCTTGTCACCGTGGGCGGACACGCTATTGACGAGGTGACTCACGATATCGCCCTGCGGCTGGCGACGGGGCAGGAGATCTTCGTCCCGTTTGGCTCTGACCAGCCGGAGTCGCCGCTGCCCGGTGAGGTGATCTTCGCCGAGGGAAACACGGTGCTCACCCGGCGCTGGACATGGCGGCAGGCCAATCACACGCTGACGCTGCTCACCACCCGGGTGATCGAGATCAACATAGATGGCCTGCCCCCGGTCTCGCCCGCAGAAGTGGAAGCAACTTGCCAGGAGGTAGCCGAATTGGTCAGCCGTTTCTGCGGCGGGCGCATCAACCACGAAATTTTGTCGCTGCAAAACCCAACGATCCGTCTGACCGCCTTCTGACATCTTACCTGATACCTGATTACCTGTTTACCTTCTTACCCACTTCCCCCGAAAGGAATTCCCCCTATGCCCAAAGCTATCCTCTCCGTTCACGATAAAACCGGCCTGGTTGACTTCGCCCAAGGGCTGTCTGCTCTCGGCTGGACACTGCTGGCCTCGGGCGGCAGCGCCAAACTGCTGCGCGAGAACGGCCTGCCCGTCACCGAAGTGGCCGACTACACCGGCTCACCCGAGATCCTGGGTGGCCGGGTGAAGACCCTCCACCCGGCGATCCACGGCGGCCTGCTGGCGCGGCCCACCGAAGCCGACCTGGCCGAGCTGCGCAAACTCGGCTGGGACTACATTGACCTGGTGGCCGTCAACCTGTATCCCTTCGAGCAAACGATCAGCAAACCCGGCGTCACGCTGGCCGACGCCATCGAGAACATTGACATCGGCGGGGTCACGCTGATCCGCGCCGCCGCCAAGAACCACGAACGCGTCACGCTGGTGTGCGATCCCGCCGATTACACCGCCGTGCTGGCCGAAATCCAGGCCGGCGGCGTATCTCCCGAAACACGGCGCAAACTGGCGGTGAAGGGGTTCCAGCAAACCGCGCATTATGACACAGCGATCAAGGGTTACCTGGGCGATCAGGAGACAGGTAATCAGGTATCAGGTAAACGCGTAAACAGGGAGCAGCCTCCCCTAACCCCCACCCATCTATCCCCTGCTTCTCTCCCCCTCCGCTACGGGTGTAACCCCCACCAGACCCCCGCGCGCGTTTACATGCAGGATGGCTCCCCTCTCCCCATCGAAGTGCTGAACAGCTCTCCCGGTTACATCAACCTGCTGGACGCACTCAATTCCTGGCAGCTCGTCAAGGAGTTGAAGCAAACCCTGGGGCTGCCCGCGGCAGCCTCGTTCAAGCACGTCAGCCCCAGCGGAGCGGCGGTCGGCATCCCCTTGCCGGAAGCGCTCAAGCAAGCCTATTTCGTCGCCGACTTGGAGCTATCCCCGCTGGCCGCGGCGTATGCCCGGGCCCGCGGCGTGGATCGTATGTCTTCCTTCGGCGACTGGGTGGCGCTATCTGACGTGGTGGATGTGCCCACGGCGAAACTGCTCAACCGCGAGGTCTCGGATGGCGTCATCGCTCCCGGCTACACCCCCGAGGCGCTCGACATCCTGCGCAAGAAGAAGGGCGGCAAGTACGTGACGCTGGCGATTGACCCCGATTACGCGCCGGGACCGCTGGAAACCCGTGAGGTGTTCGGCATCACCTTCGAGCAGCGCCGCAACGACCGCCCGGTGACGCGCGACGATTTCAAGAACATCGTCACCCAAATCAAAGACTTGCCCGAAAACGCTGTCCGTGACATGCTCATCGCCTGGATCACGCTCAAGTACACCCAATCGAACTCAGTGTGCTTCGCTGTAGACGGGCAGGTGATCGGCGTAGGAGCCGGGCAGCAGTCGCGCATTCACTGCACCCGCCTGGCCGGGACGAAAGCCGACCTGTGGCGATTGCGCCAGCACCCTGCCGTGCTGGGCCTCAAGTTCAAGCCCGAAGTCAAGCGTCCCGACCGCGACAACGCCATTGACCAATTCCTGCGTGAAGACGTGACCCCCATCGAACGCGCCGCCTGGCCTGAAATTTTCGCTGAGATGCCCCAGCAGCTCACCTCCGCCGAGAAACGCGCCTGGCTGGACGGCCTTACCAACGTGGTACTCGGCTCCGACGCTTTCTTCCCCTTCCGCGATTCAATAGACCGCGCCGTGCTCAGCGGCGTGAAATACGTTTTGCAGCCCGGCGGCTCCAATCGCGACGATGCCGTCATCCAGGCTTGCGACGAATACGGCATGGCGATGGTATTTTCGGGAGTGCGGTTGTTTCACCACTAATTGTGGCGCGTTTATTGGATAAGCGCTCCGCTATGTTTTCGGCAGCCACTCCACAGCGACAACCTTTTCGACTGCGACAAACTCAGGATCCCCCGTAACAACCGTTCCCCCATACTCCTGTGCTGCGGCTACCACGAAAGCATCCGCATAGGCAATGGGATATTGCGCTTTGATGTGAGCCGCAGCCAGGATGCGCTCTTTGGATGCCTCGAGAAGGGTCACCGGGAGTTGTTCGATAGCCGATAGAACCTTTTGCGCCAGCGCCAAACCTTGCTCGCGTTCGGTGATGTAGAGCACTTCGCCCAGGCTGATGAGTGTGATATAAACAGTGGCATTTTTCTGTGCAGCCGTTTTCAAAATGACCTTGACCCGCTCGACGCCCGCCTCGTTTTCCAGGTAGGATAACATGGCGAAGCTGTCCAATACATAAATCGGCAAGGTTGTGGCAGGGTCAGCGCTCATGGGCAACTTCCTGGATATGTTCGTTCAACAGGGTTTGCATCATTGATTTCGAGCTTTTGAGCAGCCCGGCGGCTTGTTCGATGGGATCATCCATCACTGGTATCAGCGACAGCACGCCGCCATAATCCACCGCACGCAACTGTGCGCCTGAGGTCAGGCCATACTTGCGGCGCAATTCTGCCGGGATGACCACCCAACCTTTTGATGAAACAGTCAATAGGGCCATAATCGTATCCCTTTCTGGTGATAAGGTATTACAAAAGCCACAATAAGTATAACACAAGACCGGAGAACAAGATGAATGACGAACTTTTCAACCAATTCGAATCTCTCACCTTCGACGATGTGCTCATCGTCCCCGGATACACCGAGGTGCTGCCTAACGAGACCGACGTCACCGCCAGCCTGGGGCCGACTCTCAAACTGAATGTTCCCCTGATTTCCGCTGCAATGGACACCGTCACCGAGGCGCGGCTGGCGATTGCGCTGGCGCGCGAGGGCGGCCTCGGCATCATCCACCGCAACCTGTCGCCCAAAGAGCAGGCTGCCGAGGTGGACAAGGTCAAGCGCTCGCAGTCGGGCATGATCGTGGAGCCAATCACCCTGCCGCCCACCGCCACTTTGAGGGAGGCCGAGCAGATCATGTCCACCTATCACATCAGCGGTGTGCCGATCACCACCGACGGCGGCAAGCTGGTGGGTATTCTCACCAACCGCGACGTGCGTTTCGTCGAGCCGTCCGAATACGATTTGCCGGTCAGCCAGTTCATGACCTCCGAGCGGGTGATCACTGCAAGGGTGGGTATCACGCTGGAAGATGCCAAAAAGCTGCTGCAGAAGTTCCGCATCGAAAAGCTGCCGCTGGTGGATGAGAACGGCATCATCAAGGGTCTCCTGACCGTGAAGGATATCCAAAAAGCGCGTGAATTTCCCCTGGCCTCGAAGGATGCGCAGGGCCGGTTGCTGGTCGGTGCGGCCGTGGGGGTAGGCGCGGATCTAGAAGAGCGCGTCCAACTGCTCGTAGCCGAAGGGATAGATGTGGTGACGATTGACACTGCCCACGGGCATTCAGCGGGCGTGGTGCGCGCCATCCGGCGCATCAAATCCCAATGGCCCAGTTTGCCCGTCATCGCCGGGAACGTGGTCACCGCCGAGGGCGCGGAAGCTCTCATCGAGGCGGGGGCCGACGTGGTCAAGATCGGTGTGGGGGCGGGGAGCATCTGCACCACGCGCGTCATCTCCGGGGCCGGGATGCCCCAGGTGACGGCCATCCACGAATGCGCCCGCACCGCCCGCAGGCGCGGTATCCCCACCATCGCCGACGGCGGCGTCAAATACTCGGGCGACATCGTCAAGGCCATCGTCGCCGGGGCCGACGTGGTCATGCTGGGAAGCCTGCTGGCCGGGTTGGACGAATCGCCGGGCGAGGTGGTGCTGTACGAAGGCCGCCGTTTCAAGGAATACCGCGGCATGGGCAGCCTGGGGGCGATGCAGGGCTACGGCAAGGATCGCTACGGCACGGGGCAGGGCGGCGGGCGAGAAGCCTCAGGCAAGCTCGTCCCTGAGGGAATCGAGGGCCGCGTGCCCTACAAGGGGCCGCTGCACGAGTACGTTTTCCAGCTCGTGGGCGGCCTGCGCTCCGGGATGGGCTACGCCGGGGCGGCCACACTCGAAGAGCTGCGCACGAAAACGAAGCTGACCCGCATCACCAACGCCGGGCTGATCGAGAGCCACCCGCACGATATCATCATCACGAAGGAAGCGCCGAATTACCAGGCGAATCAGTAACGGCTGTGGACGGATGACCGATGACCGTGGAGGGCGTCTCGACGACGCTCGACGCGTTTTTTGGAATTGTTGTTGATTCACACAGCGCCTAAATAAACAAATTGACCTGCTTTTGATCTTGCTTCCCCTGGTTGGTTTTGACAGCCGCGGTGGCTGCTTCGCTCCCGCGGTATGCGGCGTGCGCCGTACTCTTCGACGTTGCCGCGCCTTTACCGGCAGATGATTGGGCTGGTTGACCACTCGTGGCCGTTTCTTCCTTCGCCAGCTCACGCTGGGCTTCGGCTGCCAGCGCATCGGCGGCAGTGGCTACCTGTCGGTCTTGTGGCGAGGGATCAGCCGGGGCCAGAGCGGCGCGTTTGACGCGGGCGGCTTTGCTCAAGGTGGCCGTGGGATCATCTTCAGCGCTGGCATCAATGCTCACCTCGCCGCCGACTGCGTAGCGTTTGCCGTCCGGGCCGGTTTCGTATTCGAAACTCATCCCACCGCGCGCCAGGTTTCCAGCCGCCATCAAGTGAGCCATTTCATGGGCGCGCACCTGGAGATCACGCGCCTTCAGCTTTCGGATGGCTTCCTGATTTTCGGCATCCTGGTCGCCATTGGCGCCGGTTTTCTCCTGGGAGCCGGTTGAATCTTTCGCCGATGATGGCTTTTCTGCCTGAGCCAGTTCCCGGCCCGAGGCGGAAATCTCGACGATCACCCCCGGGGTGCGCTCATCTTCCGGTTGGGCGGGCGCGCCGGGTTTTTCGTCGGCAGCGCGGCGCAGCGAGACAGCGCCGCGCTGCGCGTCAACATCTGCCCCACGGGAGACATCCGGGGTGTAGGCGGTCAGATCGCTCAAATCGGCAGCGTTCGATATTGGGAACATCGCCAGTCCTTTGGGCTGTTATCGGCAAATCGAGGGCTGGCTTGAGGCTTGTGTGTAAACCACCTCGGTTGTTTATCTCTGCCCCAGGTCTGCCAACCCATAGCGCAGGGCGAGCACGGCAGCCTGAGTACGGTCAGAGACCCCCAGCTTATCGAAAATCGAGCTGATGTAGTTGCGCACTGTGCCTTCCGAAAGGTACAGGCGGGCGGCGATGTCGGCGTTGGTGAGACCCGAGCCCAGCAGGCGCAATACATCCTTTTCCCGGTCGTTCAGCGATTGAGCGATGGCGCTATCCGATTTGGGAGCGGTTTGGGTCACGTGGGCAAATAGCTTCCCGGCAACAGCCGAATCAACGGGCGTCTTGCCCGCGACGGTATCTTTGATGGCCGCGACCAGCGTTTCCCGCCGGGCATCTTTGAGCAGGTAGCCCGCCGCCCCGCTGCGGATGGCATCGAATACCCATTCGTCGGCATCGTAAGTGGTCAGCACCAACACTTTGATCGCCGGGTATTCCTGGTGAATGCGGCAAGTCGCCTGGATGCCGTTCATTCCCGGCATCTTGAGATCCATCAAAACCAGGTGGGGGGCCAGTTTGGGGATCAAATCCAGGGCTTCGGCCCCATCCCCCGCCATCCCGACAATCTGGATGTCGGGATCGGTGCTCAGGATTACCTTCAGTCCCTCGCACACCACTTCCTGGTCGTCGCAGATCAACACTTTGATCATCGCTCTGCCTCCCAAGTCAGGCGAACGGTTGTACCCTTTCCAGCCTGGCTGTGAACGGACAGGCTGCCGCCGATCATCTCGGCGCGTTCGCGCATCCCCTTGATCCCCAGGTGTCTCTGGCTGTCCACCGACCCGACGTCGAAACCCTGGCCATCGTCGGTTACCGTCATGATCAGATATCTCTCTTGGCGAGCCAGTTGGACGGTGATGCGAGATGCCCCGGCGTGACGGGCGATATTTTCGAGGGCTTCTTGAGCCAGCCGGTAGAAGCACTGCTCCACGTCGGGGGGAAGCTTATCCAGACTTTGGGGTAATTCCAACTCGAGGGATGCCCCAGTCCGGCAGGAGACAGCCTCGGCCAGGTCGCGCAGGGCGAGACTCAGGCCCATATCTTCCAGCGGGCTGGCGCGCAGCGCCTGGATGGCTTTGCGAGTTTCGCCCAGGCCGCTGCGCGTCCCATCGAGGGCTTCTTCCAACATGGTTTGAGCCTTGGCAGGAGAAGACTGCCAGAGCGAGTGGACAGCTTCGAGCTGGACGGCCAACCCGCTCAACGTGTGGGCCAGCGTATCGTGCAGCTCACGCGCCACGCGGTTGCGTTCCTGAGTGATGGCAAGCTGCTCCAAAGTGGCCGCGTAGTGACTCAGCCGCCGGTTGGCCGCGGCCAGTTCCTGGCGCTGCTGCCTTTGCTTTCTCATGACGTGGGCAATGATGTGCCCCACCACCAGGAATGCGATGGTTCGGATGGCAACTGTGCGCTGGTAAGTCATATCGGCAAAGATTTGCTCATACCCGCCCCAATGGAGCATGACGATCTCTAGCCCACCGGTGAACAGGCAGTACAGAACGACCGCCCGGAAATTGTATTGCCATGCAACGAGCACGAGTGGGAAAAGCAGGAAAATGAAAACCTGCCAGATGTTCTCTTCGCCGACAAACTCTTTTGGGTCTACCGCCGCTGTCAGCAGTTCATTCTGAACGAGCAGGGCGAGGAACACATCGAGAATCAGGGCCAGGGGCAGGTAATAACGGCCCAGGCGGCGCTGAAACCCTGTCCAGGATAGGTAACCCAACAGAAGCACATTCCCGGCCGCACAGACTGCGACGATGCACCATGGACACCCCGCAAACCGCCCCAGGTGGATATGAACGAGCACGTTGAGGATGGTCAGGCCAAGCTGGGTAGCCAAAGACATTCGGAAAATCGGCGCCAGCCCCGGTTCTAAAGGCTCACCCTGCGTTCGAAAGCTCATGGTTCTAATTTGACAATGTCAAGTTACCCTCGCCAAAAAGGCGGGGATGTGGCATAAATAGCG
>DYIZ01000159.1 GCA_020723385.1 Candidatus Aquidulcis sp.
CGCCACCTGCAAGGCCAGCTCGATATTCTTGGCCTGCGTGACGCGCACCGGCATTAGCAGGATCAAATCGCTCTCCCAAAGATTCAATCTTCCGATGAGCGCCGTCCCCGCCGGGGTGAGGCCGAACAACGTTTGCGGCTCGACCCCGTTGTAGACCACCTGGATGCACTCCGGGGGAATCCCAAACAGTTCGGCCAATTCGCGCTGCCGCTGGCGTGACACAGCCACGTAGATCACTTTGGGCTGCGGCGTGCGCAGCAAATCCCAGGGGTAGCCGGGATAGACTTTGGATTGCGAATGGGAGCTGGTCCAGGTGAGATCGTGGCACCAGGCGATACAGCGCTTGAGCGCGCCGCTTTCCAGCAGGCGCACGATGGCCGCCGTCAACGGCAGGTTGAAATGTTTGCTGAGCAGATTGTGCAGGATGATGGTGTCCGTCTCTCGCAGGATTTCCCCCAGGGCGTCGGTCAACTGGCGAGCGAGGGGTTCGAAAGAATCCGGCAAGCGGCCCGCTTCCAGAGAGGCGGAGGCGGCTGCGACCGCCGGGCGGCGGGAATCCATCTCCGGGATCAGCGCCAGCTTCGCTTCCGGCGGCAGCGCGCTTCCAGCGCCGCTCCCGGCCACGAGGGTCACGTCGAACCCCGCCTCGAGCATCAGCCCCGTGTGGGCCAGGATGACGGCCTCCACCCCCCCCACCACCGGCGGCGCTGTGTAGTGCAGGATGGCGACCCGACCGGTTCCCATGGCCTCACAGATTCAGTTGGGCGATTGTTTCGAGCTGCTGGCACAGCCAGGCCACGATATCGTCGCGTTCGATCAGCCAGCGCAGGCGGTCGGCTCTTTCCCGGCGCTCGGCGAGGGGCATGGTCAGCGCCTGATGCATGGCTTCCGCCGTGGCGTAAATATCCAGCGGGGGGATGATCAGCGCGCCCGGTTCCAACTGCTGGCGGGCGCCGGTTCGCTCGGAGAGGATCAGCACCCCATTGCAATGATTGACAATCGGCCCCTCTTTGGCCACCAGATTCATCCCATCGGCCAGGGAATTGACCAGCAGCACATCGTACAGTTGCAGTGCGGCCACGGCGCGCGGATAATCTTCGCCCACCAAAATGCGCACCGGCTCCCAATCGCTGCTGCCGTATTTCACATTGATCTGTCCGATCACACCCATGATTTCGTCCAGGTACTTCTGATATTCCTCGACTTCGATGCGCGACGGCACCAACAGCGCCAGGAAACGCACGTTGCCGCGATGTTCGGGATGCAGCTCCAACAGCTCGTCGAAGGCATGGAAGCCGCGCACGATGTTCTTGCTCGGCTCGGTGCGGTCAATGCGCAGGATCAACTGCTGCCTGCCGTAACGTTCAGTAAGCTGGTCATGAAATTCGGCGACCTCGGGCGAGGCGGCCAGCCGGTCGAGGGCGGCCACGTCAATCGAGATGGGAAAATCGCGCACGTGGGTGCTGTGATTGCGATACCAGATGCGGCCGCGTTTGAAGTTGACCCGCGCCTCCGGCAGATGAGATTCGCACGTACGGATGAAGTTCATGCCATCTTCGGCGGTCTGGAATCCTAGCAGGTCGGCGGCGCACAGACCCTCCAGGATGGCGCGGCGCATCTTCGAGGGCAGCAGCCCCCAGTCTTCCGCGCCCGGCCAGGGGATGTGGACGAAGAACATGAGGGTGTATTTTGCCCGTGAGCGCAGCTTCTCCCGGATGAATCCCGGGGCGAGGTAGAGATGGTAATCCTGGAGCATGACCAGGGCCGGTTGGGGCGCGGCGATAATTTGCTCACAGATGGCCTCGGCGAACAGCCGGTTGACTGACACGTAGCCGTTATCCCAGCTTTCCCATATTTTACGGTTGATGGTCGGGGCGCGGACGATATCCCACATGGAATGCTGCAAGAACCACAGCAGGGGATTGGCGATCACGTGGTAGAAGCCTTCGTAGGCTTTCGCCTCGGGGGAAATGAATTTCACTCGGAGGGCGCTCCCGCTCTCTCCGAGAGGAACCATCCCCTCTCGCCACGCACGATCCTCTTCGGTCTGGGCAGTAGCAATCCAGCAAGCATCTGCATACTCGGCTAACCCGCTGAGCGCCGTCACCAGCCCGCCCCCGCTGCGATGAGACTGCAACTCTCCCGCCTCATCCCGCGTGAACGAAACCGGCCCACGGTTGGAAGCGATAATCAGCGTCCGGTTGAGGAGGATTTCCTGCCAGGATTGGCAAAGCGCGGTATCTTCCGGCACAGCCGCTGGCGCATCGAGGATCAAGGAATGATCGGTATCAAGAGTCATAATAAGATCCTCCGTTTTCAACGGGTGGAACCCTGGCGTGCGGCCTTTAGGCCGTCGAAGCTGGCAGGCTAAAGCCTGCAATCCAGTTTTTAGATAGGCGCTTAATACGATCTGGTTTCAACCGCTTCGACGATCCGCGCTTTGGGGTTCATCATGATGGTACCTTCAACGCGGCCCCATACGACGCGCATCGCCGCGAGCAAAGCTTCGGCCTGGACGGCGGTGTCAAATTCCAGGTCAATCATGACGTAGTTTGGATCGTCGGTTGGTCGTAAGATCTGGTAATGGCGCACGCCTGATTTCTCGCGGCCGACGGGATCGCTATCGAAGGCTTTCTTCCAGCCATTGAAGTCGGGGACCGGGTGTTCGATTCGCAGGATGTACATTTCGGTATCCTCTATTTGGAGGTGAATTCGTCATGATTCGGCAATTTTTCTTTCTGGCGGCTGGCTTGAATCGCCAGGTCAATGAAAACTGCCGCCGTCCACCCAAAGGCTTTAGCGGCGGTAGCAGGAATCTCGCCAGTAGAGGCGTTGTAATACTCGGCGATTGTGCCCTGGCTCATGATCATATCCAGGGTTTTGCGGCAGAGCGCATCCGCCAGAGCATGCTCGCCGGATAGATGCAGCGCTTCGACGAAAAAATAATTGATATTGGCCCACACCGGCCCGCGCCACATATTGTCCGGCTCGAAATGCGGGTCGTTGCGGGCGACGGTGGGAAGGGCAAATTCGCCCCAGAAGGATTGGGGGTTTGTGAGATGTTTGACCAGACGGGCGCGAATACCGTCCGGCAGGTAGCCTGTCCACAAGGGATAGAGGCTGAAAGGCGTCACCACCCGGATGGGTTTTTCGTCATGCAGCGCCCAAAACAGGCCGGCGTCTTCATCCCAAAAATCCTGGATCATGCGCCGCACGATGGATATGGAGCGTTTACGCCACATGGCGCTCTCGGCGGGTTTGCCCAGCAGCCCGGCGATAACCGCCATCGAGTTCATCTGCACGCATAGATAGGTATTGAGATCGGGCGATTCCACCGGCATCCCGTAGTCCCACAAGGGGCTGTTATCGAGGCCAGAGGAATACGGGTGGTTGTACTGCACCAGGCCGTCGCCGTCATCGTCGTTCATGTTGAGCCACCAGGCGTTGACGTGTACCAGCGGATGATAGATTTCCTCTAAAAAGCCAAGATCAGGGTCGGTTTCGTGGAGTTTCAATGCCGCCCAGGCCAGCAGCGGCGGCTTGGTAACCTCCCCGACGATGGGGTGGTCGAGCGAGGAGACGATCCCTTCGTCGTAGACGGAGTCGGGCAGCATCCCATTGGGGAACTGGTGCGCCAGCATCCCGCGAATCTGATTGCGGGCCAGGTCTGGGTCCACGTGACGAAAACCGAGGGCGTGGATGGCGTTGTCCCACAGCCACAGCCCAACATAAGACAGCTTCGACGGCGACATCGACTCGTAGATCACGTTGCCGCGCGATTCGATGAGGTTATTCGCCATGATCCACCAGGCGTAAGCGTAAGTTGCCTGATACCGCTCCTCCACCACCGGCGCCCGGTCGAGCCAGGCAGACCAGCGGGCTTTAGCGGCCGCACAGGACATCGAAAACGGCGCCAGCTCGCTGGGCTGGCTGGTTTCGGGGTAAATCGTAATGGTGATGGTGGCTTCATCGTCCGCGCGAACGATGAATTCGACATTGTATCCGCCCCCGTCGGGAACGATCTGGTTACGCAGCACAACGCCGTTGGTCTGGTAGGTGACGTTGCGCACCGCTTTGAACACGCCGCCCGCGGGCGTCAACTGCCAAAATTGGGGCGAGACGTAAAACCGCAAGCCGGAAGCTGAACCGGAAGGGATACGCCACGCGAGGGTTCGCCGATCCTGAAAGACCAAACCGAAATTCCCGAGGCGGGTGTGGAAAGTGAGCAAATAGGGGGAGGTGCTGATCTCGAACTCAAGCGGTTCGCCCTGCTCATCGGTCAAACACACGTTCTGGAGGAAAGGCAGCCGCCGCAGGTAACTTTCAGGCCCGGCCTCGACGTTGGTCAGCCGCTCGACGAGCTTGACGAACAACCGGCTCTGTCCGGGGTATTGCATCATCAATAAGCGCGATCCCCTGTCGCTGAACGGCACGCGGGTGATGTCTATGCGGTTGTCGAGCAGATCGAGAGTAAGCGACATGCGGGTCTCCAATTCACCCTAAAATTATCCGATTTATTCTAGCATACCTGAGGGGGGCTGTCAACGCGCTCAGCGATATACGCCAAAGACTCCCGGGGTTTTGGAAACTCCGGGAGTCCTTTCCGATGCAGGAGACACTGTCCGATGTCCGCAATTGGGTGTTACAATCGGCCCGGCAGGTGTCCATCCTATTCCCCTTTCAGGAAAAACCGAAATGTCCACAAACAAAAAGAAATCATCGAAAGCAAAATATTCCCGCTCCAGAGCCTCCAGGCAGAAGATTGACCCCCGGATTATTGGAATTGCCGTCCTGGTTGTGGCTGTGGTCGCCATTGGCTGGATCATCATCGCCAATCAGAAAGCAGCCAAAAGCGTTGCATCCACGCCGACCCAGACAACGGTGAGCCAGCCTGCCGTTCAGGAGGATGCTGCCACCCCGGCGCTGGTGGGCACGAAACAATACGCATCCGCCCCGCCGATGCTGATTGACGCCGCCAAACAATACTTCGCCACGGTGAAGATGGCCAAAGGCGGCGAGTTCGTCATCCAGCTCTACGCCGACAAAGCGCCGATCACGGTCAACAGCTTCGTATTCTTGGCGCGGGAGGGGTATTTCGATGGCGTCACGTTCCACCGGGTGCTGGAAGGCTTCATGGCGCAGGGCGGCGATCCAGCCGGCACCGGGAGGGGCGGGCCGGGTTACAAATTTGTCAACGAATACAGCGACCTCGTCTTCGATAAAGCCGGTGTGGTGGCGATGGCCAACGCCGGCCCCGACACCAACGGCAGCCAATTTTTCATCACCTTCGGCCCAACGCCCAACTTGAACGGCGGGTATACGATCTTTGGGCAGGTCACCAGCGGGATGGATGTCGTCAACGGGTTCACGCGGCGCGATCCTTCCAAGAATCCCACCTTCATTGGGGATGCTATCGAGAACGTGACGATCACGGAGAAGTGACAGTCCGGGTGATTCTATGAAAATTCAGGATGTCCCCTTTTGTCTCATGGATTGGAGCCAGGTTGCGCCTAGCGAACATCCGGGTGAGGCTGGCAAGGCCTTGTGGCGGACGCTGGAAATCGGCAATCTCCGCGTGCGTATGGTCGAATACACCCCAGGCTACCTGGCCGATCACTGGTGCAGCCGCGGGCATGTGCTGCTCGTGCTGGAAGGCGAGCTGGTCACCGAACTGCAAGATGGGCGCACGTTCACGCTGAAACCC
The DNA here is from genome assembly GCA_020723385.1 of Candidatus Aquidulcis sp. Taxonomy (GTDB): domain Bacteria; phylum Chloroflexota; class Anaerolineae; order Anaerolineales; family UBA4823; genus DYIZ01. Next base: position 5,705 of record DYIZ01000159.1, read on the forward strand.
GGGGTAAGTTATCAGGTCGCCGACGGCGCTGAACCCCACCGCTCGCACACAACCACCGGGGCGAAATTATTTATTGTGGATTGACTGATCTGGCCGTTGCGCGGCCAACAGAAAAGAGCCGAAAATTTGATGGGCGTGCGAGGCACGCCTATCAAATTTTCGATAGATACTCAATCTGCAAGATCAGAATTCTCCTTGACGAAGGCCATTACCTCGTCAAGTTTGGTAAAAGCCAGCGCCGTAACCGTATCGGCGCCGCCGTAGTAAATGGCAATTCGCCCGGTAGGTGGATCATACAACGTCGCGCATGGAAAAGCCACGTTGGGAACATCCCCCACGCACTCGTAAATAGTCTGCGGCGACAGCAGATATGGCCCGCCACGGGCGATCACCTTCCAGGGTTGATCCAGATCGAGCAGTGCAGCCCCGAAACTGTAGACGAACCCGTTGCACGAGGTCAGCACGCCGTGGTAGAACAACAACCAGCCTTCCGGGGTTTCAATGGGTACCGGCCCGGCCCCGATTTTCGTGCTCTGCCAGCCGCCTTTGACCCCCATCACAAAACGATGCCGGCCCCAATGGATCAAATCTGGACTCTGGCTGAGGTAGATGTCGCCAAAAGGGGTGTGGCCGTTGTCGCTGGGCCGGTTGAGCATCACATACCTGCCGTTGATCTTGCGGGGAAAAAGCACCCCATTTCGGTTGAAGGGCAGGAGCGCATTCTCCATAAAGTGGAAAGTCTCGAAATCAAAAGTGTAGCCGATCCCAATGGTTGGGCCGTGATAGCCATTGCACCAGGTCACATAATAACGATCCTCCAGCCAGACCACGCGTGGATCATAGCGGTATTGGAACTGGCCAATTTCGGGATCATCGCACAACCATTGGATGGGATCATTCTCTAACTCCCAACTGATTCCATCATCGCTAAAACCGCGATTCAGGTTCATCTCACGCTTTTTGTTATCGCAGCGAAACACGCCTGCAAATTTGCCCTGAAAGGGCACAACCGCGCTGTTGAATATGCTATTGGAGGAGGAAATCAGATTTCGTGGGATGATGGGATTGGCGCTGTAGCGCCAGATGATTTCGGAACAGCCGGCAGGCCGTTCTTCCCAGGGGATATTGGGCAGCGGGGGATACAGCATGAGAGAGGAACCTCCTTACTCGGGGGATGGGATTAGAGACTGCGTACAGATTCGCGTTCCACCAGCCACGGGTGAATGATCAATGACATGCGCGACGAATATGGGTTGTCCACCCGCAGGGAAAGCAGATGCACGGCGGCGCGTCCCATTGTGACCGTATCAACGTGCATCGTCGTCAGCGCGGGGTGTGAATTAACGGCAAGATAGGTATCATCGTAGCCGAGGATCGAGAGATCCTCGGGGATGCGCTTTCCCAGGCTCTGCGCGGCTTTCATCGCTGCATTGCCAACATCGTCATTGACACAAAACAAGGCGGTGAGTTGGGGGAATTCATTCAGCAGGGAAATCGTTTCCTGGTAACCGTGTGACTTGTTGATATTGAAATTGGCAAGGTAAACCTCTGAAATTTTGTTTTCCTTGAGGGCGCGCAGGTATCCGTTGCGGCGTTCTTTCAGGCTTGGGTAGCAATTTTCCTCGCTGCCCACCAACCCGATATGGTGATGCCCCTTTTGGATCAGGTATTCGACAGCCTGGTACGCGGCCCGGAAATTATCCGAGATTACAGCGTCGAAACTCTCGGTGTTGGAATAACCATCCACCAAAACAACCGGGATTGACCGCTTACCGGAAATGGATGTGATGGTTTCATCCACAAAGGTTCCCACCATCAACAAGCCATCTACCATATCGTTGAAGAGCAACTGGGGCACCTCTACGGGCTGGTTTTTCTCGTCCACCGGCATGGTGGCAAAGAGCAGGTTGATCCCACTCCGGCGGCAAACATCCTCGATACCCACGATCACCTTCGAATAAAAAGGATTAGCCTGAGGGGTAATGTCCCAATCCGTCTTGACAACCATCCCAACGATGTTCAGGCGATTGCACTTCCCCTGTGAGGCTGCCGGTTTTACGGGATAATCAAGGCCTGCCGCAATTTCGACAATGCGCGCACGTGTCTCTTGGGAGACGCCGGGTTTGTTGTTCAAGGCCAGCGAAACCGTGGAGATCGAGACCCCGCTTTGCCGGGCTATCTCACTGATATTCACTTTACCTTTCATACGCCCTCGCAGTTTTAGTGGTTTTTATTCAAAATTTTAATCAGTTTTCCCAATATTCTAGCACCGTAATAAGTTTTGTCAAGCATTTTCTGCCATTATTAACAAAAAGAGTGCGATTTCAATGGATTTCGGCCCACAAGGACCTTCAAACGGCTAAAATCACCTTATTTCCGGCGGCTCAACCGTAGCACAGGATGGAACGCGCACCAAGCCCTCACTAAAATTTTACTATTAATCTATCAAAAACAGTTGACTAATTTATAAAAATTTTATATAATGTTTAACGCTGAGAGCGCTACCAATTCATATTGCGATTTTTCATTTTCAACTTCACATCTCCAGGTTCCCCAGAAGAGTGGCTGTGTGTCAAAACTGACGCTGGAAGAAATAGCAAAACAAGCAGGGGTGTCGCGTTCGACCGTTTCACGCGTGATCAATGGCCATCCAAATGTGCGTGAACACGTTCGCCAGCGGATTCTAAATGTCATCAAGGATACTGGCTACCATCCCAACGCTGCCGCCCGCACACTCGCCTCCCAACGCTCCCAAATGGTTGGCCTGGTGTTGCCCCGCAGTGTCAGCTCGTTCTTCGCAGATCCCTACTTCCCCCGCCTGACCCAGGGGATTGCCCAGGCGTGCAATCAATACAATTACACCCTGGGCTTATTTCTCGCCGGCACCAGGGAGGACGAAGAAAAGATATTTTCTCAGGTCACGCGGATGGGCCTGCTCGATGGTATCCTGGTACAAACCGGGCAAATTGGCGAACTCTTGATTGACCGGCTGGTTGATTCGGGGTTTCCACTTCTTATCGCCGGCCGCCCGTCTATCCCTGCCAATGTCAGCTACATTGACGTAGACAACGTCTCCGCAGCTTTCACCGCAACGAGCCACCTCATCCGGCTGGGTCGCCAGCGAATTGGGACAATCGCTGGCCCCACCAACAGCACAGCCAGTCTCGACCGCAAAGAAGGATATCTCAAAGCCCTGGTCGAACGAGGCCGAACGGTGGATGAATCCCTGATCGCCGAGGGCGATTTTACGGAGGCCAGTGGATATTACGCCATGCAGGAACTGCTTGCATCCAAGCCCGATGCGGTTTTCATAGCATCTGACCTCATGGCCATGGGGGCCATACGCGCCATCCACGAGACTGACCTCAGAATCCCGGAGGATATTGCCATCGTCGGTTTCGATGATCTTCCTCTGGCAACATTTCCAAATCCTAAGTTGACCACCATCCGGCAGCCGATCTATCCCTGGGTGTCAAAGCAATCGAAATCCTGATTGACCTGATCGAGAATGGCACTACCCCGCCTCGCCGCATCATCATGGATACGGAGCTGGTCATCCGAGATTCTTGCGGCGCATTCCGAAAGAGAAAGGATGAATTCTGATCTTCTATTTTGCCTGTTTATGGGAGCGCTCCCACGCAATAATCCAAGATATTACCATCTGAAGGAGGTGCAACCTGATAAAACAATCACTCACTTTACTCGACTTGTTCAATCTATCACTCGATAAAATCAAAAGGAGAACGAAAATGCGTAAGCTGTTTGTAACCGCCCTGAGTATCATCATGTTAGCCAGCCTGATTTTGTCAGGATGCGCCACCCCTACGGCCGAGACCATTATCCAGACCGTCGAGGTCGAGAAGAAAGTTGTCGAGACGCAGCTCGTCAAAGAAACACAGGTTGTCAAGGAAACACAAATTGTCAAGGAAACACAGATCGTCGAAGCCACAGCTATGCCCATCGTGGAGACTTTCCCGCGTAACGAGACCCTCTACGTCAGCGGCGCTGCCTGGGGTCCGGCTTCGACCTGGAATCCCTTCCAGCCGGGGAGCCTTGCGAATACAACCGGAACAATCGGTTTCGTGTACGAATTTCTCTTCGCATACGACCCAATGACCGGCCAGATGACATCCTGGCTGGCGGATAGTGGTACCTGGACCAATGATACAACCTTCGACGTGACGCTAAGGGAAGGCCTCACCTGGAGCGACGGCCAGCCATTGACGGCTGAAGATGTCAAATTCACCTTCGAGCTAGGTCAGAAATATGCCGCGCTCTGGTTTGCTCCCGTGTGGAATTACCTGACGGGTGTTACCGTAGTTGATGATACCCATTTGACATTCGCCTTCGCCGACCCGCTTTACCAGGAATGGGAAAACAATCTATACAATATCCCCATCGTTCCCCAGCATCTCTGGGAAGGCCGCTCGGAAGAAGAGATCACCAGCGGAGCCAATGAACAACCCGTCGGCTCTGGGGCCTACTTGTATATGTCGAATGCCGAAGATCGCAACATCTGGATGCGGAACGAGACCTGGTGGGGCATCAGTGTGTTTGGCAAGCCAGCCCCCAAGTACATCGTGGATATCCGTACTTCCAGCAACAACGTCGCCCTGGGTATGGTCATCAAGGGCGAGCTTGATCTGAGCAACAACTTCCTGCCGGGCGTTGCAGAGTTGGCCAATAAAGGCTATGTCAATACTTATTTCGCCCAGCCGCCTTACATGCTCTCGGCCAATACGGCTGTGTTGTTCCTGAACACGACCAAGAAACCAATGGATGACGCCGCTTTCCGGCGGGCTTTAGCCTTCGCCATTGATGTCCCCTCCATCGTGAATGTCGCTTATGCTCAATTGGTCAAGGCCGCCAGCCCAACGGGTCTCCTCCCATCCTTGAGCAAGTTCGACAATCAGGATGTTCTCGCCAGCCTGGGCTACAACTTCGATACCGAAAAAGCCAAGCAAATGCTCGCCGATGCCGGGTATGTGGATGTGGATGCCGATGGCTTCGTCGAAGCGCCGGATGGCTCCAAGATCGAGCTGCAAGTAACCTGCCCCAATGGATGGTCAGACTGGATGGCAGCCATTGATATCATCGCCACCAGTTCCCAGGCCGCAGGTATCAATATCCAGGCCGCAACCCCGGATTATGGCGCGTGGAACACAGAACTTCAGGGCGGCACCTTCGACATGACCCTGAACAACTGGGCATCCATGAGTAACACCCCGTGGACGCTGTATAACCTCTTGTTCCGGCATCCGATCCAGGAACAAATGCAAAGCGGTAACTTTGGCCGCTACGACAACCAGGAAATGTTCGACCTGGTTGACGCGCTTGCCAAAGTGCAAATGACCGACGAGGCGGGTATGATGGATGCCTGTTCAAAGATTCAAGAGCTTATGCTGACAGACATGCCCATGATCCCCCTTTGGTACAATGGCCTATGGTCTCAGTACAGCAGCTCGACCTGGACGAACTGGCCGAGTGAAAATTCAACCAATCCAACCCTTCCAACAACCTGGTCTGGCTACTGGCAATTAGGAGGGTTGATGACCCTCATTAACCTAAAACTTGTGACGCCGTAGCAAGTCGGGGTTGTTCAATGATTGCCCCTCCTTCTTATCCAGGAGGAGGGGCAATTTATTACTCCAGGTAACTTTCGAGATGGAGGCAACGTGCAACGCTATTTTAGTAGAAAGCTCATCATTTACGCGCTGACCTTTTTTCTTGCGGTGACGATTGATTGGATGATCCCGCGCTTCATGCCCGGTGATCCAATCAGGAATATGTTGACGAGGGTCTCAGTTAGCTCCAATCCTTCGGCTATCCAGATGATGTATGACTATTACACACATCTGTTCGGATTGGACCTGCCGCTCTGGCAGCAGTATCTCAACTTCTGGAATTCTCTTTTGCACGGTGACATCGGGATAAGCACCTACCTGTTTCCGACGCCAGTGACGGATGTGCTCTGGCGCGCCGTCCCCTATGATATCTTTCTTCTGGTTCCAGCCATCTTGCTGAGCTGGTACGCGGGAAATAAGTTCGGCGCTTTCGCGGCGCGCTCCAAATGGCTCGATAACACGATTTCACCGCTCGGTTATATCCTCACCGCGACGCCCTACATGTGGCTGGGGATCTTGCTCGCCTGGTTTTTCGGGATCGTCTGGGGCATCTTCCCTATTGCTGGCGCGTATAGTTTCAATATGCAGCCTCATCTTTCCTGGGCCTTCATCGGGAGCATTTTTCATCACTGGTTCTTACCTTTTGCTTCCCTCTTCCTGGTTGGATTTGGCGGTTGGGCGATTGGAATGCGCAACATGATCATCTACGAGCTTGAGGCAGATTATTCCCACTATCTCGAAGCGCTCGGCGCACCGCGCAAATTGATCAGACAATATGCCTTTCGGAATGGAATCCTTCCCCAGATTACCGGACTGGCCTTGCAACTGGGCGTCATCGTTGCCGGCGCTCTGGTGACAGAAGTCGTATTTTCATATCCTGGCATCGGCTACCTGCTCCTGGCTGCAATTCAAAACCAGGATTATTTCCTCATTCAGGGATGCTTTCTATTCATAATCATCGGGGTGCTGCTCTCAAACTTTATAATTGATATTGTTTATGTCCTGGTTGATCCGAGAACGCGCCGAGGCATGACAGGTGAATCAGCATGAAGAAACAGAAAAAGAAAAACGAGTTTCTCTACTTTACGCTGAGAAACAGAAAATTGCAGATTGGGTTGTCCATCATACTTTTCTTTCTTGGGCTGGCAATATTCGCACCGGTGCTCGCACGCAATGAGCCGTTTGCCTACGTGAATCTCAGAGGCGCTCAACCGCCATCCTCTGAATATTGGTTCGGAACCACATTTTTTGGGCAGGATGTTTTCGCCCAATTCGTTCTGGGACTGCGCGCCACCTTCCTTGTGGGAGCCATCGGCGGGGGGCTTGGCACCCTCATCGGGGTGCTGGTGGGTTTCACTGCCGGGTATCGCGGCGGCATCGTGGATGAGCTGCTCAATATGCTCACGAATATCGTCCTTGTCATCCCGACGCTGGCCGTACTGCTCATCATCGCTGCCTATCTCGAGGTGCGGAGCATCTTTACCGAGTGCATCTTCATCGGGTTGACGGCCTGGCCCTGGGCGGCGAGAGCCATCCGGGCGCAGACCTTTTCCCTGCGTACGCGGGATTTCGTTGATCTCGCCAAAATGAGCGGGATGAAGCCATTGAAGATTATCTTCACTGAGATCGCGCCGAATATGATGTCTTACCTGGTGATGACTTTCATCCTGCAATTCGGCGGGGCGATTCTCAATGCAGCCACGCTGGATTTCATCGGGCTAGGCCCAACCAACGCGGTTTCGCTTGGCCTGATGATGCAGTACGCCGTGCTGTGGGGGTCGCTGTTACTGGGCCACTGGTGGTGGTTCATCCCGCCGGGGGCGGCGATCACAGCCATTGTCGGCGCGTTGTATGTGATGAATGTTGGGCTGGACGAAGTTTTCAACCCCAAGCTCCGGGAGATGTGAGAGCATGAGCTTACAAGTAGACAATCTTCGAGTTTATTACCAAACCCTGCGTGGAGATGTCAAAGCGTTAGACGGCGCGACGTTCACCCTCGCGGATGGGGAAATCATGGGGCTGGCGGGCGAATCGGGCTGCGGGAAGACCACCCTCGGCCACAGTTTGATCCGCCTGGCTCTCCCGATGCGCTTCATCGAGGGCCGCGTGACCCTCGATGGCGAAGAACTCCCCATCTGGGATACGGAGAAAATGAACGACTTTCGGTTCAAGAAAATCTCCATCATCCCGCAGTACGCCATGAATGCCATGAACCCGACGCGCAAGATCGGAAGGATGACTGCCGAGCTGCTCGGATCGCGAAAAGTTGATTTCAAGGATATCCTGCCTGAGTTGAAACGGCGGCTGGATCTCGTCAAACTGTCGCACGATGTGCTGGACATGTACCCGATCGAGCTTTCCGGCGGCATGAAACAGCGCATGGTGATGGTGCTGTCAACCTTGCTGGACCCCTCGCTGCTCATTGCAGACGAGATCACCTCCGCTCTCGACGTATCCAGCCAAAAGGCCGTCGCCGAGATGCTGGTCGAATTTCGCAACCGGAAATGCTGCAACAGCGCCATCGTCATCACCCACGACATCTCGATCCTGTACCAGATCGCCGACAGCATTATGGTGATGTACGCCGGTCAACTGGCCGAGAAAGCCTCTACCGAGACGATCATCCATGCGCCCCGGCACCCTTATACGAAGCTGCTAATCTCATCTCTGCCCGAAGTTGGCGTGAAATATACAGAGAGGCGCTTGACTGGCATTCCAGGCAACCCGCCCCTGCTGCTCGATCCTCCTGTCGGCTGTCGTTTCAGAGAGCGATGCCCCATCGCTTTCGAGAAATGCATCGAGATTCCGCCATTCGTCGAAATCGAGCCAGGGCATTTCATCGCATGTTGGAAGGAGGCCGGAACGCATGCTCAAGCTTGAAGAAATCTCGAAGGTTTACCGGGTTGGCGCTTTTGGAGGCAAGGAACTCCATGCAGTCAGCAATGTCAGCTTCAACGTCAAGGATGGAGAAGTCGTTTCCCTGATCGGCGAGAGCGGCAGCGGGAAAAGCACCATCGGCAAGATGATCCTGCGCCTGATTTCGACCACCTCGGGGAACATCATCTTCAATGACGCCAATATTTCCACGCTCAGTGGCGGAAATCTGAAAGAATATTACCGCAACGTGCAGGGGGTTTTCCAGGACCCGTTTAGCTCCTATAACCCGATTTTCAAAGCCGACCGGGTCTTCCGGCTCATCCGGGAGGAATTCTACCCCGGGACGCCTGACAGAGAATGGGATGCCAAAATCGAGGATGCGCTCTGCGCCGTTGGCTTGAATCCCGAGCACGTGTTGAACAAATTCCCCCACCAACTGAGCGGCGGGCAGCTCCAGCGCTTCCTCATCGCCCGCGCCTTGCTGCTGAACATCAAATTCCTGGTGGCCGACGAGATCATCAGCATGCTCGACGCCTCCACCCGCATAGACGTGCTCAATTTGCTGGCGGAACTCAAATCACGCGGCCTCTCCATTTTATTCATCACCCACGATCTCTCGCTGGCGCACTACATCAGCGAGCAGGCAGTCATCCTCTACCGGGGCTGTGTGACCGAGATGGGGGCGACCGATCACATCTTCGATAACCCTGTCCATCCGTATACTCGGATGCTGATGGCCTCCGTTCCCCGCCTGGACAAGAAATGGGAACACGGGGTGGTGGACCTGAAAGAGAAACATGCGGCGGTGACCGGCTGCTGCGCCTTTTACGACCGTTGCCCGATCGCGGACAAAAGCCTGGGCTGCGACAAATTCCAGCCCATGCTGACCGAGGCGGAACCCGATCATTTCGTGGCGTGCTACCGTCACGTCGAGAGATGATAGCTTGAATTTCGACAAAAAGGGTTTCGGGCATGCGTTTTCTGCCCGAAACCCTTTTTGTTTTTCCTCACCCGCAAAATCAGGGGGATGTGGGCAGCCCGTGAGATATAATCCTTCTGACGAATAAACACCGTCCCTGTCTGATAATCGAGTGAATCCGGAGCATCCAATGACCGATATTATGTCCCAAACCTTCCGCCCCGAAAGCGCCTGGGATTTCATCTCCGGGGCGTTCCGGCTCTGCCGCGCCAACTTCCTGACATTGATTGCCATTACTGCCGTTGTGGAGGCGCCGGTTGCTTTAATTATGGCAATCGTTAACTCGAGTGATTCGCTACTTGGAAAGATAATCGTTTTGTTGGCTTATTTTCTCCATTTCTTATCCTATGGCGCGCTCATTGCTGCAATCTCGCGTTTTTATCTTGGCATGCCGGTTTCTGTTACCGAAGCGTATAAGATTGGCTCTAGACGGTACCGGTCATTGCTAGGAAGCACTTTATTGATTGGCTTAATTCTATCCATCCCTATCCTCATCCTGATCATCGTGGCACCTACAATCTTGAGAATGATCAGTAGCGATCCCATAGTGGCCAAATACGGAATAATCTTTTTCCTCTCGTTCTCACTACTCTTTTTCCTCGCACCATGGATTGTCTACATGGATGCTATTGTATTAGAAAACATTGGAGCTTCAGAGAGTTTGAAACGCAGTCAGCGCTTGGCCAAAGGAAATTATTGGCGCATTATCGAAATCTTGTTGGTATCATTTCTGTTATTGTTTGTTATTTTCAACATACCCGTAACACTCCTTAGGGAGGGTTTCAACCGCTTCGTTCCACACAACGAAATCACGCCCTATCTCAATGTGCTGATCAGCTTCGTTATCAATATCACTTCTCTCATAACTTATCCGTTTTACATTGCCGTCACAGTCCTACTCTACTTCGATCTGCGCCGCCGCAAAGGGGAAGGCATCCCGCATGTGATCCGTCAGCATTTATCTGTTACCCCCCAGGCCAGAAAAAACGCCGATACTTGATCCTCCTAAATCTCCAGAGAAATTATCTTCCCCATGAGTGACAAACCCAGTTTTAACACAAAATCAAATATCGGTCTTTGGCCACTCGCCTTCCGCCCCAAAAGCGCCTTAGGCTTCATTACCGAGGCATTCCGAATTTATCGCGCACATTTTCGAAAATTGACTGCTATAACCGCCATAGTTCAAGTGCCCGTTATCGTAACGACAGCCATTGTCAATCTGATCGGTGGGCGCTATGCGATTTATGCCTATCTGATTGCCCCATTGCTTCAAATACTGATTTTTAGCGCGCTTATTGTTGCAGTCTCGCGTATTTATCTCTGCCAGGCGGCCTCTGTCATCGAAGCGTATAAATCTGCCGCGCGACCATCTTTGTCATTGGTTCGCAGTGTTTTTTTGATCCTTGTGATATTAGCACTTTTAAGCAAAATCATAAATAGCGCTTGGTTTTCAACTTGGTGTCAAATCTCATAAAGTCGTATACCTGAACCTTAACAAAAGTCTCGAAAAGT